>NZ_CP119676.1:738333-1107500 GCF_029318635.1 Varunaivibrio sulfuroxidans | reverse complement strand
GAAAGTTTACGCGTGTCCCCCGAAACAATTTACAAAAGTTTGTTTATACAAACGCGTGGTTTATTTCGAAAGGAAATGCGAAACCACCTGAGAACCAAACGCAAGTTCAGGCATTCTAAAAACCATAAAGTGGCCTCCAGGGGAGCGATTGTTGGCGGTGTTTCGATCAGTGAACGACCGGCCTTAATCGAAGATCGGGCCGTTCCTGGGCATTGGGAAGGCGATCTCATCTGCGGTTCAAAGAACAGTTACATTGCGACGGTTGTGGAACGCCAATCGAGGTTTACAGTCTTGGTGAAAGTCGATGGAAAAGACACGGAGACCGTTGTGACCGCGTTATCGAAGCAAATGAAAAAACTACCGAACCTTTTGAGGCAAAGTCTAACTTGGGATCGGGGCACAGAATTAGCCGCACACCGAAAGTTCTCAATGGCAACGAACATGGACGTATATTTTTGTGATCCAAGCAGCCCTTGGCAGCGAGGAACAAACGAGAATACGAATGGATTGCTGCGGCAATATTTTCCCAAGGGACATTGCTTGTCAGGATATTCACAGCGCGACCTCAATAGAGTTGCTGAAAAACTTAACAGTCGCCCAAGAAAAACATTGGACTTCGAAACGCCAGCTCATAGACTCGACACGGTGTTGCTGTGACCAATTGAATCCATCGTCTTCAAAAGTAGAATTTTCTCGTAATGTTTTTACAGGAGATTCAAATGAAGAAATCCCGATACACGGACAGCCAGATCATCAATATTTTGAAGCAGGCGGAGGCTGGCACGCCGGTTCCGGAGCTTTGCCGAGAGCACGGTATGAGCAATGCCTGCTTTTATAAATGGCGGGCCAAATATGGCGGCATGGATGCGTCACTGATGGGGCGGATGAAGGAACTTGAGGCTGAAAACAGCCGACTCAAGAAGATGTACGCCGATGTGCAACTTCAAAACAATGTCATCAAGGAAGCCCTGGCAAAAAAGTGGTGAAGCCGTCCCGGCGTCGTGAGATGGCACAATGTGCTGTCAACACGGGGCGGCTTAACATCCGGTCAGCGTGCGCGGCCTTCACGATCAGTGAAAGCAGCTATCGCTATCAGCCGAAGCTGAGCGATGAGAATGCCGAGATTGCCGACGGGTTGATCTTGCTGACGAACCGGCAACGCAACTGGGGCTTCAAGCTGTGCTTTTTGTATTTGCGTAACGTCAGGGGCTTTGGCTGGAACCACAAACGTGTTTATCGGATTTACTGCGAGCTGGCGCTGAACCTGCGGATCAAGCCGAAGAAACGGCTGTATCGGGAAAAGCCGGAACCGCTTGCTGTGCCGAAAACGATCAACGACATGTGGTCGATGGATTTTATGCACGATCAACTCGGTGATGGCCGTAGCTTCAGGACCTTCAATGTCATTGATGACTTCAATCGGGAAGGGCTTGGGATCGAGGTTGATTTTTCTCTGCCAGCGACCCGCGTTATTCGGGCGCTGAACCAGATCATCGAGTGGCGTGGATCGCCCTGTACCATTCGCTGCGATAATGGCCCGGAATATGTCAGTGAATTGCTGGCGACCTGGGCCGAGAAACGTGGCATCGGGTTGCAATTTATCCAGCCCGGCAAACCACAGCAGAATGCCTACGTGGAACGCTATAACAGGACGGTCAGATATGATTGGCTGAACCAATATATTTTTGAAACGATTGACGAGGTACAGGAAGCAGCCACAGCATGGTTGTGGACTTACAACAATGAACGGCCCAACATGGCCATTGGCGGAATAACGCCAAAACAAAAACTTGCCATGGGCATGCCCATGGCGGCTTAAAACATTCTACTTGCAGAGACCATTCAAAAAGGGGGTATTACCGGCGGCTCATGGAAAACTCCTGTGTTTTCCTTCTTGAATCATGCCCAGCCTAAAACACCGTTAACGAGTCTGCCTTTTTGGGAATTGGTATTATGGTGGAATTGTCGTTTACCGAGGGTTGGTCCGGGGTTGCGCGGTGGCCCCTTCGAGATGACCGGCAATCATCCCTGAAACGTCATTGGCGGCCAGTTTTATCGGCACAGCCGCCGGATGGGTCCCCTCGAACCTATTGCGCCCGTTGATCATTCGCAATCAAAACGTCGCCGCCCTGTGGGCGTTCCACCATTCGCCGTCGGGAATGATGAAAAACCCTTATGGAGATCTTCCGGCATATTTTTTTACGCTCGTCCTCGGGTCGGGCATACGCCCTTCAGTTTCATGTCTCCGCCAAATCATCGAAGGCGACGCCGAGGATTTCGGCAATCACGAGCAATTTCTTGCGCGACGCCCGGCGCGTTCCGCGCTCGATCTGGCTGACGTACCCCGCCGACACCCCCGCCTTCTCGGCCAAGGCCTCTTGCGTCAAGTCGCGCCATTCGCGATAGACCTTAACCGGGTTTTCACCGTCGATCAGGCGTTTGACCACATTGTGGGGCACGTGCGCGCCGTCGTCCTGGGCTTGCGCCAGGTCGAACGCCTTGATGTCTTCATCGTCCATATTTTGCGGTTCGCTCATCGGCGGATCTCCTCACTCCTGAGCTTGTCTGAATACCGCACCGACGGGAGGCGCGTCCAATGGAGATTAAACACGGCTGGATCAGGCCCGTCGTTTTTTCCGATCGCGCCCGGGCGATCGCAGCAATGGAAGCCACCACCGACGAATACCGACGGACGACCGGGCCCCGTTTTAACCGATAGAAGGGGGATCGATATGCCGGCGAAAAACCGCGTCCCGGTGACCGTCTGGTTGAGGCCGGAGGAAAAAAGCGAGGTGGTCGCGCTCGCCCGGCAAGCGCGGCTCAGCATCTCGGATCTGGTGCGCCGTCTGGCGACGGGGCGCGCCCTGCCCGACGTCCATCGTCACGAGGCGGTCATCGCCCTGGTCAAGGTCAACGCCGACCAGGCGCGCCTCGGCAACTTGTTGCGCATGGCGCTGAGCGATGCGGATTTCAAACCGCCGGACGGCGTGACCCTGGAGCGCCTTTTCGATACAATCAGAGAAACGCAATCCATCCTGAAGACGAAAATAGAGGAGTTGTAAAAATGATCGAATACACCAAAGAAGAATTGGAACGATTTGCGCCCAACGATCCCGTTCTGGATAAACTCCAGGAGGCAACCGAGCGCGGCGATGAGGAAGCGGAAATCCGCTATTTCCGCCAACTCATCCTGCCTGCGGTATCTCTCCTCGTGATGAAGGAAACCATGGGCGCCGAGTGGGTCGTCGAGCAACGCTTGAACACCAGCGAGGCGGTGCGGGTTTTTGGTGAAGATTGGTTGGAGCGCGACGACAATGACGAACTCGCAAAACGCCTCTACGTCTAAAGCGCTCGCCAGCTTACAACGCAAAATGGCCCGCGAGCACGCCGCCTCCATCGCCCGCGGTCGCACGCCCGAGGCGGAAAAATATCGTTCCGCCCAGAACGCCCTTTTAAAGACCGTCAAGGACATCGGGCGCAGCGGGGATATCGACACCATCATAGCGGCGGAAAAGGCCGTCCTGGACAACGAAAAGCGGCTTTACGGCAACAGTTCGGGGATGAACGCCAGCCTGGACACGGCCATGATGGAACTCTTCGTCGCCAATCCTCTGTCGTTCTTCATGTTGAAAAACAGCTCTCGCATTTGGCCGTCGAGATATTGGGGACGGCAAAATAGGGATCCCCCCTTGGAAGGGATCTCCCCTCGGAAAGGTCACAGGATCGATATTGCCCGGCCCAGGGGTTATATATCCTGAAAAATATGTCGATGAATGTTTTGGAAGCCTTTGGGAGTTAGAGCGAGTTTTGGCGGGGGTTGCCGCATTCTCATACGACTTAACTGGCGCTCGCGCCTACTGACTTCGGTTTCGTCACGCAGGTCGAATTTATTAATTAGAACGCTTGTGCCGGGGTAAACGAATTCATCATATGGAGGATGCATTACCGGCTGGAACCGTCTGGGCTATACGTTTCTTCGAGCCATGCAATTGTCCTCTCAATCGCCTCTTCGTAATTCAAACCTTCAGCGTCCACTTTATCGGCAAAAACGCGCTCCTCATGCGTCAATCTAATCCCCTCTATCGCCATACTCGCCTCGTAACGCAATGCCCGCTCACGAGCGTCATTGGCTTCTTCTGGGGATAATTTAGCCACTTTTTTACTCATCGTGAGATTGTAACATGCCATATCCACTCGCCAAAGCGCCGATACTTTTTTTATCGACACCGTCCACCAGCCGCGCCATTACGGCGCGGGCTTATAGGTCTGCGGATCGGCGAACTTCGCCGGACCGAAAGCGTGCAGCAACAAACTGACGTGCTCGCGAACGCCGTCGAACTCATCGACGACGATGTAAGTGCTGTAGATACTATCTATACCAAAGGCGGGAGCAGAGAATCCCTCATCATCAACGAGTCCGGCCTTTATTCTTTGATCTTCAAGAGCCGCGAGGCGGCCGCCAAGCGGTTTAAAAAAGGACCTCGCGGACAAGACACATCGCGGTATGGTTGCCGCCGTCCTCAAGGGTTCGATCCCCGGCGGTCAGGCCTACGGCTACGATCTCGTGCGTAAATTCGACGAAACCGGCGAACCGATACGCGGATTACGCAATATCAACCCGCATCAGGCCGATATCGTGCGCCGGATTTTCAGGGAATATACCGAGAAAAAATCTCTTAAGGCGATTTGCGCCGACCTCAATTTCGAGGGCGAACCGGCGCCCAAGGGCGGAAAGTGGGTATCCACGACGTTGATCGGCCAATTGGCCCGCAAAACCGGCCTCCTCCGCCAGACCCTGTACAAAGGCGAGGTCACGTTCAACCGAATGCTTTATCGCAAGCACCCGGAGACGGGCAGGCGCCTTTCCCATCTGCGCCCCGAGAAGGATTGGATCAGGGTGCCCGCGCCGGAACTCGCCATTTTCGACGAAGATTACTTCGATGGCGTCCAAAAGATGATCGAGGAACGCTCTACCCTGCGCAAGGAGCGCGCGCTGCTCAATCAAATCCTGACCCTGGAGGAAAAGGCGCAGCGCGAACGGGTTCGCGCCCGGGCGGCGCGGGCGCGTCAAGTCAAGGAACGACGGCACGCCACCCAAATTATGTCGCGCAAGCTGCGCTGCGCCGAACACGACGTCCTCGTATCGCCGGTCCGCCACCATCTTTACAATTGCGCGCACCGTCCCTGTCTCAACAGGAACGTCAAGTACGCGGAACTTATGCCCCTTATCCTCGAACAGCTCCGCCTGTTCGACGCCGCCGCGCTAAAAAGATTCTACCGTTCCCAAAAGAAAAATCGCGCCGCCCTCGCCTCCAAACGCAAGGCCTACGAGCGCCGCCTGACGCGCGAACGCACCGAGATTCAAAGTATTCTTGAGGCCCTCGGTCACCGGCGCCGGAGCGAGGACGTCGGTGCGTATCTGACCGACCGCGAAAAGAGTATTCGCCGCCTTCGCCACGACATCGGTCGGCTGGATAAAAAAATGGACGTCATTACCGAGCCGTCGGCCGGCGCCGACGAGCGAACGGCGGAGGAATTTCAGCGCGCGATCAAACCGCTGTTCGCCCCCGATTTCGATCAAGATGCGGTCGTCGCCGTCCGCCCGTATATCGCGCGCATTTATATTTCGGCTCAGAGCTTCGAGAACAGCAAAATCGTTCTCCGCCGCGTGAAAATCGAATACGATTTCGTGAAAATTATCGAGGCGTTTCGGAAGTAATGGCGGTCCCACTCTTCATTAAACTAAGCCGCATCGTGCAGGGCCTGTGCCACCGCATCGGGCATTTTCACGATGACACGCAGATAGCTTCGCGTCGCACTGTCGGGGACCCGCCGACCCTGCTCCCAATCGCGCAAGGAAGCGGCGGGAATGCCATAGCGCTCGGAAAAGGCGCGTTGCGATAAACCGGTCGCGGCGCGCGCGCTTCGCGCCAGAAGAGCCGAGTAGCCGCGCTCGAACTCGTCGTCACTCAGTGGTGCGTCGGCATCGGGTTCAACGCGGGGTGTCTCGGTAGCGCTTCGTTTCGCGATCATTGGCTTTCCTTACACTGATAATTCTGTGGATATCTCCGCGCCGGGTAAATACGCAAACCCAAACGCGCCCTTCGACCCTACCGTAAGTGACGAACCGCTCCTCGGCGTAATCGAACCTGACATCGAGAATATCCAGCCGCTCGGCGTCCATTAAAATCTGCGCGGCAAAGCTCAGGGCGACGGCATGCTTGCCTTTGTTGGCCTCGTTCTTATCGGGATCAAACTCGATTTCCATACTTAAATTATACGGCAATGCCGTATGATTCTCAAGAAGAATATCATGCCGCCGCCGATATTCTCTCGATCTTAGGCCGTTTCTTCTGCCTGGCCACTTCCAGATTGTAGTGATTTTGCAAGCCGACCCAGAACTCCGGCGTCGTGCCGAAGGCGTCCGAGAGCCGCAAAGCGGTATCGGCCGTAATGCTCCGGTCGCCACCGACAATCCCGGTAAGCCTATTCGTCGGCACCTTTAAGGCGGCGGCAAGCTTATTCGCACTCAAGCCGAGAGGTTCCATAAATTCATTTTTCAAAATTTCACCGGGATGAATGGGAAAAATCATGTCCTATGAACTCCTTCAGTGATAATCGACAATCTCCACGTCGTAAGCGTCCCCTTCTTTCCACTCGAAACAGACGCGATATTGTTGGTTGATACGGATCGAGTATTGACTTTGCCTGTCGCCTTTAAGGCCCTCAAGACGATTATTCGGGGGACACGCCAGGTCTTTCAGTTCCTTTGCCGCATGCACCATAACAAGCTTGCGCAATGCAATACGCTCGAAAGAACGCCACTTCCGATAGCACCTCACTCGTTCGAAAAGCGCTTGAGTTTCTTTGTTGTGGAAGCTCTTGATCATACTTGGATATTACATTATTTTATGGTTTACGTAAAGCATAAAGTTTGCTCGTTTATGATGCAATGATCGCGCTCAAGGATTCCGAATATCGACTTTTCGAGGTGCAATTCCCCGACTTTCGCGCGCGCCGTCATCGCGCGGAGCACGCCGCCGGGGGAGCGGATCGGCGTTTCGGGGTGTTCCATGTTGCGATCGATCACGATCACCGCCACAGCGGCGGCGGCGCGGCCCATGACGGCGCACGCCGCCACCCAAGCCGAACGGCTGATTTCGAGGTGCGGACACAAGCGACCGGCGGCGTCCACCAGGTCGGCGACGTCCAGGCTTCGATCGGCTGGATAAAAAAATGGACGTCATTACCGAGCCGTCGGCCGCCGTCGACGAGCGGACGGCGGAGGAATTTCAGCGCGCGATCAAACCGCTGTTTGCGCCAGATTTCGATCAAGATGCGGTCGTCGCCGTCCGCCCGTATATCGCGCACATTTATATTTCGGCTCAGAGCTTCGAGAACAGCAAAATCGTTCTCCGCCGCGTGAAAATCGAATACGATTTCGTGAAAATTATCGAGGCGTTTCGGAAGTAATGGCGTTGCTATCCCCGCCCTTTTTAGCGGTCAACTCAATTCCCAGGGCTTTCATAACTGCAAGCGTTGTTTTTAGCGTCGGATTTCCGCGTTCGCTGAACGAACGGTAGAGCTGTTCGCGGGAAAGCCCGGTTTGGCCGGCAATTTGAGCCATCCCCTTCGCGCGGGCGACGACGCCCAACGCGTGGGCGATATACCCCGAATCGTTTGTTTGAAACGCCTCGGCCATAAAAATCGTGATCTCTTCGTCGGAAGTCAGATCCTCGGCGGGATCATGGGTCGTCAATTTTTCTACCATTTCATTCACTCCATTCAGCGGCTAGGCGCTTTGCGGTCTTGATGTCCCTCGTTTGTGTGCTTTTGTCGCCACCACATAACAAAACGACAATCTCGCTTCCCCGTTTCTGGATATAGATGCGGTATCCGGGGCCGTAATGAATGCGCAATTCGCTAATCCCTTGGCCGACCGGCTCCGCGTCACCCACGTGACCGTAGATGAGACGATCAAGGCGAGACGCAACCAAAGCCCGCGCGCGCCGCCGCGCCGCCGCCACTTTTGGAAAATCTCGGTCTGCTTGAGTTCGATTGCCATACAGTAATAGTAATTTATAAACTACATTAAGGCAAGAATAAAACTCCGCTCAAAAGAACCAACAGGGGACGGACGGAGATTAAAGTCTGATTTTTAGACGTGCTCGTTATCACTTATCGCTTTGATTGCCGCCTCGGCCAAAAACGCTGACCGCGTTAGATGCTGCGCCTTGGCATGGGCGTCAACACGGCGTAGAACGCTCTCGAGGATCGTGAAGTTCACGCGCACGGCTTTTTCCTTTACTGCGGGCGCATCGACCAAGAAAGCAACCGCCCCGACATTGTGAGGATCGGCCATGATGGTTTCCAGACGAGAAGGCGTTGGAAGCCCTCCACCATCTTCACGTATTCCCTCTATATGCAAAGCCAACGCTTCGACGGCCATATCCTTAGCCTCGTCAAGTGTGGTCCCGGCGGTAACGCACCCTGGAAAATCTGGAAATTCAACGGCAAAGTCGCTTTCTTCCTCTTTGCGCAAGAGCGCGATGTAATGTGCCATGATGGCTACCTCATTTTGACCCCGGCCTGTTTCTCGATGCTCCGAAGCGTACCGATCGGAAGGTCACGCTTGGGATGAGGGACGGTAACCCGTCCTTTTTTCGCGGCATGCTTAAACTGCACATGCGATCCCCGCCGTTGCACTTCAAACCAACCATCGGACTCGAGCCGCTTTATGATCTCTTTACTGTTCATAAACATTATTATACACACAATACTCATTACCACAACAAAATAATGCGCATTAGTGTGTATTATTTTTGCAGAATTTAGGCTACAAGCGATCGCGCTCAAGGATTCCGAACACCGACTTTTCGAGGTGCAATTCCCCGACTTTCGCGCGCGCCGTCATCGCGCGGAGCACGCCGCCGCAATTTTTTTAGCCTGATATATTTCTTGAGGGCGCCAGCCTTCATAGGCTTGTTCCGCCGTCCAAACGTCAACGGCGGCTTGTAAGTTGACCCAAAAGGCCGTCGTCGTGCCCAAAGATTTTGCAATCCGCACGGCAACGTCGGGCTCCAGGCGGGCGTGCCCGGTAACGATGCGGCTGAGGTGTTTTTGGCTGATTCCGATACCCGATGAGAACGTCTTCTGAGATACTTCCCGTGGCTTCAGATAATGATGCTTTAAAATTTCTCCGGGACAGGTCGGCTTTCTGTTGCGCTTTAACATCAGTGGTAGTCCTCTAAATCTAAAATCTCCACATTACGGCCATCGAAAGTGAAGGTAATGCACCAATTGCCGTTAACGTGCATGGCGTACTCCCCCCTTCTCCCACCCTTTAAGGGATGAAAATCTTTAACGCCACTGCAATCATCCAGGGAGGCCACGGCGTCTAGATGATCCATAATCATGACGGCGCCTTTCCACCAGTTCCGGTTTACTTTACGCGACGCCCCAGTCTCAAAAAGTTGTTTTAGACCTTTGTGCCGAATGCCGATAATTGCCAAAACAAGCCCTCTTTATTTACATAAAAGGTAAATTATATAGATCCATCTGTCAATAAAATATTTTACCTGTTAGGTAATTTTAGTGACTGCTTCAGGGCGTCCATATCAGCCCCCCCGCAAAGCATGGCGTTTCATGACGCTTCCCCTTCGTGGCGATCGCGCTCAAGGATTCCGAACACCGACTTTTCGAGGTGCAATTCCCCGACTTTCGCGCGCGCCGTCATCGCGCGGAGCACGCCGCCGGGGGAGCGGATCGGCGTTTCGGGGTGTTCCATGTTGCGATCGATCACGATCACCGCCACAGCGGCGGCGGCGCGGCCCATGACGGCGCACGCCGCCACCCAAGCCGAACGGCTAATTTCGAGGTGCGGACACAAGCGACCGGCGGCGTCCACCAGGTCGGCGACGTCCAGGCTTCGATCGGCTGGATAAAAAAATGGACGTCATTACCGAGCCGTCGGCCGCCGTCGACGAGCGGACGGCGGAGGAATTTCAGCGCGCGATCAAACCGCTGTTTGCGCCAGATTTCGATCAAGATGCGGTCGTCGCCGTCCGCCCGTATATCGAGCGCATTTATATTTCGGCTCAGAGCTTCGAGAACAGCAAAATCGTTCTCCGCCGCGTGAAAATCGAATACGATTTCGTGAAAATTATCGAGGCGTTTCGGAAGTAATGGCGCCGACGTCGGCACCGTTTGCGGTCGATAGTCTGCTGTCACCGTATCGGGTGCAAAAGTTTTTCTAAGCGGCCTTGTCTTCAACGACCAGCGCGCGGCCAAGCAATTTTAACGCGCGCTCGACCCGACTAATGTGCGAGCGATGGTCGGGATCGACCAGCTTACGCACGGCGGACTCGGATACCCCCAATCGCGCCGCCAGCGCCACCTTGGTCATGCGCCTGGCCCGCATGGCGCTATAAAGCGCCAGCTTCGCCGCCACGACGGGCGGCAGGGGGATAAGGTCCTGGCCTTTTCCGGCGGGGCTGGGCGCCGGGATATCCCGGCGGTTATGGACGTATCCGGCCAGGGCGACGGCCAGGGCGTCCTCGGCCAGTTCGATGGCCTCATCTCTAGTTTTTCCGGAGGTTAGGGCTTCGGAGACGTCGGGGAAGGAGACGATAAGCCAGCCCTCATCATCCATGATTATGTTACATGGGTATGCGTAGCGCATTTAAAATTCCTCTTTCCTAATCTTCAACTGTTTAAGCATGGCGTTAAAAAGACCGTTCGGAATCTCGCTGCGTTTTACTGTGGTGTAGTTCGCGCCGACGTAAAGCCTCCCGTGGCTGCCCTTTCCGTGCGCAGGCTCGAACCGAAAATCTCGTCCGGTATTTTTTGCGTAACGCTTGGCGCGTTTTATGAATTCCGTTCCATTCATGATATATATTCGCACTTAAACATGCGATTGTCAACATTAAAATCGGACTTTTATATACGATTTTAAAAACAAAAAAATATTAAAAATCAAATGCTTCCGCGTGCAGGCGCGCGCGAACGCTGTCGGGTATTACCCTAGCCATCGCGATATTTGCGTTTCATGACGCTTCCCCTTCGTGGCGATCGCGCTCAAGGATTCCGAACACCGACTTTTCGAGGTGCAATTCCCCGACTTTCGCGCGCGCCGTCATCGCGCGGAGCACGCCGCCGGGGGAGCGGATCGGCGTTTCGGGGTGTTCCATGTTGCGATCGATCACGATCACCGCCACAGCGGCGGCGGCGCGGCCCATGACGGCGCACGCCGCCACCCAAGCCGAACGGCTAATTTCGAGGTGCGGACACAAGCGACCGGCGGCGTCCACCAGGTCGGCGACGTCCAGGCTTCGCCCGGTGGGATAAATTTCCTCGATGAAGCGATCGCTCGCCGCCGCCACGGCCATCTTGAGGGTGATGTCGCCCGCCCCGCTCGCTACCACCTCTTTCCTGTCGTCCTTATCCCCCGAAGGGCTACCTGTATCTGCCTTAGCAGATTGAGGATTGTTTGTAGGCTGTATGTGGCGGAAGTTTTTGTCCGCCTGGGCGGAAGTATTCACAGACCGTCCACAACGAGAAGCCTGTTCTTCAAGGGCGCTTTCAGGGGAGTCTCCACGGTTGATTTCAGGCGCACTTCCGGCCTCTTTCGCCACCAAGACGGCGTCCAGGTCGGCCTCGATCGCGCGGGCCTCGGCGAGTATCCCGTCCAGGCGCGCCCCGGGGGTATCCGCGCGGACCCGGGGCAAGGCGGCGAACGCCGCGGCGGTCGCGCCGATATCGACGCCACGCTCCTCGACCGCCATGATTTTAAGGTGGATCCGTCGGCGGATCGACGACAGCGCCTTGCGCGCCTTGTCGAAGGCGGCGAGATCGGCGGTTTGGCGGCGTTTGAGATCGGCCAGGCGGTCGTAATGATCGGCCAGCGGCGACAGATCGACACCGTAGGCGGTATCGATCCGGCCGTCGCCATCACGCCACCCGAAGCGGCGGTGATTGCCGATATCGTTCCAGGCGATCAGCCCGAGGGCGTAGAGCTTGGCCTCGCGGTGGCGAATCGCGCGCTCGGTGACGCCGCGCTCGCGCGCCATCTTGCCGACCGATTTATAGACGATCGGGCGGCTCGGCGCCGTCCAATCGATGTCCCGGGTGTGGCTGAGCAGATAGTCGATGTGCTGAACGTCGCCGCCGGTCAGTCCGAGGCGATGGCCGACGTCGCGCAATGGCCATCGGCGGCATCACGCCGAAACAAAAACTGGCTCTGGAAAGGTCCAGAGCCGCCTAACCGTTCTACTTTTAAGGGCGATGGATTCAATTGGTCACAGCAACACCGTGTCGAGTCTATGAGCTGGCGTTTCGAAGTCCAATGTTTTTCTTGGGCGACTGTTAAGTTTTTCAGCAACTCTATTGAGGTCGCGCTGTGAATATCCTGACAAGCAATGTCCCTTGGGAAAATATTGCCGCAGCAATCCATTCGTATTCTCGTTTGTTCCTCGCTGCCAAGGGCTGCTTGGATCACAAAAATATACGTCCATGTTCGTTGCCATTGAGAACTTTCGGTGTGCGGCTAATTCTGTGCCCCGATCCCAAGTTAGACTTTGCCTCAAAAGGTTCGGTAGTTTTTTCATTTGCTTCGATAACGCGGTCACAACGGTCTCCGTGTCTTTTCCATCGACTTTCACCAAGACTGTAAACCTCGATTGGCGTTCCACAACCGTCGCAATGTAACTGTTCTTTGAACCGCAGATGAGATCGCCTTCCCAATGCCCAGGAACGGCCCGATCTTCGATTAAGGCCGGTCGTTCACTGATCGAAACACCGCCAACAATCGCTCCCCTGGAGGCCACTTTATGGTTTTTAGAATGCCTGAACTTGCGTTTGGTTCTCAGGTGGTTTCGCATTTCCTTTCGAAATAAACCACGCGTTTGTATAAACAAACTTTTGTAAATTGTTTCGGGGGACACGCGTAAACTTTCATCGTCTGGATATGTCAGTTTTAGCCAACCCGATATTTGTTCAGGTGACCAATTTTCAGACACTTTACGCGTAACCAGTCCTTTTAAGAGGATGTTTTTAGCAAGAAGGCATGGCTTTGGCCGTTTAGATCGTTGCCAAGCGGCCTTATCGGCATCTGCGGCTCTATATCGAAGGCGTCCTCCATTCTTCTTGATCTCCCGGCAGACAGTAGAGGCACTTCGACCCAGAAAGCTGGCAATCGATCGAATACTTTGACCCGTCACCACGCCTCTCGATATTTCTTCGCGCTCGCCCAAAGATAAAGACCTCGTGGATCGTATTCGATGACGAAGCTGGATCCCGCCGTGGTAGCGTAAATATGAGAATATCGTTGCTGGAGGTTTTTCAATGGCTCGGGCAATCTGAATCATGGGAATCCCATTTTTCCATTCATCCCAAATAACCGCCTTCTTTTGATCGTTCATAGGGGGTGGCTTTTGCATATACCGTAATCCTCATTATCTATAAGGCGTTCAGAGTATGTTGCATCGACCAATTGAATCCATCACCACTCTTTTTCGGGGGTATTACCCCCGTCGAGTTCGAACGGCAGCAAGAAACGAGAACCGAAGGCGTCTAGAAAACTAGGGGCTATTCAATCCTCTAACAATCAGTAATTTTAATACGTTATGGTCTTTTTGATTCTTGAACAAATCACGCTATCGCATCCGTGGAAGCACTGTAGAAGCAAGGGGGATGACAAGGACGGACCAATACTGTATTCCATCGAACCGATCTCCACTCGCATCAGGTAAAACTCAGGCGTAGCGCCAGCGCAGCCAGGGTCGCCGCGAGTACGAGGACGGTCAGCACAATGCCCACCTTGAAGTAATATCCCCATGTAATTGTCATTCCCTTGCGCGCCAGCACGTGCAGCCAAAGCAGCGTCGCAAGCGAGCCGATAGGGGTGATCTTCGGCCCCAGGTCACTACCAATCACATTGGCGTAAATCATCGTTTCTTTCACCACGCCCGTTGCGCTTGTGGCATCGATGGATAGGGCGCCCACCAGTACCGTAGGCATGTTGTTCATGGCCGAGGACAGCAGCGCTGTGAGGAAGCCTGTTCCAAAGGCGGCCCCCCATACACCGCCTTGTGCGAAGTAATCCAGCAGCCTTGCGATATGCTCTGTCAAGCCTTGGTTACGCAATCCATAGACCACGAGATACATTCCCAGCGAGAAAACGACAATTTGCCAAGGCGCTTCACGGATCACTTTGCGGGTGCTGATGACATGCCCGCGCGCAGCAACGACAAGCAACAGTAGGGCGCCTGCGGCAGCCACGGCGCTAACCGGCACGCCTAGCGGCTCAAGGCCGAAGAATCCGATCAGCAGCAGGGCCAGAACCACCCAACCGAAACGAAACGTAGCCGCATCACGAATGGCCTCATTCGGCCGTTTCAACTGATTCACGTCATAGCGCGCAGGGATACTGCGGCGGAAATAGATCGACAGCACGGCCAAAGAGGCAATGATGGCGACAATATTCACCGGAATCATCACCGCAGCGTAGTCATTGAACCCAATATTGAAAAAGTCGGCGGAGACGATGTTGACCAGGTTGGATACGACAAGCGGCAGGCTGGCGGCATCTGCGATGAAACCGGCTGCCATAACGAAAGCGAGCGTTGCCGCCGGACTGAACCCCAGCGCCAACAACATAGCCATAACGATTGGCGTGAGAATCAGTGCTGCGCCATCGTTGGCAAAAAGCGCAGCGACGGCTGCACCAAGCAGGATGATCAATGCAAACAGCAGACGCCCTTTCCCGCCGCCCCAGCGTGCGACGTGCAAGGCCGCCCATTCGAAAAACCCTGCCTCATCGAGTAACAGGCTAATGATGATGATGGCAATGAATGTGGCGGTGGCGTTCCAGACAATCTGCCAGACGACAGAAATGTCACCGAAGTGAACGACACCGGACAGTAACGCCACGACAGCGCCAAGCATCGCACTCCAGCCAATGCCCAGCCCGCGCGGTTGCCAGATCACCAGGACGATAGTGGCAAGAAAAATCAGTAGGGCGGCAATCACGTCAATTCTCTCTTTTCAGTGGGTTTTCGAGTTCTTTAAGAAGGCTTAAGAGGTCAATCCGGGAGATGACGCCGATCACTTTCCCATCCTCCACGACAGGAAGGGACGTTAAGTGGTGATCTACCATCAGCCGAGCTGCAATGGAGGGATGCATGTCAGGCGCGACGCTGTGCACTTCCGCGGTCATTACCTCTGCCGCAGTATGCCCCTCAGCCTTGTCGCGATGCGCCTCCATTGGGCCAAGAAAGGAAACCCAAAAACTCTCCTTCCAAATCGATTCACGGGGTGCAAGCCGTTCGTCTGCCCCCCGGTGAATCAAGTCCTCCGCAGTCACAACGCCGATCAGCCGACCAGCGCCGTTGACCACTGGAACGCCGTTGATGCGATGGGCAAGCAGCAGGCTCGCAATGTCCTCAACCGGGGTGTCGGGCTGAACGGTTACCGGATCGGGCGTCATGAAACTTCGGATCAACATGGTCGATCTCCTGTGCTTGAGGATGGATGAGCGCACGCAGTCGTTCCGCCCCGATCGGTTCTTCCTTCAGAAGCGGGACAACCGCGTAACGGTCCGCATGTTGATTGGCCACGGAGCTGATTTCGCGTAGCTCGTTAGCCGCACGCTGACGCAGCAACGGCGACTTGGCCGAAGCCGCCGCCACGCTGGTGTTGATGATCCAGGCCCATGGCTCGATCCCGGCACGGCGCAAGTCGGCTTGCAGGTTGGCGGCCTCCAGTACCGGCGTCGTCTCCGCCAGCGTGACGACCAGCACCTTCGTTTGCTTCGGGTCCTGCAATTGCATCATCGGCGTCGTGAAGTGCATGCCGGTCTTGCCCACCTGCCGGGTCACTTCGCGGTGATAGGCGCCCGTCGCGTCGAGCAGAAGCAAGGTGTGCCCGGTCGGGGCCGTGTCCATGACGACAAACTTCTTCCCTGCCTCACGAATGATCCTGGAGAACGCCTGGAAGACCGCAATCTCTTCCGTGCAGGGCGAACGCAGATCCTCTTCCAACAGCGCGCGGCCTTCGGCATCGAGTTGAGCGCCCTTGGTTTCCAGCACGTGCTGGCGATAGCGCTCGGTCTCTGCATGCGGATCGATCCGGCTCACGGTCAGATTGTCGAGCGAGGAATTCAGGGTGTCGGTCAAGTGAGCAGCAGGATCGGAGGTCGTCAGATGCACCGGCAAGCCGCGATGCGCCAATTCAACTGCGATGGCGGTCGCCAGGGTCGTCTTGCCTACACCGCCTTTGCCCATCAACATGACAAGCCCATGTTCATCCGCCGCGATGCCGTCGATCAGGTCGGCCACGCCGGGCTCGTCGAGTTCGATCGGGGAATCAGCAGCGACGGGAGCTTGTGGGGGAAGGTCGGTCAGCAACTGCCGCAACGCGTCGAGGCCGACGAGATTAAAAGGCTTGAGTTCTACATGGTCGCGCGGAAGCGCGGTCAACGTAGCCGGGATGTTCTTAAGCGCCGTTTGTTCCCGTTCGTGGATTGCTGCGGCCAGCGGGTCGGTGGCGGCTTCGATGTGAGGTAGGATGCCATTGATGACGAGATGTTGCTTTTTGAGGCCTATGGCAGCCAGTTCTTCGTGGGTTCGGGCTACCTCGCGCAAGGTCGCCTGCTGGGCGCGAGCGACCAGCACCAGCCGGGTTTGCGGCGGATCGGCCAAGGCTTCAACAGCCGCCTTGTACTGAATACGCTGCTTTTCCAGACCGGCCAGCGGGCCGAGGCACGAGGCATCGCCCTCGCCGGCCTCCAGGAAGCTGCTCCACGCGCCCGGCAGTTGCAGCAAGCGGATGGTGTGGCCGGTGGGTGCCGTATCAAAGATGATGTGCTCGTAATCAGCCGTGAGCGCCGCGTTGGTCAGTAGCGCGGTGAACTCGTCAAATGCGGCAATTTCGGTGGTGCACGCTCCGGACAACGATTCTTCGATGCCCTTCACCACGTCATCAGGGAGCACGCCGCGTACCGGGCCGACCAGGCGCTCCCGATAGGCGCTGGCCGCCGCCTCGGGATCAATTTCCAGGGCAGAAAGATGTGGAACCGCCGGAATCGGTGTGACGCGATTACCAATATCAACACCAAATACCTGCCCGACGTTGGATGCCGGGTCGGTACTGACCAGGAGGACGCGCTTTCCGGCTTCGGCCAACTGAATGGCCGTGGCACAGGCAATCGAGGTTTTGCCGACGCCGCCCTTGCCGGTGAAAAACAGAAAGCGGGGAGGAAGTCGCAGAAAATTCATCGTCATTTTTTCCATGTTGTTCAGCAGCAGCCACGCGGGCCGGCGCAGCAACCGCCCGTCGCCAGCTTGGCGGCGTCCGCCGCTTGATCAATGCCGATCCAGAGGGCCAACTCGGCCCGCTTCGGATAACGCCCCGCGAGGGCTACTTCCCCATCGACCAGGATCAGTGGTAGCGCATCCTGACCGGAGCGCCGCAGAAACCCTCGAACGGTCGCATTGTCGGCAAACATCTGTGGCTGCTGCGCTAGGTTGTAGCGCTCGATGTGCGCGCCGTTCTGCTTCGCCCAATCGACATCAGCGGCAAAGATAACCAAAGCTTGGTCAACATCGACGCCGCAGACGCCGGTGCTGCAACACAGCGACGGGTCAAACACTTCGATTTTTTTCATTTAAATTCTCCATCAACTATACAAATGTCAGTCCAAAAAAAACGCCTCAAAGCGCCCCAATCCGATCCAGTTCCGCCTTCAAGCGTGTGCGGTCGTGCGCCAGTTGCGCCAACGGCAACGCGAGGAAGGCCGCGATGCGACGCCGCAAGATACGGTAGGTTGTCGTGAACGCGGCTTCGATTTCCGCTTCGGTCCCTGTGGCATGAGCGGGATCGTCAACGCCCCAATGCGCACGCAGTACCGGGCCAGGATACGCTGGACAGGTTTCCCCGGCGGCATTGGCGCACACGGTGATGACCACATCCGGAGCCAGCGGCAGGTTGTCCCATGATTTACTGTGCAGTCCATCTGTGTCGATACCTTCACGTGCCAAGAGCGCCAGGGAACGCGGATGGACCGTCCCGGTCGGCTGACTTCCCGCGCTCATCGCTTTCCAGCCTATCGGAGCCAAGTGGTTGAAGGTCGCTTCCGCCAAGATAGAACGGCAGGAGTTACCGGTACAAAGAAACAGAATATTCATGTTGTCGCTTTTGCCGGAGTGGGTGACAAGGGCGGCAAGAGTTCCTCTGAACACATCGAGGCGGTACGCAGTTCAAGGCATTGATCGGGGCTACCCGAACAGCATTCTTCGGTGAGATACGCGATCAAATCCAACATTAAGTGGATGTTCGCTCGGTAACGTTGGAAGCGGCCCTCCTGCTCAACCGTCACTAGGCGAGCCTGCGACAATGCCTTGAGATGAAAGGAAAGGTTGGCCGGCGGTACATCCAGCGCGTTAGCAATCTCGCCTGCCACCATGCCGCCCGGCCCCTTCTTGACCAACAGCCTGAACACGTCCAAGCGCAGACCCGAGGAGAGAGATTCGAAGATTGATGTTGCGGCTTTCTTTTCCATATTCAAATAATACTACAACTATCAAAACGATGCAATCATATCGTCGTGTCCGATTAGGCTATGGATCGCTTGGCGCGCCCCGTCGCCAGACGGCGCTCCAGCTCCGAGACATTGAGCCGCGCTTGCCGGGCGAGCGCGGCCAGTTCATCTTTCTCTTCCGGGGTTATCCATGCGCCGATCAAGACGCGGTTTTTCGCCGGCATATCGATCGCCCTCTATCGGCTAAAATGGGGTCTGGTGGTTTTTGTCGAGCGATGGCAGGGGGACGAGACCCTCAACCGGGACACCCAGTTGTAGGGTGAGGCCTTTCGTCGCACCGTCCGTGAGTAAGGTTTCACGGCGAGCCTGAACCACCTTGACCGTAACGTTGCGCTGATCCCAAGTTTCCCCTTGAAGCTTTTTAGGATCGAGCCGCGGGGTTTGCTCGTATATCGGCGCGGACTGACAGACCGAGCCGCGTTTTATATCCTGAAAATCGACCGGCGGCATCAGCTTGGAAAAGTTTGAGATCAAACGCGGCAATATCACTGAAACCACCCTCGATCGGGGGTCGGGTCCTATGATTCAGCCTTTGCGACGCCATTTTTCTAAGGATTGACGGTTTTTGGCTCTGAAATAATTTAGGAAGGGATCCGGGTGGTCCGAAATTCTGGTGTGGATTCCACCGCGAAGTCGGGGTCGCTAATTTTTTTATCGCGTGATTTTTGCGTTGTGCGCGACTGTTGTCGGCGGAAAGTTCCTGTCGCCATTGGGGGGCATTTGGCGTTCGGAACGGACCTTGTCAAGGTCGCGAAGAATACACAAGATTTAATCTTGTGTGGGGGCATTATGTTGTTGCGGATCCGTTGTTTTTGATCCGGTCGCGAAAATCAAACAGCCATTTTAGGTTGCGTTCGATTTGGGAAATGTCGTGATCCAGCCACGCGACCAAAAAGCCGCCGTCGTCGGCGTGATGGGCGCGCAGGTCTTCGATGCGGGCCAGTTCGGTTTGCGCCGCCTCGATCAAAAGTTCGGCTTGGTCGTTTTGCTCATCGGGGTTCAGGAGATTGAGGAAACGGAATTTTAGGGTCACGATCAGCTTGTTGAATTCGCTGGCGCTAGAACGAATGCTGGCGGTCATCAAAAGGCGCAGTTCCTGGCGGCCTTGTTCGGTAAGCGCCAATTCGGCGTCGTCTTCCATGCCGGTCCCGGTGACCGCTTCGACCAGGCCTTCATATCTTAAAAGTTCGACGGAGGTCCCCATAACATCGAGGGAAGGCCCCGTAATGCGGCTGGTGAAATGCCGAATGGCGTTCGCTAGAACGCTGTAGCGCATCGGTGATTTGGACTGTGCCAAGGTGCCTAAGGCACACAGTCGAACCGCTTCTTTGGGGGTCAGTGTGTTATCGGCGTACATGACGTTTCGATGAGCTTCTCGACGGTTCCAAGGGCGCGCGCGCAAAGGCGGCGTTTCACGCTTCGCGAACGAATCCGCAGGCAGTGTACCGCAATAAAGATAATTTTGACGAGGGCGTATCGGCAAGCCCGATGGCTTGATGGATAGGCGCGGCGGTAAAGGCTACCACCCACGAAGCCGGGGCGCTCACGAAGCAAGGGTGAGGACGACACACGCATATCCGGCGACGTAAGGAAAACGAGGTTAGGCGGCGGCCTTTAACCCCAACCGAGTCCAGACCTCTTTCAGCGCATCGATCAGATAGTCCATGTCCTGGTCGCCGTGCAGGGGGGTCGGGGTAAAGCGCAGCCGTTCAGTGCCCCGCGCTACGGTAGGATAGTTGATTGGCTGAACGTATATGTCGTGGCGGTTCATCAGGTCGTCGCTGGCCTGCTTGCACAGCACCGGATCGCCGACCAGTACGGGAACGATGTGACTGACCGAATCCATCACCGGGAATCCCGCCTCGCGCATGCGCCGTTTCAAAGTGGCGGCGCGTTCTTGGTGACGTTCGCGTAGCTCGTTGTGGGCTTTGAGGTAGCGGATGTTCGCCTGCGCCGCGGCGGCGACGGCGGGGGGCATCGAACTGGAAAAAATAAACCCGGCCCCGTAGGAGCGGATGAAATCGGTCATCGCCTTGGACCCGGCGATGTATCCGCCGACGACGCCAAAGGCCTTGGCCAAGGTTCCTTGAATGATGGTCAGGCGGTGCATCTGGCCGTCGCGTTCGGCGACCCCGCCGCCGCGGTTGCCGTACAGGCCGACGGCATGTACCTCGTCCAGGAAGGTCATTGCCCCGTACTGGTCGGCCAAGTCGCAGATTTCCTTGATCGGCGCGATATCGCCATCCATCGAATAAACCGATTCGAAAGCCACCAGCTTAGGCGCGTCCTTCGGCGTTTCGCGCAGCTTGCGTTCCAGATCGTCAAGGTCGTTGTGGGCGAAAATTTTCTTGTCGGCGCGCGAATGGCGAATGCCTTCGATCATCGAATTGTGGTTTTCGGAATCGGAGATGATGACGCATCCGGGGATCAGCGCGCCCAGGGTGCTGAGGGTGGTCATGTTGGCGATCCAACCCGAACCGAACAGCAACGCGGCCTCGGTTCGGTGCAGGTCGGCCAGTTCTTCTTCCAGAAGGACGTGGTTATGGCATGTCCCGGAGATATTGCGCGTCCCGCCGGCGCCGACGCCGCGCCGTGCGATAGCGTCGTGCGCGGCGTCAATGGCTTCGGGGTTTTGCCCCATGCCCATGTAATCGTTGGAGCACCAAACGGTGATTTCCTTGGTCGAGCCATTCTGAAGATGAACCCTGGCGCGCGGAAAGGCTCCGGCGTGGCGGTCGAGATCGGCGAAAACGCGATAGCGTCCCTCGGCTTTTAAATCTTTAATTTTATTTGAAAAAAAATTCTCATAGTCCATGTAGGGAACCTCCGCGGCATACCCGAAACGGGTCCCGCCCCTTTAAAATACCCCTCCGATTGTAATCTATTCGCGGGACGCACCGCAAGGCGGCGTTTCGTATTCGGGCTTTGGATGAAAAGGTGTGACGATTCCAGGGGGGAATCCAGGGGCGGAAAATTACCCAGGTCGAATTCCCGTCTCATCGGCCCAGCGCGCGGTCGCGTCAAGGGCCGCGCCGAGGCGGCGCGCGATGTCGGAAATTTCATCCTCGGTAATGATCAGCGGTGGCGACAGGGCGATGCTGTCGCCCAATGCGCGCACGATCAGGCCGTTTTTCTGGGCCTGCGTGACCAGCCGCGCGCCGACGCCGTCGGCGGGGGCAAAGCTTTCGCGGGTGGATTTATCGCGCACCAGTTCCAGGGCGCCGACCAGGCCGACGCCGCGCGCCTCGCCGACCAGGGGGTGGTCCCGATAGCGGCGCAGCATGTCTTGGAAGGCGGGGGAAACCCGCCGGACGTGCCCGAGAATATTGCGCTCTTCATATATTTTCAGGGTTTCCAGAGCGACGGCGCACGACACCGGGTGGCCGGAATAAGTAAAGCCGTGGGCGAAAGTCCCCAACGTGGCGCTGTGTTCGCGCACGTCGGTGTAAATTTCCTCGCTGACCATCAGCGCCGAGATCGGAAGGTATCCCGACGACAAGGCCTTGGCCATGGTCATCATGTCGGGCTTTAAAGAGAAGGTTTCGCTGCCCCACATGTTGGCGGTGCGCCCAAAGCCACAGATCACCTCGTCGGCGATGAGCAGGACATCGTATTTTTTCAGAATCGCCTGAATTTTTTGAAAATACGTCGCCGGCGGGACGATCACGCCGCCCGCGCCCATCACCGGTTCGGCGAAAAAGGCGGCGACGGTTTCGGGGCCTTCGTCCAGGATCAGCTTTTCCAGGTTCCGCGCGAGGCGGGTGGCGAAATCTTCCTCGCTTTCGTCGGCCTCGGCGAAGCGGTAATAATGCGGGCAATCGGTATGCAGGACGCCCTTGATCGGCAGGTCGAAATCGCGGTGGTTCAGGGGCAGCCCGGTTAGGCTGGCCGAGCCGATGGTGACCCCGTGATAGGCCTTGTGGCGGGCGATGACTTTCTTCTTTTCCGGTCGGGCGCGCTTGTTGTTGAGATACCAGACCAGCTTCAACGCGGTGTCGATCGCCTCGGAGCCCGAATTGGCGAAGAACACCTTGGACATTGGGACCGGGGCCAGCGCCAAAAGCCGTTCGGCGAGATCGACCGTGACGTCGGGCACCTTGGCGGTGAAGCAGTGATAAAATCCGAGGCGGCGCATCTGCCGGGCGGCGGCCTCGACCAGGCGTTCCTCGCCCCACCCCAGGGAGGTGCACCATAGACCGGACATGGCCTCGATATAGGGGTTTCCCTCATCGTCGAAAACGCGAATCCCTTCGCCCCGTTCGATCACCAGGGGGCCGTTCTGCGCCAGGGCCTCCAAGTTGGTGTAGGGATGAAGGTGCGACGCGATGTCGCGGCTTGCCGTCGAATTTGCCTGTGGGGTCATGGCGCGATCCTGCCTGAATGCTGTGTGTACCGCCTGCGGTTTTACCTTTCGTGGGCGCGATATTCGGGTGTCGCAGCTTTTGCGGATGTTTTCAACTATGATCGCGCGCCGCAACAGGACATTTTGGACGCATCACTTGTTGCCCTGGAGGGTAATCGGTTTAAACTGAAACATTATTTTGATCTTCGTTCCTGTTTGGGACATATCGCGAGGAATGCACTCATGCTTAAGGATATTACGGTTCACGTTGACGCGGGGCGGGCGAACGGGGCGCGCGTGGATGTCGCCTGCGCCCTGGCTAAGGCGCAGGGGGCGCGGCTGGTTGGCGTGTTCGTGATCACGCCCCCCGATATTCCGCCTTATTTGGAATCTCAGGTCGGCAACGAGGTGATCGAGGCGCAGCACGAAAACGCCCGTGCCGAAGCCCACGCCGCGAAGGCCGTCTTCGAAAAGGCCGCCGCGGGGATGGGGGTCGAACACGAATGGCGGATCACCGAAGGCATTACCGCCGATGTCCTCGCCCAGCATGTGCGCTACAGCGATATGATCGTGGTCGGGCAAAACGATCCCGACGAGCGCCTGTTCACGGGCGGCGGCGCGATGCCCGACGAATTGATCATGGGGGCGGGCCGTCCGGTCCTGGTGGTGCCTTACGTGGGCGGCTACCCCACCGTCGGCAGCCACGTCATGATCGCCTGGGACGCCAGTGTCCAGGCCGCGCGGGCGGTCAAGGATTCCCTCGATATCCTGCGCCAGGCGCAGCGCGTCAGCGTCATGGTGATCAACCCCGATAGCAACGCCGCCGGGGGAAATCCTTTGCCCGGGGCGGATCTGGCGACTTATTTGGCGCGCCATGGCATCACGGTCGATGCCCAGCATATCAATGCTTCCGATATTGATCCGGCGAATATGCTGCTGTCGCGCGCCGCCGATGAAGGAATCGATCTGATGGTGATGGGGGCCTACGGCCACGCGCGTTGGCGCGAAATCGTGATGGGCGGCGTCACCCGCGAATTTTTGTTGCACATGACGATGCCGGTGTTGATGGCGCATTAAACGGTAGCCTGGGAAAACCGGCAGGATTTGTTCCGTTCCGCCGTGCAAAGGGGCGTCCCATTGGGGACGCCCCTTTTGTCATGCGCGACGAAGAAGATAGGATCAGTTGACGGGGTGACGCATTCCCGTGCTTGGATCGACCTCGATTTTGCGCACCAACGACCCATCGACGGTGACGATTTCGGCGACGATGTTTTTGTCCTTCGTCATTTCGACCTTGCCGACCTTGAGGCGCTTGTTGCCGCGCCATTCCAGGCGTTTTTCAAGTTGGGCGGTGACGTCCTTGACGGTCAGCGGCGTGGCGAGCTTCGCCATCCCGGCGCCGTCGCATCCGCCGCGGGCGCCGTGACGAACCATCATGGGGCCCATCATGCCCCGCTGTTTCATCATCATCTCCATGCGGTCCATCATGGCGTAGCCGTTCCTGCCGCCACGCCAGTCGCCTTGCGGATCGTGGGCGAGGGCGGTGGCGGCGCCTAGGGCCCCGACGCCGACGACGGCGGCGATGGCGAGGGCGGCGTGTGTGCGTTTCATAGCGGTTCTCCTTAAGACTGTGGGGACATTTCGAGGATAGTTTCGGCGAAAAATGCCGGACGGCCCCGCAATGTCGTTTCGGAGCCTCCATGAAACCGCGTAGGTGTTGCTGAAAGATGTCTCAAAGGAAGCGTTTTGTAACCGAATGTGGCTGGCCCGGTCCCGGTAACATCGGGTTACCAATTTTCCCTCCGGAGGGTCATCGCCCGCGCTATAGTCACGATAATCGGCGAGATAAAAAAGAGGTGCGTATGTCCCCCCATATTCTGGTCGTTGATGACGATCGTGAAATCAGAGATCTGGTGGCGCGTTTTTTGGGTGCGCAAGGCTATCGCGTGAGCACGGCGCGTGACGGCGGCGAAATGAAGCAGATATTGGAAACCGCCAACATCACTTTGATTGTTCTTGATTTAATGATGCCGGGGGTCGATGGCCTGACCCTGGCGCGCGACCTGCGCGCGGGGCGGGTAGATATTCCGATTATCATGCTGACCGCCATGGGCGAGGAAACGGACCGCATCGTCGGCTTGGAAATGGGGGCCGACGACTATTTGCCCAAACCCTTCAATCCTCGTGAATTGTTGGCGCGAATCAAGGCGGTGCTCCGGCGCGCGGGCGCTGCGCCCACCCAGCTCAAAGACGTGCACAGGGTCACGTTCGAGGGATGGGTTCTCGATGTCAATCGCCGGGAATTGGTGTCGCCTAAGGATGTTCTGGTTCCCCTCAGCGGCGGTGAATATGAGCTTCTCAGGACTTTGGTCACGCATGCCCAACGCGTTTTGTCGCGCGATCAGCTTCTCGATATGGCGCGCGGGCGCGACGCCCAGCCTTTCGATCGCAGCATCGACGTGCAGATTAGCCGATTGCGTAAGAAGATCGAGGACGATCCGAAAGAACCGCGCCTGATCAAAACGGTCCGTAACGGCGGCTATATCTTTACCCCGGATGTCCATGTTCGCCGTCGCGCCGACGCCGGGGATACCTTGATATGAGGATCGTTCCCCGGTCGTTGTTCGCTCGAACGGTCTGGGTTGTTCTGCTTGGTCTGCTTGTCTCCAACGTGGTCGCCCTGGGTTTGTTTTACGGCGATCGGCGTTCGGCGTTGACCCTGGTCGGCGGGCGCCATCTGGCGGAAAGGATCGCCGGTGTGGTGCAGGCGAGCGAGACGATGGCCGCGCCGCGCCGCATGATGGCGCTGAGGACTTTTTGGGGGCCGGGTTTTAAGGTCACGATGTCCGAACACAGCGCCATCGACGCCGCGCAAAACCTGCGTTGGGATCGGCGCGCCCGCTTGGTGCGTTCGGCGATTCGGGATTTCCTGGGGGATTTTCGTTCCGGACGACTGCGCATGGCTTACAGCGATCATGGTCCGGTCGAGGCGCGAACCATCTGGCGGGCGATGAACGCCCACATGCGCGAAATGATGGGCGGTGACGCCTATATGACGCGCATGTCGCGATTGTGGGACAATCGCCCGGTATTAAACATTTCCTACCAACTCTCGGATGGGACGTGGCTCAATTTTTCCGCTCCGGCGGTCGTCCCCAAACCACTCTGGCGCTCCCACTATGTCGTCGCCAGCGTTTTTTCGACGATCCTCGTCGTTCTGATTTCGCTTTGGTTAGTGCGCCGTTCGACCGGGTCGTTGGCGTTGTTCGCCCGTGCCGCCGAACGCTTAGGGTTGGACGTCAACGCCCCGGCGCTGGCGGAAGAAGGTCCCAGCGAGGTCCAGCGCGCGGCCCGGGCGTTCAACGAAATGCAGCGCCGGTTGCAATCGTTCGTGCGCGACCGCACCCACATGCTGGCGGCGATTTCCCACGATCTGCGCACGCCGATCACCCGGCTTCGCTTGCGCGCCGAATACATGGGCGATCCCGAACAGCAGACCAAAATGCTGGCGGACCTGAAAGAGATGGAGGCGATGATCTCCGCCACGCTCAATTTCGCCCGCGACGCGGTGACGGACGAACCGCGGGTGCGCCTCGATTTGGCCTCGTTGGTGCAAAGCGCCTGCGACGACGCGGTTGACGCGGGGGGGGACGTGACGTGCGACGCTCCGGATCATTACGCCTGCGAAGGTCGTCCGTTGGCGTTGAAACGAATGATGGACAATCTGATCGCCAACGCCGTCAAGTACGCCCGCGGGACCCGGGTGGAGGTGGTGCAAGGCGAGAGGGGCGCGGTTATCCGCGTGCTTGACGAAGGCCCCGGAATTCCCGTTGACATGATGGATAAGGTGTTCGATCCCTTCGTGCGCGTCGAAAGGTCCCGTTCACGCGAAACCGGTGGGGTCGGACTGGGCTTATCGGCGGTGCGCTCCATCGCGCGCGCCCACGGCGGCGAGGTCGTGTTGATCAATCGGCCCGAAGGCGGACTTGAGGCGCGCGTTTCGCTGCCCCAGGAGCGCGCGGACCCTTCCTAGTGGTTTGAGTTTAACATTTGAGTCCGATGCAATTGGACACAAATGTGTGAAGAAATCAAACTGCAACAAAAAGATAGATAGTGGTCGGTCCGATGGTTCGCGGGAGCGAAACGTCGGCCCGATCCACTAGCCGAGGCCTTTTTCCGTGCGTCATATGTGCACCGTATTTCAGTTCCAGGTGACTAGGGTCAGGACCTACCAATCTGATACGTTTGGTTTGTGAAAAATGTCACAGACCTAGGAGAAGACTTTCCGCGAAAATTCTTATTTGCCGCCGTGGGCTTTGGACCAGGCCAGCGGATCGGTCAAAAAATCGCGCACCCCGTCCAGGACGTGCGGGGGGAAACGACGTTCGCGTTCGGCGACGGCGAGGACATCCCACCACGTCGCCAGATAGTGCATGGTCATGCCGCTTTTGGCGAGATTTTCCTCGGCCCCCGGAAAGGCGCCGTAGAAAAACACGACGAAGGTGTCCGTTACCGTGGCTCCGGCGGTGCGCAAGGCATCGACGAACAACATCTTCGACGCCCCGTCGGTGGCTAAATCCTCGACCAGAAGCACCCGCTCGCCCTCTTTCATATCCCCTTCGATTTGGGCGTTACGCCCGAATCCCTTGGGTTTTTTGCGCACGTATAGCATCGACTTATCGAGGAGTTGGGCGATCCACGCCGCGTAGGGAATGCCCGCCGTCTCGCCTCCGGCGATGGCGTCGAGTTTGCTCAAATCCAGTGCGTCGCCGAGCAAATCGACGGCCATTTCCATGACCCGGGCGCGTTCCCGAGGGAAGGAAATCAGCTTGCGGCAATCGATATACACGGGGCTGGCCCAACCCGAAGTCAGGACATACGGTTCCTGGGGGCGAAAATTGACGGCCTCGATATCGAGTAGGATTTTCGCCGTTTTCGCGCCGTGGGGGCGCAAGTCGGGATTGGATGGGGCGGCGGGCGGCGGTGTGTTCATCGGCGGAGCGGCCTTGCTTCGGTCAGAAGAGGGTTCGATCAGTGGGTTTTGTCACGGGAAACGTAAGAATCGTCGCGGTAACCCTCGAAATGTTCGGCGACTTCGGGATGATTGATCGGGTCTCCCGACGTGTCGGCCTCCAGATTGCGTTCGGCAACATAAGTGCGATGGTCCGCGCCGTCCACCAGAACGTGATACCACGGCGTGTCATAGCGGCGGGCCCGGTCTTGCGTCGTCTTCCTCTCCCATCCCCCGGTGGTTCTAAAGCACGGGTCCACATCGACGATAACGCCGCGATAATCGAACAGAGTGTGATGAATTTTCTGTCCGACGCTGAATTTGGCGCTATTGAAGATCGTCATCAAAAAAAATCCTGGACAAGTGTGGTTAAGATAAGGTGCGATCACGCGGTGACGCCGCCTAGGATGTCTCCGAACGAAGGGGCGGGTCAACCTGCCGGCGCGTCCGCCCCGGTATGCGCCACCTTAGCGAACCGACAAGAGAGTTCAGCCATGATCGAATCCTCGGCGAATCCAAAAACCGGCGGCCAGTTGGTGGCCGAAGGTCTGCACCGTCACGGTGTGGAAAAGATATTCTGCGTGCCCGGTGAAAGCTATCTTGAGGTGATCGACGCCCTTTTCGATTATCGCGACGCCATCGATCTGGTGACCTGTCGTCATGAAAACGGCGCCGCCAACATGGCCGAGGCCTACGGCAAGCTGACCGGCAGGGCCGGCGTATGCATGGTGACGCGGGGTCCCGGGGCGTGCAATGCGTCGATCGGGGTGCACACCGCGTTTCAGGATTCGACCCCGATGGTGCTGTTGATCGGACAGGTGGCGCGCCCGGATCTTGGCCGCGAGGCTTTTCAAGAGGTCGATTACGAGAAAATGTACGCGCCCTTGGCCAAGGCGGTGCGTCAGGTCGCCTCGGCCGCGGATGTGCCCGAGACCATCGCCTGGGCCTTTCACGAAGCGCAAAGCGGCCGCCCCGGTCCGATCGTCGTGGCGTTGCCCGAAGATATGTTGCGCGAAAGCGCCCAAAGTGTCCCTTGTGCGCCGCGTTCCGCCGAACCCACCGCGCCCGCCCCGCGAGATATCGGTCGTCTTCGCGATGTACTGGGGCGAAGTCGCCGCCCGATCGTTCTGGTCGGCGGCGGCGGCTGGGACGATTGCGCCCGCGCCGATATCCTGGCCTTCGCCGAAGCCTGGGATCTTCCGGTGTGCTGTTCCTTCCGCCGTCACGATATCGTCGATAACCGTCATCCATGCTTCGTTGGCGACATGGGGATCGGTCCCGATCCGGCGTTGCTCGCCCGCTTTAAGGATGCGGACCTGATCTTGGTGGTGGGCGCGCGCCTGGGCGAGATGACGTCGCAGGGCTACACCCTGTTGGAACCGGGGGCGCGCCGCGCGGGGCTGGTCCACGTCCACCCCGACGGCGCCGAATTGGGCAAGGTGTTCGTTCCCGAATTGGGGATCGTCGCCGCCGTCGCGGAATTTGCCGCCGCCGCGCGCGACCTCACCCCCGCCCCCGGCGCCGTCGAATGGGCCGCATGGCGCGCCGAGGCCAAGGCCGATTACATCGCCAACCGACGGCCCGCCGCTTTCGATGCCGCCCTCGATCTGGGCGCGGTGATGGGGCGGTTGGACGAAACATTACCCGCCGACGCCGTGATGACGGTGGACGCCGGAAATTTCGCCGGATGGCCGCAGCGTTTTTTAAGTTTTGGCGGCGGACGTAGGCTATTGGGGGCGACCAACGGGGCGATGGGCTACGCCGTGCCCGCCGCCGTCGCGGCGGCGATCGCCGATCCCGCCCGGCTGTGCGTCGCCTGCGTCGGCGACGGCGGGTTTTTAATGACCGGCCAGGAAATCGCCACGGCCATGGCCTGGAACGTCCACCCGATCATACTGGTGTTCAATAACGCCATGCTGGGCACCATCCGCATGCATCAGGAACGCAATCATCCGGGGCGGGTCATCGCCACCGATCTGGCGAACCCGGATTTCGCCGCCTTGGCGCGCGCCTACGGGGCGTTTGGCGCGGTGGTCGAAACCACCGATGCGTTCGCTCCCGCGTTCGAGGCCGCGCGGGCGTCGGCGAAACCCGCCGTGATCGAACTGCGCACCGCGCCGGACATCAGCACGACGCGCACCACGCTGAGCGCCATCCGCGCCCAGGCCCAGTCTTTGGCGCGGGAGACTTAACGCCGTGAGCGAAAAAAAATTCCAAGACCGCCCGCCGATCATCTGGTTGCTGGTCGATGACGACCCCGAGGGTGAAGCCATGGTGATGGCCTGCGGTCGCGCCTTGGAGCGGCTTATGGGCTGGCGTTTCGAGATCAAGGAATTGCGCTACACCCACAGCGCCGCCTTGCCCGATTACATCATGCAGGAAAGTTTCGCCGTGCTGACCCAGTCGGGGCGCGTCAACCTGGTTGCGCCGTGGCCCGATATCGTGATCGCCACAGGGAAACGCTCGGTTCCCGTGGAGCGGCGCATTAAGGTGTTGTCCCAGGGCAAGGCGTTTTTGGTTCATATCGACTTTCCCGGCGCTTTCGGGGCGGAAGATTTCGATCTCATCGCCGTCGCCCGCCATGATGCAATTCCCGCCGCCGAAAACACGATGACGACGGGTGGCGTCCCCCATCTGGTGATGGAGGAAACCCTGCACGAGGGACGCAAGGCCCGGGCTGAGATCTGCGAACCCCTGGGTGCGCCGCGTCTTGCCGTGTTGGTCGGTGGCGATACCCCGCGGCGCGTTTTTTCACCGCAGATGGCGCGCGATTTCGCGGCGGACGTCGTGCGCTTCGCCGAGCGCAACGCGGCGGCCTTGATGGTTCACATCGGCGCGCGCATGAGCGAAGAGGCGGCGCGCGCGTTTCGCGACACAATCGCCGTTTGGAACGGGGGCAGCCGCCTTTACGCCGTCGGCGACGGGGGTGACGATCCGTTCTTCGGCTATTTGGCGTGGGCCGACGGCGTCATTGTCAGTGGAGAAAACGCCGCCCTGTGCTGCCGGGCGGCGGGAGGGGGAATGCCGGTATACATTCATGCGCCGAAGAAGCTGGTCTCTCACAAAATGGTGCAATTGCACCGAGATCTGTATGAGAAGGGATTGGCCGTCCCCTTCGATGCGGACGGCGCGCTGACGCGGGAGACCCACCCGCCCCTGAACGCGGCGTTCGAGATCGCCGCCGAGATTAAACGTCGCCTGGAGGAGAATGAGAAGGGGTGACGCGGGAACGTCTGATATGGAGGTAAAGAAAGCCGACGGCGGGAGGTTAACGCTCCAACTCCATTCGCGTGCGTACGAGATCGGCGATGAAAGTGGTGTCGTCGAGCGGCGCATATTCCCAGTGTTCCAGTTCGCCCGTGAACGGCCGTGTGATGCCCTCTTCACGGAGCATCCGGTGAAAGGCGGCGAAGCGTTTCGAGCCGCCTTCGAGGTCGATGATCGACACGGGCTTTCCCGTGGCGCAGGCCTCCGACACCATGGATACCGAATCTCCGGTGGCGACGATGTGATCGGCCAGCGCCAACATGCCGAGATAGGGGTTTTCGCCGCCGCCGTCCCACACCACGGCCCCGGTTCCCGATAGCCGGTCGCGTAAAATTTTCTCATTTTCGGCCCCGGTGCGGCGCGACGGCGTAACGATGACGCCGACGCCGTGGCGGTTCATTAATGCCTTCAGCCGTTCGGCGATTTCCACCGTTTTTTGCGCCGACAAGCGGAACGCCTTGCTGTTTCCGCCAATCAGGACGGCAAGCAGGGGGCGAGGCAGATCGGCGAACAGCGGGGCGAAATGCGCTCCGGCGGCGGCGAGCTTTTGCGCCGTTAGGCCGTGCAACGCCCCCCGGGTGGCGAAGACATTGTCGCCGGCGATCTTGTCATGGCGCAAGGAGGCGACGACATCGAAATGACGCGGCGCGATTAGCGGGTCCTGAATGTGTACGGTGAAGGTTTTTCCACCGCTGGCGTTTTTGATCGCGATCGAAAACGCCGCGCTGCGCCGCCCGCAGCTGATCAGTAACCGGGGCCAGGGCGGGCTTAGCGTGCGCCGTTCTCCCCCGAGAGCGCCGAAGCGTCCCAGGTTTCCCGGCAGCCAGCGCCAGGGCGCCCCCAGGTGGACGCGCTTTTCCGCGAAATCCAGCCCGATCCTTTCGGCCAGACCGATGGCCTGCGCGCGCATTCCCGCTTCGCCGGTGGTGAGGGCCCAGCAGGGGGGGGGCTTAGGAGGAGTCATCGCGTGTGCTCATTCCCGAAGGGGTCAGGCGCGCGTGCCGATGGGCTGCTCGGGGAACGCCAACTCGTGGCGCGCGCGCCACTCGTTGGTGACGTAATTGACGATCAGGCTCTTGCGTATTCCATTGATCGGGCGCTTTTCGAAACCGTGCCAGGTGTTGTCGGCGGGGATGAAAATCAGTGCGTGATTGCAGACGTAAGGGGCGGCGCCGATGTGGCGCTCGGGGCTTTCGTAGATATCGGTGCCCCAGCCGTGCGCGTCTTCATCGCGAGAAAGGTAAATCAACATGGTGAATTTTTTGACGCCGATGTCGGTGTGCGGTTCCAGCCAAAAACCATCCCGGTCCTGGGTGTACTCGACCCGCAAATACGTGCCCGCGAGTTCGACGCCGCAGGTTTCTTCGATGGCGCGCACGACTTCAGGGCTTTGCAAGGTGTCGCACAGCACGGCGCAAGAAGGAAAATTGCGCTGGCGTTCGCCGTCGAAGTAGCCGCGCTTGTCGTTGTTGGTGGCGCGCCGACCTTGAGTATAATCCATCTCGGACGGGTCGTCGGGCAGATCCTCGAACCCGCGGAGGACGGCGTCGTCAAGAACATCGCCGAGCAACCAATGCGGATACGGCGTCGTCTTACGGGTGGATTTGCGCAGACTATCCGTGAATATTTTTTGCGATTCAGCCAGAGAGTACATCCAACCTCCGAGAAAATGGGGGGAATTCGATACCGGGTATCGACAACGATCAGCTACGCTTATACGCCAATTTTTCAATAATTCCAGCAACGAGGACTTGAAAAATAGACCCCTGCATTATAATCAAGTGTAAACATAAAAAGAAAAGCGACGCTGGGTTGAATCTTTGTGGACTCTATTTTCCTGACGCTGTAATCTTCGCCCGCCCGTGACCGTATGGGGTGTATTTCGTCACGGCCTCATCTTGCAAAATACGAATTAAGCAGTGGGCGGCATTCGGATATTGTATCCGAGGGGGAGAAATGGCAGCGATTGACCGCGAGAAACTGCACGAGATTTATCTCGGTCGGCAAGACGCCTTAGTCGCCAAGATTGCGCAAATCGTGGCTCCTGAAATTCCCGCCATGGTCAATGTGTTTTACAGCGAATTGCTCGGCCACCCCGAGGCCGATGCCTTCCTCAACAGCGAATTGGTGGCGACCCGGTTGACGCACTCCATGGTGGTGTGGGTCGAATCTCTTTTCAAACCGAAAACGGCGGCGGACATCGACGCCTTGATCGCCCGCCAAAGAGAGGTCGGCCAAGCGCATGCGCGCATCAACATCCCCCTTTATTTGGTGGTGGAGGGTGTCCGTATCCTGCGGCGCGAACTCAGCGCGTGCATTATGGCGTCGGATATGGGGCGCGGCGATCTGGTGCGCTCTTTGGTGCTTGTCAACGAACTCCTCGATCATGTCATTTCGTTAATGAACGAAAGTTATATGAGCGGCATGATCGCCAACGATCGCAATGTCAGTTCCTTGCGTATGCAAATCCCACCTTACGTGCTCGCCCTCGATTGCGAACGATTGCGCTCATATCTCTTCGACTGGATGCGCGAGAACGTTCTCGCCTTATACCAAAACAGGACCCGTAGCGCGGTGCAGTGCCGCTCCTTGGGGCGTTCGGAATTCGGCCTTTGGGTCGAACATCGTGCGCCGTTCATGTTCGCCGACGGATTTGGAGGCGACGACTTACTCAATCAGGTGCGCAAGATCGACGTCCTGTGTGACGTCGCATCCAAAAATCGCCGCGAAGGCAACGATGAAATTTTCAAGCGGGCTCTTTTGGAACTGAACGACGCCGTGGATCATGCCGCTTGGACGATGTCGGAATTGATTAAGCAGACCCTCGAATTGGAAAGCGGGCGCGATTCTCTGACTCGCGTTTTCAACCGAAGATACCTGTCCACGATCATGCAGCACGAAACCGGCATCAGCATGAAGCATGGCCATCCTTATGCGGTTCTTTTGCTGGATATTGACCACTTTAAAAAGGTCAACGACAGCTATGGTCACGATTTCGGCGATCGGATATTACATCAGTTCGCGGAAATTTTATCGCTCAATGTGCGGATTAACGATTATGTTTTTCGCTACGGTGGCGAGGAGTTTTTGATCCTTCTGGGTGATATGGACGAGGAACGGGCGATGCAACTTGCGGAAAAAATCCGCGAGGCGGTGGCCCAGGCCTCTTTCACGGCCCCGGACCAGAAGCCGATTCGGGTCACCACCAGCATCGGCGTCGCCCTGCATGACGGCCACCCCGATTTCGAACAAATCATTTCGCGCGCCGATACCGCGCTTTACACCGCCAAGAAAGACGGCCGCAACCGCTGTGTCTACATCCACGGCGATGCATGTAAAACGGAATAACGCGGGGCGTGTCCGCCGCCCGTTTTTTCGTGCGTTTCGGCGCGCGGTCTTGGACGCTAAGGCGCTCGTGCGGTCTTGGACGCTAAGGCGTCACGGCGCCGGTCGGCCCATGGATGCTTCATAAATTTGGAACCAATCCTGACGATCAAGCGTCAACGCCGAGGCCTGGATCATGCTTTCGAGGTGCCCGGTGCGCATGGAGCCGGCGATGACGACCGGCGCGCAGGGCAAGCGCAGCAACCATGCCGTGGCTACGGTGGCGGGGGCGTTGCATCCGATCCGTCGGCCGACTTCGGTAAGGGCGTCGCGCACGCGCCGGGCCCGCGCGTCGTCCGGGTCGAAAAGCCCACCCAAGGGAGACCAGAACATCGCCGTGCGGCCCAGGCTCTGCATCTGATCCAAGGCGCCGTCGGTAAGGGCGTCCGTCGCCAGGGGCGAACATTCGATTTGATTAGTGACCAGCGGCGCATCCAGGCGGCTTTGCAGGAGGTCGAATTGGGCGGGCGTGAAATTGGAGACGCCGAAATGGCGAACCTTTCCGGCGGTGCGCAGACGGGCGAAGGCCTCGGCGACCTCGTTGGCGTCCATCAAGGGATCGGGGCGGTGCAAAAGCAGAACGTCGATGTGCGCGATCCCTAAGTTGCGCAACGAACGCTCCGCCGCGTCGATGATATGGCGGGCCGAGGTGTCGTAGTGTTTGACGCGGGCGTCGGGGCGCGCCGGGTCGGGCGGGACGATGTCGCACTTGGTGACGATTTCCATCCGTTCGCGCAGGGCGGGGGCCAGCGCCAGCGCCGCGCCAAAGGCGGCCTCGCAGCCGTAATCGCCATAAATATCGGCATGATCGATGGTGGTGACGCCGTGATCGATCAGGAATTCGATCAGACGTAAAACATCCCGAGGTCCCTGCAGATGATCGCTGTCCTGTAGGCGCCACGCGCCCCAGGCCAAGACCGAAAAGGTTAAATCGTCGCTCACCCGCCGCCGTTGCATCATGGGTGTCCTTATTTCCAAAATGACCGGGCTAAATTTAATGACCGGAATGCCCTCCGTTATGCCACAGTCCGGATGGGCGCGCATTCGCTTGAGGAAAATTTTCTCCTTTTTTCGTCGCGGCGGCGTCGAGGTCGCCGTTTGGGTGGGCAAAGGCGTTGACTTTGCGCCCCCCGGGACGTATAAGCGCCGATCCCACGTGCTTGATGCGTTTACCGTGCGTGGGGTTGGTGAAGCCGCTGCCTGAGGCCGTAAAGACAAAGTCCGGTTTGTTCCGATTTCGATGATGATCCTGACGCAAGGATCGGATCTTTTTCGAACCGGCGCCACAGGGCGCGAAACGGAAAAAGAGAGAGCGATACCATGTTCGCAGTAATTAAGACCGGCGGGAAACAGTACCGCGTCAGCGAAAACGATATTCTCACCATCGAGAAAGTGGCCGGCGACGCCGGCGACGCCGTTGAATTCAACGAAGTTCTGATGGTCGGCGAAGACGGCAAGGCCCCCAGCGTCGGCACGCCTCTACTCGACAAAGCGGCCGTCTACGGCGAGGTGATCGACCAAACCCGCGGCGCCAAGATTATCGTGTTCAAGAAAAAACGCCGCCAGAACTATCGGCGTAAAAAGGGCCACCGTCAGGATTTGACCTTGGTGCGCATCACCCAGATCAGCGCCACCGGCGCCAAGAAAGCCCCGGCGAAGGCGAAGGTTGAAACCGCGTCCGCCGAAGCCCCTGTCGAGAAGGCCCCGGTGAAGAAGGCCGCGCCGAAAAAGGCCGCCGCCGAAGCAAAGCCCGCGGCGAAGAAGGCCGCCCCTAAAAAGACCGACAAGAAGACCGAGGAGTAAAGCGATATGGCGCATAAAAAAGCAGGCGGGAGTTCCCGCAACGGCCGCGATACCGCGGGACGTCGTTTGGGCGTGAAAAAGTTTGGCGGCCAGATTGTGATCGCCGGCAACATCATCGTGCGTCAACGGGGCACCAAGTACTACCCCGGCGCCAACGTCGGCATCGGTAAGGACCATACCCTGTTTTCCAAGGTTGAGGGTCGCGTGATCTTCAGCCACAAGGCCAACGGAAAAGTTTTCGTCGGCGTGGAGCCGGCGGCGGCGTAATCCGCCCTGGTTCGTGCGCATCGATGGGTGCGATTCAAAGGGGAATGGCCAGCCATTCCCCTTTTTGCCGTCCCGGTTCGCACTGCGTTATCCCGGACGGGTATCATCTTAAGGCGGCGATATGAAATTTCTCGATGAAGCCAAGGTTTATGTCAAAAGCGGTGACGGCGGCAACGGGTGCATGTCGTTTCGCCGGGAAAAGTACATTGAATTCGGCGGTCCCGATGGCGGTAACGGTGGGCGCGGCGGGGATGTCATCTTGGCGTGCGCCGAGGGTCTGAACACCCTGATCGATTTTCGTTATCAGCAGCATTTCAAGGCCGGGCGGGGCGTTCACGGCATGGGCCGCGATCGCACCGGGGCCAGGGGCGTGGATAAAATCATCACCGTTCCCGCGGGGACTCAAATCCTGGCGGAGGACAAGGAAACCCTGCTTGCCGACCTGACCGTTCCCGGTCAGCGCGTGGTGCTGCTGGAGGGCGGGCGTGGCGGTTTTGGCAATGCACATTTCAAAAGCGCCACAAATCGTGCGCCCCGCCGCACCGAACCCGGCGCGCCGGGTTCGGAAGCCTGGATATGGCTGCGTCTTAAATTAATAGCCGACGTCGGCTTGGTTGGCATGCCCAACGCTGGAAAATCGACCTTGATTTCCGCAGTGTCGCGGGCGCGACCGAAGGTGGCCGATTATCCCTTCACCACGTTGCATCCCAATCTGGGCGTGGTGCGCCGTGACGATCGCGAGATGGTGATCGCCGATATTCCCGGCCTGATAGAGGGCGCGAGTGAGGGCGTCGGTTTGGGAACGCGCTTTTTGGGCCATGTGGAACGGTGCGGGGCTTTGTTGCACTTGATTGACGCCACCGCCGAGGATCCGCTGGCTAACTACCGGACCGTTCGTTCGGAATTGGAAGCCTATGGTCCCGTACTCGCCGATAAGCGCGAAATCGTCGTCCTCAACAAGTGCGACGCCGTGGATGACGAAGCCTTGGCGCGGCTTCGCAGTGACCTGGAAGACGTCAGTGGTCGGGATGTGATGGTGATTTCCGCCGTTGCCGGAACCGGGGTGGACGCGACCTTAAATGCGCTGTTCGACGCCGTGGCCGAAGCCCGCGGGGGCGAAGAGGAGGGCGATGACGATGCGGACGAAGATGTGGATGCGTTTCTCCATGATGGGGGCGCGTGATGGGCGCATCCGGCGACACCTCTTCGATCGCCACGGCGCGGCGTATCGTCGTTAAAATCGGCTCGGCGCTTCTGGTCGATGATGAAACCGGCGCGGTGCATCGCAAATGGCTGGCGGCGCTGGCCGACGACGTCGCCCGCCTGCGCGCGCGCGGGCAGGACGTTCTCATCGTCTCCTCGGGGGCCGTCGCCGTGGGCCGCCGTCGCCTGAAAATGCAAACCCAGGCCCTGGTTTTGGAAGACAAACAGGCCGCCGCCGCAATAGGCATGGTGCGCTTGGCCCACGCCTATCAAGAGAGCCTGGCCCAACACGACCTGACCGTGGCGCAGGTTCTCCTGACCCTGGACGATACCGAAAATCGGCGGCGTTACATCAACGCCCGCAACACGTTAAACGCCTTGCTTCGTCACGGCGCGGTGCCGATCATCAACGAAAACGACACCGTGGCCACCGATGAAATCCGCTTTGGCGACAATGACCGCTTGGCCGCCCGCGTCGCGGCCATGCTCGGCGCGGATGTGTTGGTGTTGTTGTCCGATGTCGATGGCTTGTATAGCGCCGATCCATTATCCGACCCAAACGCGCGCTTTTTTCCCGAGATTCGCAAGATTACGCCCGACATCGAGGCGATGGCCGGGCAGGCCCGTCAGGGCGTCGGCACCGGCGGGATGGTGACCAAATTGGCGGCGGCGAAGATATGCCTGGATAACGGATGTCGGATGGCGATCGCGCCGGGAAAGCCGTTGGGACCGTTGACACGGATCGAAGAGGGCGCGCGCGCGACGTGGTTTGTGCCGGAGGCGACGCCGAAGACGGCGCGCAAAAGATGGATCGCCGCCAGCCTAAAGCCGGTCGGCGCGTTGGTTGTCGATGGCGGCGCGCGCCGGGCGCTGGAAGCCGGGAAAAGCCTTCTTCCGGCGGGGGTGATCGCCGTCGAGGGGGTCTTCATGCGCGGCGACGCCGTGGTTGTCAAAACCGAGGATGGCCGCGAAATCGCACGTGGGTTGATGGCCTATCCATCGCACGACGCGACCAAGATCGTGAGATTGCATTCGGCCGATATCGAGGCCAGGATCGGCTATCGAGGGCGTGACGAAATGATTCACCGTGACGATCTCGTCCTGACCTGACGGCCTCGTCCTGGTGACGGTATGTCCGGGGCGGCTTCTCTTCGGTGTGCCGTCTTATCGGCAAATGCCGACGGAGCCGGGTTTGCAGCGCCGCCCGTCGCTCCAGACCGCGCGATCGAGCTTGGTGTTGAAAAGGGATACGCCATCCAGATTGGCGTCCTTAAGGTCGGCCCCACGCAGATCGGCAAAGTCGAGCTTAGCGTCCTCCAAGTTGGCCCCACGCAGTTTGCCGCCTTGTAGGCGGGCGCTTTGTAGGTTGGCGTCTGTCAAGTTGGCCTGTTCGAGATGGGCCTCGATCAAGTACGCGCCCCTTAAATTCGCGCCTTGAAAATTGGCTCTCCGCAGCGACGCCGCGGATAAATTAGCGCCCCGCAGGTAGGCGTCTTCCAGATCGGCCATATCCATGTTGGCGTGCATGAGTACCGTGGTGGGCATCTTGACCTTGGTCATTTTTGCTCCAGATAGTTGGGCGTCTTTCAGGTTCGCCTTGGTGAAATTGGCGTGTGACAGATTGGCGTTTCTGAGATCGACCGCGACCAGGCGGGCGCCTTTCATGACGCATCCCGACCAATCGACTCCGGGGATGGGGGCGTCGGTGCAGGCGGCGTGCGCCCTGGAGGAAAGCGCAATCACGCCGACGATGATCCCCGTCGGTATGATTAAAATTTTCAAGGCCCATGAGAGCCGGGGACGCAAGGAGAAGGAAGTCATGGAAAAGGCCTTCATTAAGTTCGGCGGGTGGAGGTCGTGCCTCCGTCGGCGGTGATCGTGCGTTCGCGCCGGTTCCGCATTGACGCTCGATTTTGAAGCGCGGCGTTCCCGTGGTGACGAAAAGACGTGAATTTTCCGCGATGTTGCTTTATTTTTCATCGGATATTCGGGGACGCGTACCGTATCGAACTATGCAGGATTGGCGGCGCGACAACAAGGGGGCAGTGGCGCTCGTGGTTTGCGTTTAACATTTGAGTCCGGTGCCATTGGACACAAACGTGCGAACAAATCAAACCACAACAAAAAGAGAGATCGTGGTCGGCCCGATGGTCCGCGGGCGCGAAACGTCGCAGTCGATCCACCGGAGGGGCGCGCATTTCCGGTTTTGCCCATTTTTTCGTCCGGGATGAAAACTTTTCCGTGCCTCGGATGCGAACGAACAATTTTATTTTGGATTCACAGGCGCTCGATCGGCGCGCCGACGGCCAGGAAAGAACGTGAAGATGACGGCGCTTGCCAAGGAAGCCCAAAGTGGAAATATCGCGGCGATGATGCGTGCGCTCGCCCATGGCGCCAAAACGGCGAGTCGGGAGCTGTCGCAGGCTTCGGGCGCGGCCAAAGACAGCGCCTTGAGAGCGGCGGCGGGCGCGCTGCGCGATAACGAGGCCGAAATCCTCGCGGCCAACGTCAAGGATGTCGCCGCGGGACGGCAAAAGGGCCTGAGCGCGGCGATGGTCGATCGGTTGACCTTGAACCGAGAACGGGTGGCGGCGATGGCCCGGGGGTTGGAAGATATCGCCGCTCTGGATGATCCGGTCGGTGCGGTTCTTGGCGAATGGACGCGTCCCAACGGTCTTCTTATTCAACGCGTTCGTGTGCCGATCGGGGTTATCGGGGTGATTTATGAATCGCGCCCCAACGTCACCGCCGACGCCAGCGCCCTGTGCCTGAAATCCGGCAATGCGGTCATCTTGCGCGGCGGCTCGGAAAGTTTTCATTCCAACCACGCGATCATGGCGTGTCTTGGCGTCGGACTGGCGGCGGCGGGGTTGCCGGCGGCGTCGGTTCAACTGGTGCCGACGCGCGATCGCGATGCGGTCGGCGCGATGCTTAAAATGGACGACCTGATCGATGTCATCGTGCCGCGCGGGGGGAAATCCCTGATCGCGCGGATCACGGCGGAAAGCAAGGTGCCGCTGTTCAAGCACCTGGAAGGAATCTGCCACACCTATGTCGATAAAAACGCCGACCCCGCGCGGGCGCGGGACGTGGTGGTGAACGCCAAAATGCGTCGTACCGGGATTTGCGGGGCGACCGAAACGGTGTTGATCGACGCCGCCGCCGCTCAAACGCTGGGGCCGCAAATTGTCTCCGGGCTGCTCGACGCCGGTTGTGAGGTGCGTGGCGACGCCGCCGTGCGCGCTCTGGACCCCCGGGTGCGCACGGCGGACGCCGCGGACTGGGATAGCGAATACCTGGATGCGATCGTTTCCGTCAAAACGGTCGAAGGCGTGGATGGCGCGATCGCTCATATTGAAGAGCATGGTTCCCACCACACCGACTGCATCTTGACCGAGGACGCGGATGCCGCCGAGCGCTTCTTGAACAAGGTCGATAGCGCGATCGTCATGCTCAACGCCTCGACCCAGTATGCCGACGGCGGCGAATTTGGGATGGGGGCGGAGATCGGCATCGCCACCGGCAAGTTGCATGCGCGTGGACCGGTCGGGGTCGAGCAGTTGACCACCTTTAAGTACTTGGTGCGTGGCCAGGGGCAATGCCGTCCATAAGAATACATGCCGCCATAAGGAATATGACGTGATCGCCGATCCCGCTTACGATGCACACGGTGAACAGGCGCTGCCCCGGTCCACGGACGCGCAAGGTCTCGTGTCGCGTGTGCGGCGGGTCGGTCTGTTGGGGGGATCGTTCAACCCCGCCCACGAAGGTCATCTGCACATTTCACGCGCGGCGCTCAGGCGCCTGAAGCTGGATCAGATCTGGTGGCTGGTGTCGCCCCAAAACCCTCTTAAGCCCGTGCGCGGCATGGCTCCGTTCGAAGACCGGGTGGCCCAGGCCCGTCGTCTCGTGAGCGCGGCGCAACGCACAACGCCCCGTCTCGCCGGTCGGATCGTGGTTAGCACCCTGGAGGCGAAATTGGAGACGCGCTATACCTGCGATACCCTTGAACGGCTGGAAACCGTATTTCCCAAAATACGGTTTGTCTGGATGATCGGCGCGGATAATTTAATTCAGCTGCCCCGCTGGTTCGGTTGGCGCGATGTTATCCGTCGCGTTCCCATTGCGGTTTTTCCCCGACCCCCCTATTCTTATAGGGCGTTGGCGTCACAGGCGGCGCGGCTTTTCGCGCAGGCGCGCGTACCCGGCGATCGGGCCGCCTTCTTGGCCGAGATGACGCCGCCGGCGTGGCTTTTCTTGCCTGGGCGCGCGTGTCGCGTGTCGGCGAGTGAAATTCGCCGGGTCGGGGCGTGGCGGAATGGGGCGCGGAATGGGGCGCGGAGTGGAACGGGGCGAGACGGATGACGGCCCCGTGGAGCGTGACGGCATATCTCCTCCCCCCGCGCGCTCGACGATGCATGTGTTCCCCGACGATGCATGTGTTCAACGGCGGATATGACGAACAACACATTGGAAAAAAGGATTACGACAATACCTATCCAAAAAAATGAAGACCCTTCGGCGCAAACGCTGCTGAAGATCGCCGAGGATTCGCTCGCGGAAGATAAGGCGCTGGATGTCACGCGGATCTCGTTGCAAGGCAAAAGCGCGATGGCCGATGACATGGTGATCGCCACCGGCACCTCGGCCCGCCATGTCGGGGCGATCGCCAATCATCTGCGCGAACGCCTGAAAGCGGGCGGGGCCAAGGGCGTCGCCGTGGAAGGATTGGAGCAATGCGACTGGGTCTTGGTCGATGGCGGCGATATCATCGTCCACCTTTTCCGCCCCGAGGTGCGGGCCTTCTACAATCTCGAAAAAATGTGGCTTGGTGACGTCGTTTCCGCCGATCCGCCCGAACACGTGAAGACGGCGGGTCTCTGACGCCGCCCACGGATGGGATCATGCAGGTTCATCTGATTGCCGTCGGCCGCGCCAAGGCGGGGGCGCAACGGGCGTTGTTCGAACACTTCAACGCCCGTATTTCGCCGTCGATCCGCCTGCGGGAGGTCGAGGAAAAGCGCCCTCTCGCCGCCGCCGAGTTGATGCGCCGCGAGGCGCTGTTGCTCCTTCAGGCGGCGCCCGTCGGGGCGTATCTCATCGCTCTCGACGAGCGGGGGAAAACGCTATCCAGTCCGTCTTTCGCCGAACGCTTGGGGGAATTGGTCGATGGTGGGCGACGCGATATCGCCTTTATCATCGGCGGCGCGCATGGATTGGACGAAAGCGTTCGCCGGGCGGCGGGTTTGTGTCTTTCATTCGGTGCGCAGACGTGGCCGCACATGTTGGTTCGCGGGTTGTTGGCCGAACAGGTCTACCGCGCCCAGTGTATTTTGTCGGGCCATCCCTATCACCGGGCATGATCGGCGTCGGGAGAGAAAAAACGGATGAGGAACATCGAGCGCCATCATTCTTGACGCGGGAAACTTTTTATCAATCTTCCTATGGTTTTCTCGTCCTTCTGAAACATTTATGGAATAAACGGGTTCGACGATGAAAAAACCGGACATGCCCTCAGACGTCAAACGCCGATCTTCGCGGGGTGGAGAAATTCCGCGTCCCGTAGTGCTGTGCATCCTTGACGGATGGGGCGAACGCGAGGATGGGGACGATAATGCGATCGCCCTGGCGCGTGCGCCGCATTGGTCGCACATTAAGGCGCACTATCCCCATGCCCGTCTGGAAGCGTCCGCCCTGAAGGTGGGGCTGCCCGAGGGGCAGATGGGCAACTCCGAGGTCGGCCATATGACGCTGGGGGCCGGTCGGGTGTTGCTGCAGGATCTGCCGCGGATTGATAAGGCGATCGCCGGAGGTGATTTGGCGCGCCATCCGACTTTGGTGAAAATGATCGCGACACTGAAGGAAACCGGAAAAATTTGCCACTTGATGGGGTTGCTCTCTCCCGGTGGGGTTCATTCCTACCAGGCCCATATCGAGGCATTGGTCAAAATCATCGCGGGGGCGGGGGTGAAGGTGCGCCTGCATGCTTTTCTCGATGGACGCGATACTCCGCCCAGCAGCGGCCTCGGTTATATGCGCGCGTTTTTGGAAACCTGCGCCGACGTTCCCGGGGTTTCCGTCGCCACGGTGAGCGGGCGCTACTTCGCAATGGACCGGGATAATCGTTGGGAGCGTGTCGAACAGGCCTATCGAGCTCTTGTCGGCGCGGCGGGGACGCCCCGCTCGGCCTCGGCCCTGGAGGCGATCGGCGACGCCTATGACAACGCTGTCACCGACGAGTTCGTTCTCCCGACGGTGGTCGGCGATTATCGGGGCATGGATGACGGCGATGCCGTGGTGATGGCCAATTTTCGCGCCGATCGCGCCCGGGAAATTTTAACCGCCCTGCTGGCGCCCGATTTCAAGGGTTTCGCGCGGGACCGCAAGATCGATCTTTCGGCATGCATCGCGATGACCGACTATTCCGCTCAATTGACGCCTTTTTACGATGTTCTTTTTCCCTCCGAGGCGCCCCGGCGCATCCTCTCCGAGGTGGTTTCGGACGCCGGGTTGCGTCAATTGCACATCGCCGAGACGGAAAAATACGCACATGTCACCTTCTTTTTCAACGGCGGACGCGAGGACCCGTTCCCCGGAGAAGAGCGTATTTTGGTGCCTTCGCCGAAAGTCGCCACCTACGATCTGAAACCGGAGATGTCGGCGCGGGAAGTCACCGATAACATTCTCGATGCGATCCGTGGAGAACGTTTCGATCTCATCGTGGCCAATTACGCCAATGGCGACATGGTCGGACACACGGGCAAATTGGACGCCGCGATCAAGGCCGTCGAAACCCTGGACGAGGTCCTCGCTCGTCTTGAGCGGGCGTTGCTGGATGTCGGGGGCGTGATGGTTCTGACCGCCGATCATGGCAACTGCGAAACCATGCGTGACGGCGATCAACCCCACACCGCCCACACGCTGAATTCGGTGCCGGTTGTCTTGGTCAACGGCCCTCGGCGTGTTCTCGGCGTGCATGACGGCGATTTGGCGGATGTCGCACCCACCGTGCTCGATCTTCTCGGCTTGGCGCAGCCTGTGGAAATGACCGGTAAAACCTTGATCGACAGCGCACCGCGTGATCTGGACGCGTGACGTGGGTATGTCGATCGCCAGTGCTTCTGTAAGATTGGCGCTGATTTTGCTCCTGGGTTTGGGGTGCGTGTTCCCGTCCTCTTCATGGGGGCAGTCGCCGGGTGCGACGACACGCCCCGACGCCGGGCAGTTGAAGCAGGTCGAACGGGCTCTCGAAAAAAAGAAAAAGGAAAGCGCCGCGCTGAAGTCGAGGGCGAATACGATCGCCGCAGAAATCGCGGCGCTCGACAAGAAAACGGTGGCGGCGGCGAAGAGGGAGCAAGACTTGGAAAGCGAGGTCACCCGGCTTGAGGGGCAAGTGCGGGATCTTAGGGTACAAGAAGGGGTCCAACGGCAAAACTTGGCGCGATCGCGCAAGCAATCGGTTTCGGTTTTGCTGGCGCTTGAACGTTTGGCTCTTTTTCCTCCGCAGGCGTTGGTTTTTCAGCCGGGCGACATCAACGACACGGTGCGCGGGGCGGTGGTGTTGCGCACGGTTGTGCCGCGCATCGAGGACCGCGCCAACACACTGCGCGACGCCCTAACAAAATTGGCGCAATCGCGCCGAGCGGTCGCCGCCCGAAAGGTTCAGTTGTCCGCCGCGATCGCCGCCCTCACCCAGGGACGCGCGTCGCTGGACGCCCTGATCGCGCGCAAGGGCGCTTTGCGGCGCAAGACCTTGGCGGCCAGTGTCAGGGCCCGGCGGGAGGCTCAGAGCCTCGCGGCCAAGGCGCGCACGTTGCGCGATTTACTCGATCGCATCGAGGCGGAGGGCCGCCGTCGGGCCGAACAACGCCGGCGGAACGACGCCACGTCTTCGCACACCCTTAATCCCGCGCCCACGCTCGGCCCCGACAAACATCAGGGTACGCCGGTGCGCATCGCCGCGATATCGGGCATAGGGTCGATCACTCGGGCGCGGGGGAAACTGCCCTTCCCCGCCGCGGGGGCCGTGATCGAACATTACGGCGACGCTCTGGGCACGGGCATGACCCGCAAGGGCATTACCGTCAGAACCCGTCCTTTCGCCCGTGTCGTGGCGCCTTTCGACGGCAAGGTTGTTTTCGCCGGTCCGTTTCGGGGGTACGGCGAACTCTTGATCATTGATCACGGCCAAGGATATCATAGCCTTCTGTCCGGATTGGGGCGTATAGATACCCAAATCGGACAATCCGTTCTCGCCGGCGAGCCCGTCGGCGTTATGGGCGGCGCCGGTGTTCGCGCGCCAATCGACACGAAAGCATCGCACAATAAAGTATCGTTGGAACAAAGGCCCCGGTTGTATATTGAACTGAGGCGCAACAATCAGCCCATAAATCCCCTGCCGTGGCTGGCATCACGCAAAGGTAAGGTAAACGGATGACATATCGACAGTTTTGCGGTCCCTTGAAGACGGGCTTGAAGGTGGGCCTTGTGACGGGGTTCGCCCTGATCGCCTTGGCGGCGAGTCCGCTTTACGGCGAACGCGCCTTTGCCGCGCAGAAGACGAAACCGGCGAACCCGGAGGCCGCCTACGAATATCTGAGTTTGTTCGGCGACGTTTTGGAAAAGGTGCGCGACGATTACGTCGAAAAGCCGACCGAGAAGAAGATGATCGAGGCGGCGATTTCCGGAATGTTGAGTTCCCTCGACCCTCATTCGAGTTATATGGACGCCAAAAGTTACGCCGACATGCAGGTCGAAACCAAGGGCGAATTCGGCGGCCTGGGAATCGAGGTGACGATGGATAACGGCGTGATCAAGGTCGTCTCGCCGATCGACGACACCCCGGCCTTCCGCGCCGGGATCAAGCCCGGCGACTTGATTATCAAACTCGATGGCCAGCCGGTGATGGGGATGACCTTAAACAACGCCGTCGATAAAATGCGCGGCAAAGTGGGCGCGCCGATTGTTTTGACCATCATGCGCGGCGGGGGCGAGCCTTTTGACGTCAGCATCAAGCGGGCGATCATCCAGATCAAGTCGGTGCGCGGTCACATGGAAGGCGATGTCGGTTATGTGCGGATCACCTCGTTTAACGAACAGGCGGACATCGGCCTAAAAAGACAAATCGCCGGGTTTAAAAAGAAGATGGGCACCCGCCTGCGCGGGTTGGTGCTCGATCTGCGCAACAACCCCGGCGGGCTGCTTAATCAGGCGGTCAGCGTTTCCGATGTATTCCTTGATCGCGGCGAGATCGTCTCGACCCGCGCGCGCCGTCCCGAGGACAGCATGCGCTTCAACGCCCGCCCCGGCGACATGATTGACGGTAAGCCCGTTGTCGTTTTGGTTAACGGTGGTTCGGCGTCGGCTTCCGAAATTGTCGCGGGGGCGCTGCAGGATCACGGCAGGGCGATTGTTCTGGGCACGAAAACCTTCGGCAAGGGGTCGGTGCAAAGCATCATTCCGCTGCCTGGTCACGGCGCCATGCGCTTGACCACGGCGCGCTATTACACGCCGTCGGGCCGTTCGATTCAAGGCGTCGGCATTACCCCCGACATCATCGTGCCGGTGGCCAAGGTCGAAGTCGTCGCCCAACCCCAACGGGCGCGTGAGAGCGATCTGCGCGGAGCGATCAACAACGGCCTTCCCAAAACGGGAGGGGACAAGAATAAGGGCGCCGCCACCGGGGCCAATGACAATCAGGCCCAAGGCGATGATACGGCCAACGACTACCAATTGACCCGAGCGCTGGATTTGATCCGGGGTATTTCTCTTTACGAAAAACGCGCCCGGAACGGCGTGCAATAAAGATCGACGGAACGACGCGGTTGGTCGCGTCGTTCCGTCGCTGGACGCGAGGCCTCCACGCCGGCGGTGGACGAAGCGAGGAATGCGGTGAAATTTCCCTTTAAGTTCGGATCATCGAAAAAAAAGAAGACCGAAGAGGATGACGACGTCTTCGATGGCGATGATATTGACGCCGAGGCCGAAACTGGGGGCGCCGGAACCGACGCGCCCAAGGGTCGCGCGACCGATGGCGACGCGGAAGGGGTGGAAGATCCCCCTTCGGCGCGCGGGGCGGGGCGGGTGGATGACGCCATTCCGGATTTTTTCGATGAAGATATCGACGATACGCCGGAACCGGGAAATTTGGCGCGCCTGAAAGCCTGGTTTGGCGGAGGTGGCGCAAAGCGCCGTTTGGCGTTGGCGGCGGCGGGCGTGGTTGTTCTCGCTTTGCTTGGGGGTGGGATTTGGTTTTACCCGTCGTCCACGCCGCAGCCCGAGGGACCGCAAAACGGGCGTGACGGGCGAGGCGTGGTGATCAATTTGGATCAGGCCTTGGCCGAAGAAAAAGCCCGGGTTTTGGAAGCGTCGCCGCAAGGGGCGCCGGAGGTCCCCGCGCCCGCCTCGACGGGGTCCACATCCACATCCACATCCACATCCACATCCACATCCACGCCCGGCGCGGACAGTCCCTTTCAGGCGATTTCTCCGCAAGGACCGGGGAAAGGCATGATCGTCCCTCCCGTGACGGCGGCCTCTTATCGGGGCATTCCTTCGTATGCCGGCCCTGTGACCGCATTGTCGCCGGCTCCGGACGCGGCTCTTTTGGTGCAGGGCGAAGCCGGCGCTTTGCCCGTTGTCGGACCCGACGGGCGGACGTCGCTTGCGGTTTACGCCCGGCCTTATCAGGCCAAACAGGGAGAAAAAATAGCCCTCATCGTAACCGGCCTGGGGTTGGATCGGGCGGCGACCGAAGCGGCGATCCGCATTTTGCCGCCACAGGTGTCATTGGCGTTTTCCATCTACGGGCGGGGGCTTGATTATTGGACGCAAAAAGCGCGTGAGGCGGGGCATGAAACCTTGCTCGAACTGCCGATGGAATCCAAGGCGTTTCCTGTCGAGGATCCCGGTCCGCACGGGTTGCTGACGGAAAATTCCCCTAAGGAAAATATCAAACAACTGCACTATGTTCTAAGTCGCGCCAGCGGCTATATCGGGGTCGTCGGAACCATGGGGTCGAGATTTACCGCCCACGAAGATGTCCTGAAACCAATATTTGCGGAATTGAAATCCCGGGGCCTGCTTTATGTGGATGGCGGCGGTGCGGGCTCGGCCGGGCCGGCCCTCGCCGCCCAAATGGGGTTGCCTTGGGCGGTCGTCGATATGAAGCTCGACGACGACCCCTCGGCGGTGGCGATCGCCCTTAAGTTAACGGCGCTGGAGGGTGTCGCGCACAAGCGCATGGTCGCCGTGGCGACGTTGCAGGCCTATCCGGTAACCTTCGGCCAGATCAGCGCCTGGGCGACGACGCTAAAGAGTAAGAAATTGGAGCTGGCGCCGGTGTCGGCCCTGGCGGATAAACAGCTATTGCGGTAGGGCATGATGAACAACAAAAGCACACCGAGCGAACGTGATCCGGACTTGTATCGCAGCGGCGTCGGGGCCGCCCTTTTTAACGATTATGGCGAGGTTTTTGTCGCCAAGAGGATAGACACGCCCTCGGAGGCCTGGCAGATGCCGCAAGGGGGAATGGATCGCGGCGAGGCTCCCAAGGATGCCGTCATGCGCGAATTGAAAGAGGAAATCGGCACCGACAAGGCGGAAATCATCGCCGAAAGCGCCGAGTGGCTGTATTACGACATCCCCGCGGAGCTTTCCAAGACGCTCTGGAAGGGGCGCTATTTGGGTCAAAAACAAAAATGGTTCGCCCTGCGCTTTACCGGGCGTGCCGAGGATATCGTTCTCGACGCCGACGATCATCCCGAATTCAACGCCTGGCAATGGACCTCGTTTGCGAGGATTCCCGACCTTATCGTCCCTTTCAAGCGTACGCTTTACGCCCGTATCGTAACCATGTTTTCTCATATCCCCGGTCATATCAGCTCTGAAAATGGGTAACCGACGATGAGCTATCTTGAGGTGTTCATCGGTTTGGTGTGTCTATTGTGGGGCGCCGAGGTCATGCTGCGCGGAACGGTGGCGGTGGCCTCGCGCATGGGAATTTCTCCTCTGGTGATCGGCATGACGGTGATCGCTTTCGGGACATCGGCGCCCGAATTGGTGGTCGGCGTGACCTCGGCGCTGTCGGGGTTTGGGGCCATCGCCTTGGGCAACATCGTCGGTTCCAATATTGCGAACATTTTCCTGATTTTAGGAGCGACCGGGATCGTCGCGCCCATCCTCGTCCATCCCAGGGCGCTGCGCGCGGACGCCACGGTGATGTTGCTCTCGACGCTTTTTTTCGCCGGGTTGAGTTGGCGCGCCACGATCGGGCGCGGGGCGGGCGGCATTTTGGTGGCGGTGTTGATCGGCTCGCTTTGGAACGCCTATCAGCGCGAGAAGAAAGGGCGTAGCGCGGCGGCCCATCTTCATGTTCGCGAGGCCGAGGAATATCGCGACGTCGATGTCAACATTTGGGCGGCATGGGGCTTCATGGTCGTCGGTTTGTCCGGGGTCGTGTTCGGCTCGAAGCTTCTTGTCGATGGCGGCGTCGATATTGCCCGCACCTGGGGCGTTTCCGAGGCGGTCATCGGCCTGACGCTGGTGGCGCTGGGGACCTCCTTGCCGGAACTGGCGACGGCGTTGGTGGCGGCGCGGCGGGGCCATGGCGATGTCGCCTTGGGCACCGTGATCGGTTCGAATATCTTCAACGTGCTGGGGGTCGGCGGAATATCGGCGCTTACCCATCCTCTCGGCGTGCCCGAACAGATGCGGCATTTCGATTTGTGGGTCATGCTGGCGGCGACTTTTGCAATTTACTACATGCTGATGCTTGGCCGTCCCATCGGACGCAAAATCAGCCTTCTGTTCCTTCTCGCCTACGGGCTTTACATTTTCGCCCAGGGCATTGGAGCGGACAAGATCGCCGGGTGGTTCGCCGGCTCTTGAAACCCCGGTGGAGATGGCGCATTGTCCGCCATGGCCTCGTCCGCCGGGGGACGTAAGGTCCGGCGAGCCGAGATGATGATCTCACGGCGACACATCGGTAATAGAAGGGCGACACATCGGTAATGGAAAAAAGATGACGCAAAATCCGGCCTATCGCACTGCATTGGTGACCGGCGCCGCCCATCGTATCGGTCGGGCGATCGCCCTCGATCTCGCCGCGCGGGGCTGGACGCTCGCCGTGCACTATGGGACGTCCGAGGACGCCGCCCGGGCCCTGGTTGAAACCATCGAGGCGCAAGGCGGGCGCGCGGGTGCGTTTAAGGCCGATCTCGCCGTCGAAAAAGACGTCACGGCCTTGATCCCCGCGATCGCGCGCGCGATCGGCCCGTTGTCTTTGCTGGTCAACTGCGCGTCGGCGTTCGAATTCGATAGCTGGGATAGCGCCGATCGGGACGGTTGGGACCTGCATATGGAGGTCAACCTGCGCGCGCCCTTTGTTTTGACTCAGGAATTCGCCCGCCAAGTCCCCGAACGGATTCCCGCCAACGTCATCAATATTGTCGATCAGCGTGTGTGGTCTCTGACGCCGTTCTTCACCACCTATACTTTGAGTAAGGCGGGGTTGTGGACCCTGACGCAAACCTTGGCGCTGGCGTTGGCGCCGAAGGTGCGGGTCAACGCCATCGGGCCGGGGCCGGTTTTGCGCAATGCCCGCCAATCCGAGGAGGACTTCGCCCGCCAGTGCGCCGAAACTCCGCTGGGCCGGGCCGTCGATCCCGAAGAAATTTGTGACGCCGTGCGTTTTATCGTTGGCGCGCCATCCATGACGGGCCAGATGATCGCCTTGGACGCCGGCCAGCATCTGGCTTGGGGGGCCGCTTCGAATACGGTTCTTCCACAAGAATGACGGACATGCCCGCACGTGCCTGCGATGAGGAGAAGACTATGACCGCGCCATCGGTGAGATTGATTGCTCCGGCTAAAATCGCCGACGCCCGTGCCGGCGTTCGGCATGTTTTCGTGCGCGACCTCGTTCTCGATGCCTTGATCGGCGTGTACGATCACGAGCGGACGCGGACGCAACGGGTACGCATAAATTTGGATTTGGCGGTTCTTGAGGGCGACGCGCCGTTGAACGACGATCTCGCCAATGTGCTGTGCTACGAGGACCTGAGCAACGCGGTGCGCGCCTTGGTCGCTCAAGGTCATATCAATTTGGTGGAAACCTTGTGCGCGCAAATCACGGATCTGTGCCTTTCCTATCAGCGGGTGCGATCGGCGCGGGTGCGGGTGGAAAAATTGGATGTCTTCGCGGACGCCGCCAGCGTCGGCGTCGAGATCGAGCGATTTAACCCGGAAATATGAACGCATCCCATGTAAGAGATGCCGCAACCCCTTGCAATCGCGGAGTTTGCCTTGTTTGCGCCGCAAGTTGTGCACAGGACAGGCAAGATTTCAAATTTGTGTCAAGGGGGGTGTTCACAGAATCGTGACTAAAAGGTTGCATCTGAAATTAATGTTTTTTTGTTTTATATCAAGGCATTAATAAAATGCTTATTTTTTAGGCAAAGACCTGAAAGCCCAAGCCTTCATAGGGTCCGGCGTTGCGTTCGAGTATTATCTACAATGTTATCCACAGTTTCGGTGGATTGTTTCCCGACACGTGGCCCGACACGTGAGATGAGGTCTGTCCCGGCGGTATGCAGGCCTACCCGAAGGGGGTAACCGGTGAACGAAAAGAAGCAAAAAGACATCGACGACACGTTTTCCGCGGCGGTGGCGGAGGAGCCGAAAGATAAGGGCTGTTCGCCACCCCCGGCGCGCCCGGCTGAAGGGGGCGCCGCGGTGATCGAGGGTTATCTGCAAACACTGGAAAACCGCCCGGGAGTCTATCGCATGATCGGCGCGGGCGGGCGCTTGCTGTATGTGGGAAAGGCGAAAAATCTAAAAAAACGCGTGGCGAACTACACCAAAGCGCACCGTCAGCCGATGCGGATATTGCGCATGGTTCACGAGACGGAGGCGATGGAGTTCGTCACCACCGAAACCGAAGCCGAAGCCCTGCTGCTTGAAGCCAACCTGATTAAAAGGCTAAAACCGCGCTACAATATTTTATTGCGTGACGACAAGTCGTTTCCCGAGATTTTAGTTGGCGCCGATCATCCGTTTCCTCGCGTGCTGAAACACCGTGGGGCGCATGCGACGAAAGGGGAATATTTCGGCCCTTTCGCCGATGTCCGGGCGGTCAATGAAACGCTAGAGGTCCTGCAACGCGCCTTCTTGTTGCGTACCTGCACCGATAGCGTGTTTTCGGCGCGCACCCGACCGTGCCTTTTGTATCAAATTAAACGCTGCTCGGCGCCGTGTGTCGATAAGATCGCCGCGTCTGCGTACGGCGAACTGGTCGAACAGGCGCGCAGCTTCTTGAGAGGGCGGAGCCAGGATATTCAGCGTCATCTGGCGCGACGCATGCAGGCGGAAAGCGATGCTTTGGCGTTCGAAAGGGCGGCGCAATATCGCGATCGGCTTCAGGCATTGACCCGCATTCAGGCGCGCCAGGACATCAATCCCGGAACCTTGACCGACGCCGACGTCATCGCCGTGCACCAAAGCGACGGTCTGAATTGCATCCAAGTGTTCTTTTTTCGCGGTGGGCGCAATTTTGGCAATCGACCATATTACCCTACCCAAGCCGCGGACGATCCGCCGCCCGTCGTCCTGGAGGCCTTCATCGGCCAGTTCTACGACGACCGCCCGCCGCCGCCGTTGGTGCTGCTCAATTGTGTTTTGCCGTCGCAGGGGGTGATGGCCGACGCCTTGTCGGTCAAGGCTGGACGTAAGATACGCCTGATTTGCCCCCGGCGCGGCGATCGTTTGCGTTTGGTAGGGCACGCCCTGAACAACGCCCGCGAGGCGTTGGCCCGGCGCGTCGGCGAAAGCGCGGCGCAAAAAAAACTGCTGGAGGGGGTGCGTCGGGTGTTCGCCCTCGACAGCATCCCCGAGCGAATCGAGGTCTATGATAATTCGCACAGCGCCGGACGTCAGGCGGTGGGTGGAATGATCGTCGCCGGGCCCGAGGGGTTTCTCAAAAAGGCTTATCGAAAATTTACCATCCGCGACGACAAGATTGTCCCGGGGGACGATTATGCGATGATGCGTGAAGTCTTGACGCGGCGTTTTGTCCGGGCGCGGAAGGAAGACCCCGCGCGCAGCCGAGGGGAATGGCCGGATCTCGTGTTGATCGATGGCGGCGCGGGACAATTGAGCGTCGCGCGCGCCGTTCTCGAAGATCTGGGGATCGGCGATGTCGCGATCGTCGGGATCGCCAAGGGGCCGGATCGCAACGCCGGACGCGAACGCATCTTCATGATCGGCAAGGCGCCCTTTTCCTTGCCCCCGCGCGATCCGGTGCTTTATTTTTTGCAGCGCTTGCGTGACGAGGCGCACCGTTTCGCCATTGGCGTCCATCGCGCCAAACGGGGGAAAACCATGGGGCGATCGGTTCTCGACGACGTGCCGGGAATCGGCGCCAAACGCAAAAAGGCGCTGCTTCACCATTTCGGTGCGGCGAAGGCGGTCGCCGACGCCGGGCGCGAGGATTTGGCTCAGGTCGAAGGAATCAGCACGGCGATCGCCGATCGCATTTATGATTGGTTCCATCGAGGCGGATAGCCCGCTACACTGTCGCGCCCGTTGTGCCGCGTCGGCGCTTCGGACGGTTTGTGGCGCACGGCGCATCTTCGGACGAGAACCTTTTTTATAAAGCCGATTTTCCTCATGCCTTTCAATTTACCCAATATCCTCACGCTTACCCGCCTTTTGGCGATCCCATTCGTCGTTGGCTTTATGTTGCTGGGCGGCCCTTGGGGAGCCTGGTTGGGGCTCGGTGCGTACACTTATGCCTGCATCACCGATTTTTTCGACGGCTATCTCGCCCGGGTGTGGTGCCAGCAGTCGGCCTTCGGGCGCTTTCTCGATCCCATCGCCGATAAGCTGCTGGTCGCCGCGGTGCTGTTGGCGGCGATCGGCATCGGCACCATTAAGGGGGTGACGGTGCTGCCCGCCGCGATTATTTTATGCCGCGAGATTTTGGTGTCGGGGTTGCGCGAATTTTTGGCCGAGGCGCAGGTGGGTCTGCCGGTCAGCCTGCTGGCGAAATGGAAAACGACAATCCAGATGCTGGCTCTGGGCTTTTTGATCGTGGCCGGCGAGGGGCCCGCTTTCGGCCCCCTATCGACCACTCGGGTCGGAGAGGTCGGGCTTTGGATCGCCGCCGTGATCACCTTGATGACGGGCTATGACTATCTGCGCGCCGGGCTGCGCCACATGTCGGACAAGGACGGCGCGGCGGGGAATGTTAAGAAAGAGGAGAAATCCGACTTATGAAAGTGTTTGGTTTGGTCGGGCGCAGCGGCACCGGCAAGACGACGTTGATGATTAAGCTTCTGGACGAAGTGATCGCTCGCGGTTATCGCGTTTCGACGATGAAGCATACCCACCACGATTTCGATCTCGATCAGCCGGGCAAGGATTCGTTTGAGCATCGCCGTGCCGGAGCCGAGGAAGTGCTGCTGACCTCATCGCGGCGCTGGGCGGTGCTTCATGAACTAAAGGGAAGCGCCGAGCCGGACATGGACACTCTGTTAACGAAGATGACGCCGGTTGATTTGGTCCTGGTCGAAGGGTTCAAAAAGCACAAATATCCGAAGTTGGAGATCCACCGCCGAGCGATCGACAATCCGCTGCAGTGCCTTGACGACGCGGCCATCGTCGCCGTGGCCAGTGACGAAGCGTTGCCGAACGCCCCGGTGCCGGTTCTCGACCTTAATGATTTTAGCGCCGTCGCCGATTTTATTCTCGATCATCTCGGGCTTAAGCGCAGTAGGCAGGACCGTGCGTCATGACCGTGGTGCGAGATGATTGCTTCGTCACCGACGAGCGGATGATCCCTTACGCCGAAGGTCTTGGCGTGTTGATGGCGCGGATCGCCCCGGTCGTCGGGCGCGAAACGGTCGCTCTCGGCGCAGCCCTGGGCCGGGTGCTGTGCGCCGATGTCGTCTCCGGGCGCGATGTTCCGGCTTTCGATAATTCCGCCGTCGATGGTTATGCCGTGGCCTATGGCGATTTGACGCCGAACGGGCAAACCCGTCTTGAGGTCGCAGGCCGGATCGCCGCCGGCCATCCTCTGGATGGCGCGGTGCAAAAGGGGGCCGCCTACCGAATTTTCACCGGCGCGCCGGTGCCTGCGGGTCTGGATACGGTGTTCATGCAGGAAGACGTCATTCAGGATGGGGACGGCGTCATCCTCCCCGCGGGTGTTCGCCGGGGCGCAAATTTTCGCCATTTGGGCGAGGATGTGCGCCGGGGAGAAACGGTGCTCGCCCCGGGTCGCCGCTTGCGCCCCCAGGACGTCGGGCTTGCGGCGTCCTTGGGGTGCGCCGAGCTGCCGGTTTACACGCGCCTTAAGGCGGCGATCTTTTCGACCGGCGATGAAGTCCGCGAACCGGGCGGGGACGCCCCCGAGGGATGCCTTTTCGACATCAACCGCTACAGTGTTTCGGGGTTGTTGACGGAAATAGGCGTGGCGGTGACGGATCTGGGCATCCTGCCCGACGATCCCGACGCGATCGTCCAGGCGCTAGACCGGGCCAGCGTGGATCATGACGTGATCCTGACCTCGGGGGGGGTCAGTGTCGGCGACGAGGATCACGTCAAGGGCGCGGTTAATCGTCTGGGGAGCCTTCATTTTTGGCGCCTAGCGATCAAGCCGGGGCGACCGATCGCCTTTGGCCGGATTAAGAACGCAACCTTTATCGGACTGCCCGGCAATCCGGTGGCGTCGATGGTGACCTTCATGTGTGTTGCGCGCGCCGTTATTCTGCGTTTGGCGGGGCGTGTGGCGGAAACGCCGCCACGGCGCTTCCCGGTGCGCGCGGATTTTGCCTATAAAAAGAAAACCGGTCGGCGCGAATGGCTGCGCGCCTGGTTGACCGTGGATGGCGATGGGCGGCTCTGCGCGGTGAAATTTCCCTCCGAAGGGTCGGGTGTTTTGACCTCGATGGTAAAAGCCGAGGGCCTGGTTGAATTGGAAGAAGATCGGGGGCCGGTGGCCCACGGCGACCGGGTGGCGTTTATTCCTTTTAGCGAGGTGCGGTTATGAAGATTCTTTATTTTTCCTGGCTGCGGGAAAAAGTCGGCGCGGGCGAGGAGGATGTTTCCCTGCCTGACGGTGTCGATACCGTGGGTGCGCTGGTGACTTGGTTGAGGGCGCGCGGGGCGGATTATGACGCCGCCTTCGCCGAGGCGGCTCAGGTGCGCGTCGCCGTCAACCTAGAACATGTAGACCTGGAACACCCGGTGGCGGATGGCGACGAGGTGGCCTTTTTCCCACCGGTTACAGGGGGGTGAGGCGATGATCCGGGTGCAACGCGAAGATTTCGATGTCGGGCGAGAAATCGCCCTGTTGCACGAGAATAACGCGGCGATTGGGGGAATTTGCACCTTCGTCGGTCTGGTGCGTGATTTTGCCGACGGCGACACGCTTGCGGCGATGACCCTGGAACATTACCCGGCGATGACCGAAAAGGCGCTTGGCGATATCGAGGCCGAGGCCCTGGCGCGCTGGCCGCTTGACGCGACGGTGATCATCCATCGCCATGGACGGTTGCGGGCGGGCGATCGGATCGTGCTGGTCGGGGCGGCGTCGGCCCACCGGGAGGCCGCCTTCGAGGCCTGTCATTTTCTGATCGATTGGCTGAAGACCAAGGCGCCGTTTTGGAAGCTCGAAGAAGGCGCGCGGGAACGCCGCTGGGTGGCGGCCAAGGTCGAAGACACCGCCGCCGCCAAAAAATGGGAATAGAAACAAAACCGTAGAGGAGGCGATGATGGCGGATGATTTCGACAATCCCCCCAAAGCTTATGAGAATAAAGAGTTCTTGAAGTCGAGCGCGTCGCGCCCCCTACGCATCATGGCCGAATTTTTCGAACCGGAAGACCGTTTCGAACGGTACAATATTAGCGACACGGTGGTTTTTTTCGGGTCGGCCCGAATTAAATCTCACGAACAGGCCGAAGCGGCGTTGGCGGCGGCCAAACGTCACGGCGGCGATCTTGATGTGGCCCAGCATGACCTTGCGATGTCGCGTTATTACGAAGAGGCCCGCGAACTGGCGTCCCGCCTGACGCAATGGTCGAAATCCCTAAAAGGTCGCCAGCGGCGTTTCGTGGTGTGCACCGGAGGCGGGCCGGGGATCATGGAGGCGGCGAACCGGGGGGCGTCGGAAGCCGGGGGGCTGAACGTCGGCCTTAATATCACGCTTCCTCATGAACAATCGGGAAATCCGTGGACGAGTCGCGAATTGAATTTCCAGTTTCACTATTTCTTCATGCGTAAATTCTGGTTCGCCTATCCGGCCAAGGCGGTCATTATTTTCCCCGGTGGGTTTGGCACCATGGATGAATTTTTTGAATTGATGACCCTGATTACAACCGGGAAAATGGGGAAAACGCTACCGGTGTTCCTCTATGGGGCGGATTATTGGAACGAAATCATCAATTTTGACGCGATGGTGAAGTTTGGCACCATTTCCGCCGGGGAACTGGAAAAGTTCAACCGCGTCAACACGACGGATGAAGCTTTCGCGGCGATCACCGAGGCCCTGGAGCAGGTCGCCATGACCCATCCCGGCACCACGCTATAGCGCGGACCCCACCCGCGATGGGCCGTGGCGATGTCGGTCGCTGCGAGTGGGGTTTTTCTTGGAGGAGGTCTCAGGGAAGGCGTTACGCCGCCGCTTCGGCGCTTGTCGGCGCCTTGCCGACGGCCTTTTCGTAGGCGTCGATTAACTTGAAGGTAACCTCGCCGGGGGTAAAGGTCAGGTCGTCGATAACGCCGACCGGCGTCACTTCGGCGGCGGTTCCGGTCAGAAAAACTTCGCGCGCATCGGCCATTTCACCGGGGAGGATGGCGCGTTCGACGACCTCGATCCCGGCGTCCTTGGCCAGGGCGATAACCGTGCGTCGGGTGATGCCGTCCAGGAAGCAGTCGGGCGTCGGGGTATGCAGTTTTCCGTCGGGCATCAAGAAGAAGACGTTGGCGCCGGTGGCTTCGGCGACCTGGCCACGATAATCGAGCATCAGGGCGTCGTGAAAACCGTCTTGCTCGGCCTGATGCTTGGATAGGGTGCAGATCATATATAGCCCGGCGGCTTTGGCGTGGACGGGGGCGGTGTCCGGGGCCGGTCTGCGCCAGGGTGACATTTTCAGGCGAATACCCTTGGCGCGCGCCTCGGGCGAAAAATAGCTGGGCCACGGCCATGCCGCGATGGCCAGGTGAATGGTGTTTTTCTGCGCCGACACCCCCATCATTTCGCTGCCCCGCCAAGCGATCGGGCGCACGTAGCCATCAACGATCTGATTGGCGGCGCAGATATCGCGGCAGGCTTGGTTGATTTCCTGGGCGCTATAGGGGATGTCGAAGCCAAGGATTTTCGCCGATGTGATTAGGCGGTCGGTATGTTCGTCCAGCTTGAAAATTTTTCCGCCATACGAGCGCTCGCCCTCGAAAACGCTGGAGGCGTAATGCAGCGCGTGGGTGAGCACGTGCACCTTGGCGTCGCGCCAGGAAACCATTTTACCGTCGTACCAAATCAGGCCGTCGCGATCGTCAAAAGATGTACTCGCCATGGGAGCGCCTTCCTCTTGTAATATTATTACCCAAACAAAACACCATCAAGAATGATCTTGCGTTTTCTAGCATTTCTTGGCATATATGTCAACAACACTGACTTAATATGCACATTTTTCTGTCGGTTTTGTGTCGGATGTGGCGTTGTGCAGGGTATTTGCGTGAACACCAGGGCCAAAATCAAGGACAGAGCCAGAGCCAGAGGTAAAGCATGAACCATCACAGTTCCCTCCCCGAAGGCGCGGGCGATGACGCATATCTGAGCGAGTTCGAGATGCGGCGCGCGTTTGAACTTTTGTTTTACGCCTACCGAGATTTTACCGCCGAACCGGACGCCCTTTTGGCGCGTTTCGGATTTGGTCGCGCCCACCATCGGGTGATTTACTTCGTCAAGGTTAATCCCGAGATTACGGTGAACCGACTGTTGGATATCTTGAAAATCACCAAGCAAAGTTTGTCGCGGGTATTGGGCCAACTGGTGCGTGAGGGATTTATCGCCCAGGAAACCGACGCCGGGGACCGGCGCCGACGGATGTTGACCCTAACCGCCAAGGGCGAAGACTTGGAACGCCAGTTGACGGCCTGTCAGTCGATTCGAGTCGGCCGGGCGTACCGGGCGGCGGGGCGGGACGCCGTCGTGGGGTTCAAACAGGTTCTGCTGGCAATGATCAATGACGAAGATCGGGAACGCTTCGCGTTAAACCCATAACGCTAAAGCCGGCCTTGTTTTTTTCGACCATGCTTGAGGACCGCGCGGGCCGACCGGCGCGCGACGGGTGGCGGGCGGCGAAGAGAGGGTATCGTGCGCGCGCCGTTGTGCTAGTCTGCCTGGGTGCGCCGATCGGCGCGTGGAACCCTTCGACATGCGTACCTTATGACGGCAAGTTATGACGGCAAGGATAGAATGACGCAGGATTTTTCCCATATTCTCGTGGTCGATGACGATGATCGCTTGCGTGAACTGCTGCGCAAGTATCTTAGCGAAAATGGGTTCCTCGTCGCCACCGCGCCCGACGCCCAGGACGCGCGCGCGAAGTTGGAGGGGCTTACCTTCGATCTCATTATCCTTGATCTGATGATGCCGGGGGAGAACGGATTCGATTTCGCCCGCAGCCTGCGCCAAAAAAGCACCGTTCCCGTGCTGATGTTGACCGCCATGGGCGAGGCGGAAGAACGCATTCGAGGCCTGGAGTGCGGCGCCGACGATTACCTGACAAAACCGTTCGAGCCGCGCGAATTGGTGCTGAGAATCAACAGTATCTTGCGTCGCGTTCCGGCCGCGGCGCCGGCCCCGGAAACGATTCGCATGGGGGATGCGACCTTCGATCGCACACATGGCGTGTTGGCGCGTGCGGGGAAACGGGTGCACCTGACATCCTTGGAACAGGCCTTGTTGACGGTTTTTGCCGAGGCTCCGGGGGTCATCTTAGGTCGCGAAGAATTGATCGTCCACACGGCCGCCGATGCGGGTGGGCGGGCCGTGGATGTCCAAGTGACTCGGCTGCGCCGCAAGATCGAGGACGATCCTCGCGCTCCGCGCTATCTGCAAACGGTGCGTGGGCGTGGCTATGTTCTGAAACCGGATTGATGGCCATGCCCTCTGTCAGCGCCCTTGTCAAACGCGTTTTGCCGAAGAGCCTTTTGGGGCGCTCGTTGCTGATTTTGGTGACGCCTCTGGTGTTGCTTCAGGTCGTTTCGGCGTTGATCTTTTTCGAAACCCACTGGAGCAAGGTGACGCTGAAAATGGCGCGCACCGTGGCGGCCGATATCGCGGTGGTGATCGACTTGATGCGTGAATTTCCCGACGCCCACCACCAGCAATGGATTTTTCATCGTGCATCGGACCTTAATTTTCGCCTTAAAATGATGCCGGGAAAAATTCTGGAAAACACGGTGCCGCAAGGAAACAATTTGGGGGAACGGATGCTCATCCTGGCGATGGACGAGTACGTGCGTAAACCCTTCCGTTTTTATCCTAATATGGAAGCGCGCCATATGGTGATCGACGTTCAACTCGCCCACGGCGTGTTGCGTGTGATTGTCTCCGACAAAAGGTTGTTCAGTTCGACGGCGAGCGTTTTCGTCTTGTGGATGGTGGGCACCTCGCTTTTGCTGTTCGGCGTCGCCACCATATTCATGCGCAATCAAGTGCGCCCGATTCGCAGGCTCGCTCGCGCCGCCGACGACTTTGGCAAGGGGCGGGATTCTCCGAAATTCAAGCCCGAGGGCGCCTCCGAAGTACGCCAGGCCGCCAGCGCGTTTATTGTTATGCGCGATCGCCTTGTTCGCCAAATCGCCCAACGGACCGAGATGCTGGCCGGGGTGTCGCATGATCTGCGCACGCCGTTGACCAGGATGAAGCTGCAACTGGCGATGATGGGCGATGTCGAGGGCGCAGGCGAGTTGAAACAAGATATCGACGACATGGAGCACATGTTGGGAGAGTATCTCGCCTTTGCCCGTGGCGAGGGTGGGGAAAAGCCCGCCGAGATCGAACTGTCGGAGATGTTGCACGACATTGTCGCCAAGGCTCGGCGCAAGGGGGGCAGAATTGATTTTCACAGTGAGGGCATGGTCGTCGTCACGGGGCGTCTTAATGCTTTGACGCGGTGCCTAACCAATCTTTTGGACAATGCCGTGCGTTATGGCCGGACGGTGGCGGTACGCCTGGGGGTGCGCGAGAACAGCGTCGAAGTCGTGATTGATGACGATGGACCGGGGATTCCCAAGGACAAAAGAGCAGATGTCTTTAAGCCCTTTTTCCGTCTGGACGGTTCGCGCAACCCGGTGACGGGCGGCGTCGGTTTGGGTATGACCATTGCCCGCGACGTGGTGCGCGCTCAAGGCGGGGACATTGAATTAACGGATGCTCCTCTGGGTGGATTGCGCGTTAAGGTGCGCTTGCCCCTTTAGGGCGTTCAGCTGGACCCTTCGAGCGTCTTTTTCCCGACGCGTGGTGGGTGTGTGGGGGGCGCGTCATATGACGTTTGACGCGTTTCGGCGTACTCAGTGCAACTTTCCGCCGTTGGGAACGCGTTGGTCGGGGGCGATCAGGACCACTTCGGCGCCGGGGCCGGGGAAGCCGAGGACGAGAAATTCGGACATGAAGGGGCCGATCTGGCGCGGCGGAAAGTTTACCACGCCGGCGACTTGGCGGCCGATCAGAGTTTCCGGCGTATACAGGTCGGTGATTTGCGCCGAGGTCTTCTTTTCGCCGATCTCGGGACCAAAATCGACCCACAGCTTGATTGCCGGCTTGCGGGCCTCGGGAAACGCTTCTGCGCGAACGACGGTGCCGACTCGAATGTCGATTTTGGTAAAGTCATCATAGCTGGCGCTCATCGGTATCTCCTTCGTCGCGGGTGTGCGGGGCGTTATCGTCGAGAGGGGGCAATATTCGCCGCGCCATTGCTTTCGGGCAAGGCAAAAAAAGGCCGCTCAATTAGAGCGGCCTCAGTTTGTTTGCAACAGGTCGTCGCAAGGGGAAAGAGATCTCGAGGTTCGGTTAGGCCTTCAGGCTGAGCACCATGTCGCGGGCCTCATCCATGCTCTCGGAGAAGCGGGCGTTGAGAATTTTGCTGGTCTCGCCGCTCGATTTGGTGATCGTGTCGCTTAAGGTGCGAACGTCCTTGAGCGCCTTTTCGTAGCCGGTCTTCAGAAGCTCGGCCTGCTTGGCCGCGGCGTCCTGAGGAGAGGAAATCGAGCCGGCCTGTTCGAATAGGTCACGCGATGTAGCCATCGCCTCGCGGACGAATTCGGCCTGTTGTTTGGTGATCGCCTGCACACCTTCGATCGCGGCCTTGTTGGCGGAGGTCAGCGCCTCAAAATTCTTGCGCTGATACGCGGCAAGCGCCTCCATGTCGATACCGGGCAGGGCGAAATTCTTACCCATATTCATGAAATCCTCGGAGATCTTGGTGGGATTGAACTGAGTGAAATAAGATGAATAGTCAAACGAAGCCGAAGGATCGGCCTTTTTCGTTGTCGTCGTCATGATCTTCTTCTCCTGATACATCGGCCTTGCGGAACTCAAAAGTTCTTCAGGGATATTGCGTTGCACACCCGCGGATTATAAGCATAACAGGACTTCTGGTCAATTGTTTTTGTGCAGCGCACAAAAACAACTCTCGGAGCAGGCTAACCTCCTGAAAGATGTTGTTAATATGCGATGGACAACCAAAAGGTTGTGGTGCGCCGGCGCGTTTCGTCAGGACGCCAGTTCTCGCGATCGTCGCGCCGCCGCTGCGATCGCCCTGTCGATGGCGTCTTGCCATCCGTCCCCGCGCATCAGAACGGCCAGGGCCTCGGCGGTGGTTCCTCCGGGGCTGGTGACGTTCTGGCGCAAGGTCGCCGGCGCTTCGCCCGATTGATCCAGGAGCTCCGCCGCGCCGATGACGGTGGCGCGGGCGAGGCGTTCGGCCAGGGCCTCGGGAAGTCCGGCGTGGACGCCCGCCCGAGCGAGACTTTCCACGAGTAGAAAGACATAGGCCGGGCCACTGCCCGACAATGCGGTGACCCCATCCATCAGGCTTTCGTCCTCGATCCAAAGCGCTTCGCCCACCGCCTCAAGTAGGGACTGACACAGAGCCTGGGCCGGCGCGCCGACGTTGGCTCCCGCGCAAGCGACGGTAATGCCCTTACGCACGGCGCACGGCGTGTTGGGCATGGCGCGGACAACCGCGGCGTCCGCACCCAATAGGGCCGTGAAACCATCCAAGGTTCGCCCGGCGGCGATGGATAAGAAGACGGTGCGCGGTCCAACGAAACGCCGATATTGCCGGGCGACGTCATCCATCATTTGCGGTTTGACGGCGAGAACAATGGCGTCGGGGGTTAGGGCCGGCGGGATATTATCGGCCGTGGAGAGAACGTGGACCCGATGACGGCGGACGATTTCTCCGGCGCGTTCCTCGTTGGGCTCTATAACGTAAATATCGTCCGGGGCGACCCCGCGGTCGAGCCAACCCTTGAGCATCGCGCCGCCCATTTTGCCGCCTCCGGCAAGCACCAATCGTGTCGCCATGATCCAAATATCTCCTCAAAACATCTTAAAGAGGGCGCAAGCGTGGAATTCGCCCCCAGCCTCATAGGGTGATCGGGATAAAGATTATGGGCGCACAAAGCAAGTCAGTGGAATGCATAATGCGATCAGGGAAACGCGAAATAAGGACCCGCGGGTCGCCGGGTTGGCGCGTCGGGCGCGTTGGCGTTTTGGACGACGGACGCTTACGCTTCGCCGACGGTTTCGAACATCGCCGCCATCAGCGCCTCATGAGGCGGGCGTCCGCCCCAGATGACCCATTGAAAGGCGGGGTAAAAGCGTTCGCATTCCAGCAAGGCGGTCTCCACCAAATCTTCGAGTTGGCCGGTCTCGAGCCCCTGGGTCCCGCGCAGCGGCAGGGCGTAGCGGAACATCGGCAAATTTTCGTCGTCCCACATGCAAAAATGCCCAAGCCAAAGCTTTTCGTTGGTCAGGCTAAGCAACTCATGAACGGCGGGCTTGCGTTCGCTCGGTACCGGCAGGTCGAAGGCGCAGGTGTAATGCATGGCGCTGGCGTCTTCGCTCCAGGCGAAATGCATTGAATAGTCGCACCATCGTCCGGGCACCTGAACCGTCATTTCTTGATCGCTGCACCTATCGAAAGGCCAGGCGTAGTCGTCCAAAATTTGTTCGACGACATCCAGAGGATTAAAATTTTCCGCACGGGTCTGCGTTTGAATGGTGGACATCCGACCGTCCCTCCTTGTGTGCCCCACCGCGCGGGCGGTTGACCGTCGCGTCGCGATTGACGCGTTTTGGGGCCTCTAGGTCAGCTTCCCGAAGCGCCTCGACAACCGACATGCGGCATGAAGACCGATATGTGGTATATTGAAGCCCATCGCGTACAATCTGTAGAGTGCCAAAAGAAGAAAACGGGCGCAAGAGGCGGTGCGTCGATATCCCCTGAAAGTTGTGGATAACGCAAAAAAGTGAGAAGAATTTATTCGGGTTTGGTCTTTGGCGCGGCCTTGGCGCGCCTGGGGGCGGGCTTTTTCGCGGCCTTCAGCTTTTCGATTTCACCGTTTAGGGCGTCGATTCGCTTCTCCAGGCGCTCATTTTCGGCGCGCGCCTTGGCGGCCATCGACTGCACGGCGTCGAATTCATCGCGGGCGACCATGTCCATATCCGCGACTAAGCGTTCGATCTGGCGGCGCACCAAGGCTTCGATATCCCCCTTCAAGCCCGAGAAGGACGACGCCGCCCCGCTGGCGACACGGGTGAGATCATCGAGCAAGCGATTGGTGGTCTGCATGGGAGGGCGCCTCAAATATCGGAATGTGAAACCTAGGGTCATTATGAGGCCTGCGCGCGCCGGGCGCAACCGTTGACCGACGGGCGGCGGGGTTGCCGGGTTAGGGCTGGGGGCTTATAAGCGTTGAGATGTATACCCGTTGGAATAAGGGCTTAAGCGAAATGATCATTGTCACCGGCGGGGCCGGGTTTATCGGTTCGAACATCGTGGCGGCGTTGGAAGCGCGCGGCGCGGCGCGTGTGGTGGTTTGCGACCGCTTGCGCGATGGCGTGAAATGGCGCAACGTCGCCAAGCGCGAACTGGCCGACATCGTTCATCCGGACGACCTGGACGACTTTCTCAAAGTTCATGCGGGCGAGGTTTCGGCGATTTTTCACATGGGGGCGATTTCATCGACCACCGAAACCGACGCCGATAAGATTATCGACAATAATTTCAAGCTGAGCCTGCGCCTGTGGACATGGTGCGCGGCCCATCGCGTTCGCTTTATTTACGCCTCCAGCGCGGCGACATACGGCGATGGCGGCGAAGGGTTCGTCGATGATTTCGCGATCGATTTTTTGGCTAAACTACGCCCGATGAACCCCTATGGCTGGAGCAAGAACCTGTTCGATCGTCGCGTCGCTCGGATGCAGGCGGCGGGTGACGCCTGTCCGCCGCAATGGGTGGGCTTGAAGTTTTTCAACGTCTATGGCCCCAATGAATATCACAAAGGGACGATGCAATCGGTGGTCAGTCACGTTTACCCCCGCGCCAAGGCGGGCGAGACGGCGTCGCTTTTCAAATCCCACCATCCCGATTACGAGGATGGCGGCCAACTACGCGATTTCATTTACGTGAAAGATTGCATCGACGTCATGATGTGGTTGCTGGACAATCCCCATGTTAACGGCGTGTTCAACTGCGGCACCGGCAAGGCCCGTTCGTTTAAGGATTTGGCGTGCGCGGTTTACCGGGCGCTGGGCAAGGAACCGATGATCGAATACGTCCCCACGCCGGAACATATTCGGGACAAATATCAGTATTATACCCAGGCCGACATGACGCGCTTGCGCGCGGCGGGGTATGATCGCGCTTTTCATACCTTGGAAGACGGCGTGCGCACGTATGTGACCGGGTTCCTCGATAGGGAAGACCCTTTCTTGTGAGAGTCCCCCGCACGGGGGGCGTTTTGGCTGTGGGTGAATTTTCATGAGTTTCGTTATCGCGTTTCCCAATATCGACCCGGTGCTGGTGCACCTTGGCCCATTGGCCATCCGCTGGTATTCCCTGGCCTATATCGTCGGTATTCTGGCGGGGTGGCGCTATATGGTGGGCCTGGCCGCGCGCCCGCCCTACGCGGCGACACGCGCCCAGATCGACGATTTTATCGTCTGGGCGACCTTGGGCGTGGTGCTGGGGGGGCGCACGGGGTATGTCCTCTTTTACAATCTCGAATATTACGCGCAGCACCCGCTGCATATCCTCTATGTCTGGGAAGGCGGGATGTCGTTCCACGGCGGCATGATCGGGGTCGCCCTCGCCGGTTATTTGTTCGTGCGTTCGCGGAAGATCGCCTTTTGGCCGTTCCTCGACCTGGCGGCCTGCGCGGCCCCGATCGGTCTGTTTTTCGGGCGCATCGCCAATTTCATCAATGGCGAGCTATATGGCCGCGTCAGCGACGTTCCGTGGGCGATGGTTTTCCCGCGAGGTGGGCCGTTGCCGCGCCATCCCAGCCAGCTTTACGAATCGGCATTGGAGGGGTTCGTGCTCTTTTTCGTCCTTCATTTTTTGTGGCGGGTGCCGGCGGTGCGCCGCCGCCCGGGCGTGTTGACGGGTGTTTTCTTGGCGGGCTACGGCCTGGCCAGGGCCTCGATCGAACAGTTCCGCCAGCCCGATGTCCAGGTCGGATTCCTGCCCGGCGGCACCACCATGGGACAATGGTTGTCCGCGCCGATGATCGTTGGCGGCGTGGTTTTGATCGTTTATTTTTTGCGCCGCGCGCCGGTCCCGTTGACCCCACGGCCCGATGAACTACAGGAAAACGCACCGAAAGGAGGGGCCTGAAATGGGGAACCCAAGCGATGGCGGCGAGGCTAAAAAGGGGGTGGACGCCGTGACCTCTTTGGGCGACGGCCTAAAACAGCAAATTGCGCGGCACGGGCCGATTAGCGTCCACGACTACATGCAGATGGCGTTGGCCGGCCCCGAGCACGGTTATTACATGCGCCAAGATCCGTTCGGTAAGGAAGGCGATTTCACCACGGCCCCCGAAATGACCCAGATGTTCGGTGAAATGCTGGGCCTGTGGGGGGCGTTGTGCTGGAAGACCATGGGCGCGCCCGACCCGGTGCAGGTGGTCGAATTGGGACCGGGGCGCGGAACATTGATGAGCGACGCCATGCGCGCCGGTGAAATTATGCCCGGGTTTGTCGATGCGGCGCAAATCTACATGGTCGAGATTAGCCCGGCCCTGCGCGCCATCCAGCGCAAGACCGTGGCCGGCAATGTCGGACAGGTTCCGGCGATGCGCGAAAAGATCGAAGATGTCCCCGCCGGGCCAATGGTGCTGTTCGCCAATGAATTCTTCGACGCCCTGCCGATTCGCCAATTCGTCAAGACCGAGGGCGGATGGTGCGAGCGAATGATCGACGTCGAACCCGAAAGCGGCGCTTTCGTCTTTGTTCCGGGGGCGCCGGTCAGCGACCGCACGGTGATCCCCGACGATCTGTTGGATGTTCCACCGGGCGCGATCTTCGAAGATTGTCCGCGCGCCCTCGAGATCGTTCGCGACATCGCCGCCCGTCTTAAGCATCACGGCGGCGCGGCGTTATTTATCGATTACGGGCACGGTGAATTCGCTATCGGCGAGACCCTTCAGGGGGTCAAGGATCATCGCTACCACGATGTTCTCATCGACCCCGGTTCGGTTGATCTGACCGCCCACGTCAATTTCGCCGCCCTCGCCCAGTGCGCGCGTGAACAGGGGGTGGATGTTCACGGTCCGGTGCCCCAGGGTGCGTTCTTGGCTCGCCTGGGCATGGGAGAGCGCGCCGAGATGCTGGCGCAAAACGCGAGCGCGGCGCAGGTAGGCGAGATTCGTTCGGCTTATCATCGCCTGACAGACGGCGATGAAATGGGCGTTTTGTTCAAAGTCTTGTGCCTCGCCGCACCGGGGCTTGCCGTGGCTCCGTGGTCGCAATAACCCGGTCCCGATACCGTGCCTGTCATATTTGAGGATAAAGATCGCGCAATGATAAGCAGTGACCTCCTATCGGGATACGCCACCGTGCGTCATGGGTTTTTAACCCGGCGCGGCGGCGTTAGCCGCGGCCTTTTCGACAGTCTCAATTGCGGCGCGGGTTCCGGCGACGACGCCGGGGCGGTGCGCGCCAACCGGGAAATTGCGGTGCGGCGCATGGGGCTTGACGAGGGTGCGCTCGTCACGGTCCATCAGGTCCATTCATCCCTGGCGATTGCGGTTGACGGGCCGTGGCCGGACGCACCACCCCAGGGCGACGCCCTGGTGACGAAAACGCCGGGCGTCGTGATCGGTGTGCTCACCGCGGATTGCGCCCCGGTGCTGCTGGCCGACGCCAAGGCCGGCATCGTCGCGGCGGCGCATGCCGGATGGAAAGGGGCCTTGGGCGGTGTGCTCGGGGCGACGGTCGAGACCATGGAAAGTCTCGGCGCGCGGCGCGGCGACATCGCCGCCGTGTGTGGGCCGTGCATCGCCCAGCAATCGTACGAGGTTGGCGGTGAATTTCGCGCCCGTTTCGTCCATGAGGACGCGGCCCATGGCGCGTTCTTTCGAACGGCGCCGCGAAACGGGCGTTTTTTGTTCGATCTCAAAGGGTTCGTCGCCGCCCGATTGGGCGCCTTGGCGCTAAAGGCCGTCGAGGTTCTTGAACACGACACGTACGCCTCGGAAGATGCATTTTTCAGTTACCGGCGCGCGACCCACAAAAAAGAGGACGCTTACGGACGACAGCTCTCGGCCATCGCGCTTCGCCCTTCGTCCGTGGACGCCTAGCGGTTTGCGTTTAACACTTGAGTCCGATGCCATTGGACACGAATGTGTGAACAAACCAAACCGTAACAAAAAAAGAGATCGTGGTCGGCCCGATGGTTCGCGGGCGCGAAACGTCGGGGGCGATCCACGAGTGCGGCGTGAACGAAAAGCGACCGCATGGCCTGAAGCCGCCGCATAGCATGAAGCCTATGACATGAGTACGGGAAAAACGATCAGGTCCACCATCGCCGTTGTCGTGTGCCTCGTTCTGGGAGGGTGCGCCGCGCGTGGTCCCGGCGCCGTGAAATATCAGGGCGCCGGGTATGAAAGCCGCGTCGAACGGGGACGGAACGTCGCCGTCGCGGTGGCGCCGCCGGACGGCCCGGCGTTGCCGATGGCGCGGCTTCTGGCCGAGGCGGCGGCCCGTTCTTTAACGAAGCGCGGCATACCGGCCCATGCCCTGAAAAATGCCGAAAACCCGCCGGGCGATGCGGTGTATCTGTTGCATGGGCATGTCGTGCGCAATCTCGACGACGCGCGGGTGCGCTATACGGTGCTGATCCATTGGACTTTAAGCGACCGCAAGGGCGTCGTCGTCGGCCGCACCGTGCAGGGCGTGGCGACGCCATGGCGGCAATGGGAATACGGTGACCCAAGGGTGATCCGTTTCGTCGGACGCGGTATCGTTCAGCCCGTCGCGGCGATGATCGACGCGCGCCGCAAGGCAAGGTTGCCGAGCGAACCGCTCGGCGAAGGGTTCATTTTCTCCGGCGTCGATGGCGCCCCCGGCGATGGGAACAGGACCTTGTCGCAAGCCATGATCGCGGCGCTGCGCGCGCGTGATATTTTGATTACGTCGGACCCCCGCCAAGCCGTATTTTCCATCCATGGTCAGGTTCGCGTCGTGCGTCAAGGCGCGCGTGACCGTGTCACCATCGTGTGGCGGGTGCGCACCGTGTCGGGTCGAGGCGTCGGTCAGGCGGTGCAGGACAATACAATTGCGCCGGGCGCCCTGGATGGCGCTTGGAGGGGCAAGGCGGACATGATCGCCAAGGCGGGCGCACGCGGAATCGTTCGTATTTTCAATGCCGACAGTCCCACCATCGGCCCCACCATCGGCGACGATCGTGGCGCGCCACCGGCGATCCACTTATCTCCGGTGCCCGGTCGCGCCCCGCCACCACCCGAATAATGCGAGTTGTTTTTTGTAAAAACATCGTGGGGTTGTGCGTCTCTCCGAGGTCGAGGCAGGTATTGAACAAATGTGACATTAACGCGTTTACAGCGGCGGCTGAGGTTGATACATTCCGCCGCATCTTAAGGTGCGCGCATTGGAAATTTGGGCCGTTGGCCTTTCCGCGCTGGCTTGGCGGTCGGACTCGTGGGCCGCAAGGGACGTTTCGACAGGCGTCGCGCCGTGTATGTCGATGAGGGCGGTATCGGTTGGGGCGTGCCGATAGGCGTCTGGGCGGCGGTGTCCCCCGAGAGGCATCGCGAACGGTGGAGAAAAAAGCCCTCGACGGAGTTTAGGTGAATGAAAATCCTGTCGTGCAACAGTAACCGCCCTTTGGCGGAAGCGATTGCCGCATATCTGAATCAAAAGCTGACCAAGGCCAATATCCGCCGTTTTTCGGATATGGAGGTTTTTGTCGAAATTCAGGAAAATGTCCGCGGCGAGGACGTCTTCGTCATCCAATCGACATCCTATCCGGCCAACGATAACCTGATGGAATTGCTGGTGGTGATCGACGCCTTGCGCCGGGGATCGGCGCGGCGGATCACGGCGGTCTTGCCTTATTTCGGTTATGCCCGCCAGGACCGCAAATCGGGCCCGCGCACGCCGATTTCGGCGAAGCTGGTGGCCAACCTGATCACCACGGCGGGCGCCGACCGCGTTTTGACGATGGATTTGCACGCCGGTCAGATTCAGGGCTTTTTCGATATTCCGGTGGATAATCTCTATGCCGCGCCGGTCTTCACCAAGGATATCCAGGCGCGCATGAACGGCGACAACCTGACGGTGGTCTCGCCCGATGTCGGCGGCGTGGTTCGCGCCCGGGCGTTGGCGAAAAGGATCAATGCGGATCTTGCGATCATCGATAAACGTCGCGAGCGCGCCGGCGTTTCGGAGGTCATGCACATTATCGGCGATGTCGAAAACTGCCGTTGTATCTTGATCGACGACATCGTTGATTCCGCGGGCACGTTGTGCAACGCCGCCGTCGCCTTAATGGAACAGGGCGCGCAATCGGTGTCGGCCTATGTCACCCATGGCGTTTTGTCGGGCGGCGCGGTGGCGCGGGTCGCCGCCTCGCCGCTGGAAATGTTGGTGTCCACCGACAGCATCCTGGAGACCGAGGCGATGCGTACGGCGGAAAACATGGCGCAGTTAACGATTGCGCCGTTGATGGCCGAGGCCATTCGGCGTATTAGTGAGGAAACATCGGTTTCGACCCTGTTCGATTGATATCGCAGGGCCGTCCGTGTTGGATGCCGCACGGGACCGGTAGAGGTCCCGACGCGGTTTTGGCCGTGCCGACACCCCTGGAGGTCGGCACACTTTTTGAAGGAGTACTCTATGTCTGACGCCATCGTTTTTAACGCCGAGACGCGTGAGCGGGCCGGTAAGGGGGCAGCCCGCGCAACGCGTCGCTCGGGGCGTGTGCCCGCCGTCATTTACGGCGACAAGAAAGAACCCGTGCTGATTTCGTTGGAGCCGGTTCAGTTGAACAAAGAAATGAACCGCCGCGGCTTCTTTTCCCACCTATACGACGTCAAGGTAGGCAAGGATACGCATAAGGTCCTGGTGCGCGACCTGCAACTTGATCCGGTAACGGATATCCCCCTGCACGTGGATTTCATGCGTCCCAGCAAGGGCGAGAAGATTACGGTCGAAGTAACGATCAACTTCATCAATGAAGAAGATTCGCCGGGCCTCAAGTACGGCGGCGTTCTCAACGTCGTGCGTCACGCCGTGGAATTGAGCTGCGTGCCGACGGCGATTCCCGAAAGCATCGAGATCGATCTCGCCGGCTTGGAAGTGGGCGACAGCATCCACATCAGTTCCGTGAAACTGCCCGAAGGGGCCGAGCCGACGATTACCGATCGCGATTTCACCATCGCTACGATCGCGGCGCCGACCGTCTCCAAGGCGGCCGATACGGAAGAAGAGGTCACCGAAGGTGAGGAAGGCGAGGAAGAGGCGGATTAATTTTCCGGCGCTTCTCGAAGCACGTGCATGATACGTTTGGTGGTTGGCCTGGGCAATCCTGGCGCTAAGTACGAAAACAACCGCCACAACGTCGGCTTTATGGCGGTGGACGCGATCGTCCACCGCCATCGATTCGCCCCGTTTCGTTCGAAATTTCAAGGCGACCTCGCCGAAGGCGACGTCGGTGGATGTAAGGTGCTCGTGCTCAAGCCGCGCACCTATATGAACGAGTCGGGCCGCGCCGTCGGCGCGGCTGCGCGATTTTTCAAAATTCCACCCCAGGACGTTCTCGTCATCTACGATGAGTTGGATCTGGCCGCCGGAAAAATTAGAGTCAAACTGGGCGGCGGACTTGCCGGACATAACGGACTGCGTTCGATCGCCGCGGCGATCGGGCCGGAGTATCACCGCCTACGCATCGGCATCGGCCATCCCGGAGACAAGGCGCTGGTGACGTCCCATGTTCTGGGTGATTTTTCCAAGGCCGATAAAGCGTGGCGCGATCCTTTGCTCGAAGCGATCGCCGAACGGTTCGAGATGCTTCTTGAGGGCGACGGCAACCGCTTCATGACCTTCGTCGCCCGGGACACCGCGCCGCCCAAGGCGAAGACACAACCCACCCGCGACGATGGCGAGGCCTCGGCGGGAAATAATGAAAAAGGATCATCACGCCATGGGGTTTAAATGCGGCATCGTCGGCCTGCCCAACGTTGGAAAATCCACCTTGTTCAACGCCCTGACGGCGACCGCGTCGGCCGAGGCCGCCAACTTTCCCTTTTGCACGATCGAACCCAACACCGGGCGGGTCGGCGTGCCCGATCCGCGCCTGGAGACCATCGCCAAAATTGCGAAGTCGGCGAAAATCATCCCCACCCAGTTGGAATTTGTCGATATCGCGGGGCTGGTGCGCGGGGCGTCGAAGGGCGAGGGGCTGGGCAATCAATTTTTGGGTAATATCCGCGAGGTTGACGCCATCGTTCATGTGCTGCGCTGCTTCGAGGATGAAAACGTGACCCACGTCGAAGGCGGCATCGATCCTATCCGCGACGCCGAAACGGTCGAAACCGAATTGATGCTGGCCGACATGGAAAGCCTGGAAAAGCGCCAACAACCCCTGATCAAGAAGGCGCGCGGCAAGGATAAAGAGGCCGAACGGACACTGGCGCTGATCGAACGCGTCTTGCCGGTGCTGCGCGAGGGCCGCCCGGCGCGGACGATGGCGGTCGATCCCGACGATGCAAAAGCCTTCCGCCTATTGCAGTTGCTGACCGCCAAGCCGGTCCTGTATGTGTGCAATGTCGAGGAGGCAGCCGCCGCCGAAGGCAACGCTATCTCGGCGCGGGTCGAGGCGATGGCCGAGGCGGCGGGGGCGCGGACGGTGGTGATTTCGGCGAAGATCGAAGAAGAAGTCGCCCAACTGGACGACGAGGAAGAAAAGAAGGATTTCCTGGAAAGCCTGGGCCTTAAGGAAACCGGCCTGGCGCGGGTCATTCACGCCGGCTACCGATTGCTCGATCTGATCACCTATTTTACCGTCGGGCCGAAGGAAGCGCGGGCCTGGACCGTGCGCCGCGGCGCCAAGGGGCCGGAGGCGGCGGGCGTCATCCATAGCGATTTCGAACGCGGCTTCATTCGCGCCGAAACCATCGCCTGCGACGATTTTGTCGCCTGTGGCGGCGAGCAAGGTGCGAAAGATGCCGGGAAAATGCGCCAGGAAGGACGCGATTACACGGTCGCCGACGGCGACATCATGCACTTCAAGTTTAATGTCTGATATCGGCCTTTCGTAGGGGGCTGTCAGGCGCCCTCGTCGTGCAGCCGGTTGATCACCGCATACAGCGCGTCAAGGCAGGACGCGCCCAATTTTCGGCTACGTTCGGGAGACCAGCCTTCCTCGGGATTGGGCGTGATGGCGCTGTCCTTAAAGGGCATTTCCAGGGTCATCGCCAAGCACCGGAAGGTCTCGGCGACCCAATTGGTGCACAGCGTCATGTTGGCCTTTCCGGGGGCGTCGCGTTCATAGCCGATACGGGTTTGAAAATCCGGGTTGACCCGCCGCAGGGCGTCTTTGTAGCCCTGCAACAGAAGATCGCGGCGGTCGTCCCATGCCGGGGTGCCTTCGGGACCGGCGATGAAATTATAGGGCAAGGTTTCGTCGCCGTGCACGTCGAGACAAAAATCAACCCCGGTTTCCTGCATTTTTTGACGAACCAAAAGGACTTCCGGGCTGCGTTCGGCGGTCGGATCTTGCCATTCCCGGTTCAGGTTGGCGCCGCAGGCGTTGGTGCGCAGATGGCCGCGACGGGCGCCGTCCGGGTTCATGTTGGGCACGACATAAAAAACGGCCCGGTCCACGACGGCCCGTGCGATGGCGTCGTCCGCGTCCAACAGGCGCGAGAGGAAACCCTCCATCCACCATTCGGCCATGGTTTCGCCGGGGTGCTGGCGGGCGATGACCCAACAGACTTTTTTCCCCGGTCCCGCCGTTCCGATCTTTAAAAGATCGATATCCTGTCCGTCTAGGGTTTCCCCTAGAACGTAGTCCTGCGTCAGGGGAGACATTTGCGCATCGGCGATAAGATCCCCATGACGAGACATTGGATACGGTGCGAAATAGGCGTAATAAACGCTGTCGAAGGTCGGGGTGTGACGGAGCGTCAGCGTTTCGCCGTCGAAACGGGTCGGCACCCGAAACCAGTGCTCGCGATCGTACGAGGCCGCCGCCTGATAATTTTCCCAGCCCTTAGGGTACGCCGCCCCGCCCGCGTTGGCGATCTTCATCACGCACGTCGTGTTTTGTGCGCCGCTGAGCCGGAAGTAAAACCACTGATAAAAATCAGAACCGTTGTCGCGGTTGATTTCGAGTTGTATATCGGAAGGGTCCGTACAGTGAAGGCAATGGATGTTGCCCCCGTCGAAAGCGCTGGAAATGTGCATGGGGTAATTTCTCGTGCTGTTGATAAGCGGACGCTATCGTACCGCATGACAAAAGGCTAGGGTGAAAACAAGGCCAGGGTGAAAACGGGGCCAGAGTGAAAACAAAAAGAGGCGAAACCGTTCAGGAAAAAATCCCGCAGGGGAGATAAAATTGCGCGATCGCCACAAAAACGTCGCGCCCGGGCGGCATTCCTTTTGGGTGTCGTTACCGTAAACATATCCATCGCCGCGCCACCAAAAGAGGAAGGGGGTCGGCGAGTAGTGAGGAAAATTCCGACAATGCCCAAGGAAGCCCTGTTCCCCAGCGTGCGCGCGGTGGTCGAAACGCTGAAGCCGAGTTATCCGGTCTATTGCTTGCGTCCCAAGGAAATTCGGCGATGCGCCCGCCTGTTTTTGGATCAATTTCCGGGGCGCGTGCTATACGCCACAAAATGCAATCCCCACCCCATCGTTCTGAACGCCTTGTACAAGGAAGGCATTCGTCATTTTGACACCGCATCGCTGACCGAGGTCGCCCTCATCCGCGAATCTTTCCCCGACGTCGATGCCTATTTCATGCACCCGGTGAAGGTTCGCGCCTCGATCCAGGCCGCCCATGACATTTACCGGGTCGATCATTGGGTGATCGATCATGAAAACGAACTGCGCAAAATTGTTGAGGTTTGCGGCGGCGGCGACGGCCAGGTGATGTTGGTGCGTCTCGCCACCAAGGCCTTTGGCGCGGCGTTCGAATTGTCCAACAAGTTCGGGGCGAGCGCCGAGGCGGCGGTCGATTTGCTCCGCATGTCGGCGCGCGAGGGATTTCAATGTGGTCTGGCGTTTCACGTCGGCTCGCAGTGCCGCAACCCGGAGGCTTTTCGCGACGCCTTTCGCATCGTGAAAGGCGTGCTCGAAGCGTCGGGGGTTCATATTCACTACCTCGACGTCGGCGGTGGATTCCCGGTACCGTACGTCGATGACAATCCGCCCCCGCTCGAGGATTTCGTTGGCGCGATCAAGGAAGGTCTGGCGTTGCTGCGGGTGCGTGGAGATTGCGTGCTGATGTGCGAGCCGGGGCGTTCCCTGGTCGCCAGCGGCAGTTCGTTGTTAACGCAAATTCAATTACGCAAGGAGAACGCCCTTTATATTAATGACGGCATCTATCACAGCCTTTCGGAAACCGTCGCCGCGCATATTCGTCACCCCGCACGCCTGATTCGCGCCATCGGAACGCCGTCGGAGACTATGCGCCCCTACACCATTTTCGGGCCGACCTGCGACAGCATGGACGTCTTGCCTTACACCATCGACCTGCCGGAGGACGCCCGGGAAGGCGATTGGATCGAATTCGGTCAAGCGGGCGCCTACACCAACGCCACGCGAACCAACTTTAACGGGTTTTATCCCGAAACATTCGTCACCGTGGACGACGGCCCGTTGTTGCCGGCGTAATCTCCACCCCCGATTCCGCGCCTACCCCCGATTCCGCGCCGTCTGCGCCCCTCCGATTCCGCGCTAGGCCCGATTTCGCGCCGTCCGCGCCGGGACGGCAAGGCAAGGCAAGGCAAGGCAAGGCAAGGCAAGGCAAGGGCGGTCAGATGATATCGCGCGCAATGCGGATGATTCGCCGACGCACCTCGGCGGCGATTTGGCGCTGGCCGACGTTGGTTCCCCCGCCATAGACCGCGATCTCGATGGTTTTTGTTTCGCGCCATCGTCCGAATCCGGTTTCTTCGTCGCTCACGGTCTTGGGGCTGCGATCGAAGGTGATCACCTTCTTGTGCTTGGCGTGCGGTTCGCGCACGCCGACATGGACGGAGGCGACGACGATATAGGTATCCTGGGTGATGAACGAGCCGATAATCGCCCCCAGGGTGGCGCCGCCTACGGTGCCCATCGCCGCGCCGTACGAGGCCTGCGACCGCGCCCCTTGGATGCCTCCCGCGGCGGCGCCCAGGAAGGCGAATTGCTGTTGCATGTTTTCTTGAATGTGGCCGCTGTAGCGAACGTTGACGTCGATCTTCAGACCAAAATCGGAGGGGCCGGATTCGCTATAGCCTTTGGCGTCGTAAGCTTCGGTCAGGTCGTGGCGGAACCCGGCAAGATCGAAGGCCTGATCGCCCGAGGTGTTGCGGATGGTGATTTTCATCTTTTTATTGGGAAAGAACGCCGGATCGGTAAACAGGCTTCCACTGACGGTGGAGCCGTACAAATTGCCGTCGGCGGCGCGCACCATGTTCAGGCGGGACTGTTCCATGCCGGCGCATCCGGCCAATGACAAGATGAGAACAACGGCGGTGGCGCGCACGGGATGCACGGCCCACTGGCCGCGAGACGCGCACGATCGCCGAATAGAGGGGAGGAGGGGGTGTCTCATGGGTCGGTCGGCCCTTCTTAAAATTTCATGTTGGGGAAGGTGTCGCGCAGAAAGGTTTCAATTTCCGAATAGTGAATGGAAAAATTAAGCCCCTCGCTGATGTTTTTGCCGACGCCCCAGGTGTTGACGCCGATCACCCGATCTCCCAGGAACAAGGGGCCGCCAGAGTTTCCGTGGTTGATCGGGGCGTCGGTCTGGATATATAGGACGTCCTTGCCGCCACCGCCCGGCAGGTTGATGCTGGCGTGTTCGCGCAGCGAACTGATGATGCCCCGGGTGATGGAGAACGCGAGTCCCTCGGGGTGACCGATGACCTCTACCGGCGATCCCAGCTCTAACGTCTTGCCATGGAAGAAGCGCACCGGTTTACCCCGGTCCTGGACCCGGATCGCCGCCAGGTCGAGGCGGACGTCTTTGTTGACGACCTTGCCGAACGTTTCGCGCCCCTGATACGTTTTCATTTCGACGAACTTGTGATTTTCGACGACGTGCCAATTGGTCAATACGATATCGGGTGCGATGTAGAACCCGCTGCCCAAAGTGCCCGATCCGGTAAACACTTCGACCACGGAATCGAAGCGCGCGTCCGCGGTGACGTGGGATTTGACGTCGCCGCCCTTGGCCCGGGCGAGCGCCGTGTTGCGATCCTTGGTAATGGCGCGGCGTAGCGCGGTCTCCGACGGTAGGGGGCGGCTCTCGGCTTCGTGTTTGCGGTAATCGGCGATCAAATCGGAAAGGGCGACGGTGATCGGGCTGTCTTCCCAATCGGTGACGGTTTTCTCCACGTCGTTATTGCTAAGCACGCTTTTTTTCTGCGGATCGGCGTCGTTGACGTTGTAGGCGATGTGAAAGGTTCGGTTTTCGCTGACGTCGAAGGTCGATTTGAAATAGCGTTTGTCCAGCCGATCGATGATGTAATAGCGCACCGTCATGATTTTTTGCGCATCGACACGGGCGATTTCGTACTGGTACTTGGAATAGATCGGCGTGTCGATGAAGCGGGGGGTCTCCTTTAGGGTTTTCTGGGCGGTCTTGAGCGCCTTGTCCTGGACAACCGTCGAGACGAGTCCGGCAAGGCTGTTAAGAAAGATACTCGCCGAGGACTGATAGCCCGAACTGTAGGAATTCGCGGTCGTCTGATTGCGTGTGGCGTTAAGGTTGGACTGCGCCTCGATCACCTTGAAGCGCGCATCCTCCCACGCCGGGTTGGGGTCATGGGTCTTGCCGGACAGAAACGTCGAGGATCGTTTTTTTAGCCCGCGAACCTTGCGTCGCGCCTTGGCCTGGGCGACGTTGAAGATGATCAGAAGGTCGCTTTTGTCGCCCAGAGCCTTTTCGACATTGGTCTTGGCGGTGTTGAAGGGTAAGTCGATTTTGACCTCCGCCGAGAAATCGATCTGGCCGTTTTTCAATAGAGTGGGGCTGGTTACCTCCGCGAAATCGATTTTAACGTCGGGAACCGACGAAATGGTGAAACCCGCTTTCTTGGCGTTGTCCAACGCCGCGAGGAGATGGTCGAGCGTGGGTTTACCACGCCCAAGCTTTCCGTGCAGATAGGTCATTCCCAGCCAGGTCCATTGCGCCGGAGTAAAGTCGTCGCGCGCGAAGGCGTCGGCAACGCTTAGAACGTCTTCGGGAGAGGCTTTGGACAGCTTCGTTTTGAGCGCATCCGGGGCGCCTTCGAAAAAGTCCCGAGCGCTGGTTTTAAGGGGATAGTTCTGGAACAAGGACGCCAGACGGACGATCGGACGCGCGGCGAAGCGCGCGGCGAAATCCGCCTTCAAGGCCGCGCGCAGGGCGTCCGTGCGGGCCTGTAAGCGATCCGTCTGGGGATCGCGATAGGCGGCGCGCTTAAGCAGCGGATTGGCGTTATAGGTCTTCAGGAGGTCGGCGCTGTCGCGAAGCGCCTTGCCGAAGGCCGGCCACTGCGCTTCGGGGGCGGGCCAATGGAGGGTGGCGAGGGCGTTAAGGTCGTGCGTGAGGCGAGGTTTGAAGGTGGCGTTAAAATGATCGCCAAGGGCCTGAAGCGCGGCCTTGTCCCGATCTGAAGGCGTGGCGAAATGGGCTTTTTGTTCGACGTAAAGGCGCAAGGCGTCAGCGAACTTGCCCTCTTTTTCGAGGCTGAGCATCTGATCCGCCCGCGTATAAAAGGGCGTGTAAAAGGAAAGGGATATCTTTTTCTCGGGGGCCTTTTGGGTCGCCGTCGTCCGTGCGGCGGTTTGCGTTTCGCGCCCCGGATTTGCGTTCAGGCCCTGATTGGGGGATATGGTCTGGCAGGCGCTTAGTATCGCCACGAGACCTATGACGGCGAGGCGGGTCGAGTTCGCTTTAAAATGGGCGTGTCGGTTAAAACGGGTGTGTCGGGGATGGGTGGAATTATGGGGCGAACAAGTCTTCCCGGGGTGCGTCCCATGTCCGCCCTGGTCGTGTAAATACGCCACGCTCCTCCTCCCCTCTCGATTTCCCCATCGATTTCCCCGTCGAGCGCCCACGGCGATTTTGCTTGTGCAATAACGCCAACACAACGACACCAACAAAAAGAGAATACTTTTAACCAAAAATCAACCAAAAAGCGCTATCTGCAAAGAGGTGTGCGCATTTTGGGGAACCATGTATACTGCGCGCCATGGGAGTGTATATCCATTTGTTCTTAGATGATTACAAGGAAAATGAAGACATGACTGAAGCGGGAACGCCCCCTGTCATCGGTGTTATCGGCGGCAGCGGTGTTTACGACATCGACGGACTACAAAATGCGCGTTGGGAAAGCGTTTCTTCGCCCTTCGGCGCGCCCTCCGACGACCTGCTGATGGGGGAACTCGACGGCCAGAAAATGGTTTTCCTGCCGCGCCACGGTCGAGGCCACCGGATCCCGCCGTCAGAGGTCAATTTTCGCGCCAATATCGACGCCCTGAAGCGCGTCGGCGTTACGGAAATTTTGTCGATGTCGGCCTGTGGATCGTTGAAGGAAGAGCTGCCTCCCGGCACCTTTGTCATCGCCGATCAGTTCATCGACCGCACCTTCGCCCGCGAGAAAAGCTTTTTCGGCACGGGGCTGGTCGCTCATGTCGCGCTGGGACACCCGGTCTGCGCACGCCTGGGCGACGCCCTGGAAAACGCGGCGAAGGACTTGGCTATCCCTGCGGTGCGTGGCGGCACCTATTTGACGATGGAGGGTCCCCAGTTTTCGACCCAAGCGGAATCCAACTTGTATCGAAGCTGGGGCTGCGACGTTATCGGTATGACCAATATGCCCGAAGCCAAGCTCGCCCGCGAAGCCGAGATATGCTACGCCACCGTGGCCATGGTTACCGATTACGACTGCTGGCATCCCGACCACGATCACGTCACCGTCGAATCGATCATCAAAATGTTGACGAGCAACGCCGAAAAGGGGCGCAGTCTGGTTCGCCGGGTCACGGCTCAATTGCAGGGGCGCGATCGGGCCTGTCCATGCGGCTGTCACACGGCGCTTGAAAACGCCCTGATCACCGCGCCCGAGGCGCGCGACCCGGAGATGATCGCCAAGCTCGACGCCGTCGCCGGGCGGGTATTGAAATAAAAACCAAGAGTTGAGGGGGGCTAACAATGGATATAGATGCAGATACATTGCGCACGATCTGGCTGGCCGAGGACGGCGGCGGGGTCGATATCATCGATCAGACCCGGCTCCCCTTCGAATATAGTGTCGTGCGTCTGGAAACCATGCTCGAAGCGGCGCACGCCATCGCCGATATGTTGGTGCGCGGCGCGCCTCTGATCGGGGCGACGGCGGCCTACGGGATCGCCTTGGCGATGCGTGAGGATACCTCCGACGCGCACCTGGACAGCGCCTACCGCGCCTTGTTGGATGCGCGCCCGACGGCGGTCAACTTGCGTTGGGCGCTGGATGACATGCGCGCGCTTCTGCGGCCGCTTCCCACCACGAAAAGACTTGCGGCGGCCTATGTGCGCGCCCGGGAAATTTGCGAGGAGGATATCGCCATTTGCTCGGCGATCGGCGATCATGGTCTGGAGATTATCGAGGCGATCTGGGAGAAAAAAGATCGTCAAGGGCCCGTTAACATCCTAACGCATTGCAATGCGGGGTGGCTTGCGACCGTGAAGTGGGGCACCGCGACGGCGCCCATTTACAAAGCGCATCAGGCGGGTATACCGGTCCATGTCTGGGTCGATGAAACCCGTCCACGCAATCAGGGGGCGGGGCTGACCGCTTGGGAATTGGGGCGCCACAACGTGCCGCATACCCTAATCGTGGACAACGCCGGCGGACATGTGATGCAGCACGGCATGGTCGATTTATGTATCGTCGGCACCGATCGCACCACGCGCAGCGGCGATGTCTGCAACAAAATCGGCACCTACCTTAAGGCGCTCGCGGCGCGCGATAACGAGGTGCCGTTCTATGTCGCCCTGCCCAGTCCGACGATAGATTGGACGATATCCGACGGGGTTAGGGATATTCCCATCGAGCGGCGCGATAGCGCCGAGGTGACTCACGTTATCGGGCGCGATCCTCAAGGCGCGGTGGTTCAGGTGCGGATTACGCCCGACGCCACGGATGGCGCCAACTACGCCTTTGACGTCACGCCGGCGCATTTGGTCAGCGGATTAATTACCGAAAAAGGCGTTAGCGAGGCGTCGGCGCAAGGCCTGCAAGCCCTGTTCCCCGGACGAGGCGGAAGCCTGGAGGCGTCATGATGGAGCAATCCCTGCGCGCCGATGTAATCAAGATCGCCTTGGACATGTTGTCCACGGGACTGAACAAGGGAAAAACGGGTAATGTCAGCGCGCGCGTCGACGGCGGTTTCCTAATTACACCCTCGGGTGTCGATTACGCGGCGCTGGGCCCGGCGGACATCGCCCTAATGAACATGAACGGTGACAGCGTCGGTCCCTTGAAGCCGTCCAGCGAATGGCGTTTTCATCGCGACATTTATCTTAACCGGGCGGATGTCGGCGCCGTGGTGCACGCCCACTCTCCGTTTTGCACCGCCCTGGCTTGTGTCGCAATGGCGATACCCGCCTTTCACTACATGGTGGCGGTGGCGGGCGGGCGCGATATTCGCTGCGCGCCCTATGCAACCTTTGGTACACAGGCATTGTCGGATCGGGCCGTTATCGCCCTGGATGGGCGCAAGGCCTGTCTTCTCGCCAACCACGGGATGATCGCCGTGGGTGGAACCTTGGCGCAGGCCCTGGCGGTGGCCAGCGAGGTCGAAAGCCTAGCCGAGCAGTATTGGCGCGCACTGCAGATCGGCCGACCGATCATTCTGGAGGACGATGAAATGGATCTGGTGTTGGAGAAATTTAAGTCCTACGGCGAGTCTGCGCAGAAATAAACCACGAAAACACACACGAGGACATCTGGCGAGAACGTCTCGTGGATTGACACCGACTTCTCGAACCCGAAACGTCACGCCGCTCCACGAGGATGGTGGCGATCGTCGATTCGATATCGTCAGCACGCAAAAAAGGCCCCACCGGCGATCCGGTGGGGCCTTTTTTCTCGGTAGTTTGGTTTTAGGCCGGCGGATTTTCCTGGTCCGATCCGTCCAGGCAGACCCGTTTCCATATGCGTTTTTTCAGCACGTACAGCATCGATGTGAGAACGAAAAGATAGATCATCACCTTGATGCCGAGGCGCTTGCGCGCTTCGAGTTCCGGCTCTGCGGCCCACGCCAGGAAGGTCGTCACATCGCGCGATTCCTGTTCCAAGGTCGCCTTGGTGCCGTCGGCGTATTCGACGCTGTCGGCGTCGAGCGGCGGCGGCATGCCGATCTGATGGCCGGGGAAGTACAGGTTATACTGCATACCGTCCTTCAATTTGAAATCGGCCGGCGGATCGCGGAAGCCGGTGAGCAGGGCGTGAATGTAATCGACGCCGCCCTTGCGCGCCTTGACGATCACCGAGAGGTCGGGCGGGAAGGCGCCGTTGTTCGCCGCGCGCGCCGCCTTTTCATTGGCGAACGGAGCCACGAACTTATCGGACGGACGCGCCGGGCGGGTATACATATCGCCTTCGTCGTTGGGTCCGTCTTGGACGTCGAAGCCTGCGGCGATTTTCTTCACCTCGGCCTTGGAAAATCCGATTTGCTCCAGGTTGCGGTAGGACAGCAACGACAGAGAGTGGCAATTTGAGCAAACCTCGAGATAAACCTGGGCGCCGCGGCGCAACGCCGGACGATCGAATTTTCCGAAGATACCCTTGAACGACCAGTTCTCTTGAGGGAAATCCACGCCGCCTTCACTGGCGAGGGCGGTCCCGGAGGCGAAGCCCCCGGAGGCGATGGCCATCGCGGCCACCGCGCCGAATATTAACTTACGCATGGATCAATCCTCCTTCGCGCGGCAAGCTTTGATCACTTCTTCGTTGATGCTGTTGGGCAACGGTTTCGGCTTTTCCAACTTGCCGACGAGCGGCATCAGCACCAAGAAATGGAAGAAGTAATAAATCGTAGCGGCACGGCCGACAAGGACGCCCTTGATCAGGCCGAAGAATGCGTAATCGGGCGGCTTGGAACCGACGATCCCGAGAAGGATGCAGTCGAGGACGAAGATCCAGAACAACTGTTTGTAGATCGGCCGGAAAGTGGCGCTGCGCACCTTGGAGGTATCGAGCCAGGGTAAAACGAACAGGATCAGGACGCCCGAGAACATCACGATGACGCCGCCCAATTTATCCGGAACCGCGCGCAAGATGGCGTAGAAGGGCAGGAAGTACCATTCCGGAACGATGTGCGGCGGGGTGACCATCGGGTTGGCGGGAATGTAGTTGTCCGGTTCCCCGAAAAAGTTGGGGTAGAAGAACACGAAGAACAGAAAAACCATCATGAAGACGCCAAGACCAACCAGGTCCTTGATCGTGTAATACGGATGAAACGGCATGACATCGTCTTTGCTTTTGATGTCGATGCCCAAGGGATTGTTGGACTTGTGCACGTGCAGCGCCCACAAGTGGACGACCACGAACATAAACAGGATCATCGGCAACAGATAATGCCAGACGAAGAAGCGGTTCAACGTCGGCAAATCAACGGAGAAACCGCCCCAGATCCAGTTGACGATGTGGGTGCCGATCACCGGGATCGCCGAGAATAGGTTGGTGATCACGGTGGCGCCCCAGAAGCTCATCTGCCCCCAGGGTAGGACATATCCCATGAACGCGGTCGCCATCATGGTGACGTAAATGACCACGCCGATCATCCACAGCAATTCGCGCGGCGCCTTGTACGAACCGTAATAAAGCCCTCGGAACATATGTATATAGACCAGGACGAAGAACATCGAGGCCCCGTTCATATGGATATAGCGTAGCAGCCAGCCGTAGTTGACGTCACGCACGATGCGTTCGACGCTTTGAAAGGCGATGGCGGTGTTCGGCTGATAGTTCATCGCCAGGAAGACGCCGCTCGCGATCATGATGACCAGGACGATCCCGGCCAGCGAGCCGAAGTTCCACATCCAATTGAGGTTCTTCGGCGTCGGATAGCTGATCACGTTATGGTCGGTGTAGCTGAAAATCGGCAGACGATAATCGATCCACTCGACCAGCTTGTTTCTCTTCGTTTGGTTCTCTTGCATGAACAGGTCCCCTTACCCGATACGAACTTTGGTGTCTTCGACGAACGCGTACTTCGGGACGAGCAAATTTTTAGGCGCGGGTCCCCGGCGGATGCGCCCGGACGTATCATATTCCGAACCGTGGCAAGGGCAATACCAACCGCCATAGTCGCCACGAGGATCGCTCGGCTTCTGTCCCAAGGGGATACACCCTAAGTGGGTGCAAATTCCGACGACGATTAGCCATTGGGCCTTTTGCACGCGATCCTTGTCGGCTTGCGGGTCGGGGAGATCGGCGAGTTTGACGTCTTCAGCCGCCTTAATTTCGGCTTCGGTGCGGTAGCGGATGAAAACGGGTTTGCCGCGCCAGATGGCGGTGATCGCTTGGCCGACCTGCATCGCGCTGAGGTCAACCTCAGTGGAGGCCAGCGCACGGACATCCGCCGCGGGACTAATGGAATCAATGAACGGCCATGCCGAGATGACAAGGCCCGCCGCGCCAAGAACGGAGGTTGAGATCAGTAAAAAATCGCGGCGGGAACTCCCCCCTTCGCCTGGAGCGCCGATAGTATTCGCTGTGGTCTCTGTCATTATGTCGCCTTCTTCAGCTCTGTGGCCCCCAACCTATTGAGAGCACCCCTTTTGCGTACACAAAACGAGACGACCACTCACCGAGGTCGGGAAAGACCAAGGAGAACACGGTCGTCAATTGGATCAACAGTCATACGGTGTATAACCGGACAGAGCCACCATATAATTGAAAAAGGGCGGCTTGGGAAGGGAAGAATATATAATTAATCTAATGTTATGAAATGAGAAAGATTATAACCGATCCGTCAACTAGGGGATTTTTTTAGTATTTTGTGGTTTTTTTTAAATGTAAATTTCGCCATTTTTCGGCCAAAAAATATCCCCCGGTTGAGGGGGCGTCTCCTCACGGCGGCCTTGCCTCATACGCTTTCAGGTCGGGTAGGCGTTTTCGGCGCCTCCTAATTTGGGGACGGTTCTCTTGCGCCGCGTCAGCCGATACGAATTTTTGTATTGTCGAGAAATTTGTATGGGGGAAGGTACAGATTTTTCGGGGCCGGGCCGCGGCGGACGCGGCCCGAAGTGTCGTATTCCGAACCATGGCAGGGGCAATACCAGCCACCGTAGTCTCCGCGAGGATCGGTCGGTTTTTGCCCCAAGGGAATACAGCCCAAGTGGGTGCAGATGCCGATTACGACGATCCATTGCGCTTTTTGCACCCGATCCTTGTCCGCCTGAGGGTCGATCAACTGACTAAGGGGGACATCCCGCGCTTCTTTGATTTCTTTCGCGGTGCGATAACGGATGAAAATAGGTTTGCCGCGCCACTTGACGGTAATCGCCTGACCAACCTGCATCGCGCCGAGATCGACGTCGGTGGATGACAGCGCGAGAATATCGGCGGCCGGTCCGATGGAATCGATGAACGGCCAGGCCGAGGCGACGAGGCCCGCGAGTCCGAGCACCGATGTCGAAATCAGTAAAAAATCTCGCCGTGATGAGGGGCTGTCGGCGCCATGGAGTATTTTATCGGCGGGGGTGTCTGTCATTGAGAAAACTCCTTTGCTTTATTGCGACGCGTCGATACCTCCTCGACCGCGCGTTGTGGTCCGCGATACAAAGTGCCCCCCCATTCACCCGCCGAAACATAGACGGCGATCTTGTCTTAAGTGTGGCGCGACCGCGCTCATACGCCCGAGGGCCACTCTTAAGGCGTCCCGCAACGTGAAGGTCAACGTTCTTATGGAAAAGGAAACGTGTGGATTATCAGCCGCTGTTTTTCTGAAAATGTGACGGTTTTCACACCCCTTACGGATGTGCCTCCACGACACGGATCGCCTCATAACTTTTTCAGGAGAGCGCGCGATGTTTTTGCGTGACGTTGTGAAGACTGTCATCATCGCGGTTGTCGTGATCGCCGGCCAGGCGGGCATCGCCGCCGGCGGCGAGAGCGAAAAGCACAAAAACCCGGGGCAAGTCATACGGATGTCCGGGGGTTAAAAAATGGTCGCCCAATTGATACGCCAAGCGGCAACAAGGACCGGCGAATAACGACGCGGTATTTTTTTTTGACCGTTCCTCCGTATCGCCGAGTTCGATGCGTTTCGTCGGGTTGGCTACATGGCTCTGGCCATTTGCACGGGGAGGATTTAGTGTCGCACCCGGTCATCCAACATGGACATATTTAGGCCCCGTTGCAGAGCATGCGTATCGCCCTTTATCAGCCGGATATCCCTCAAAATACCGGGGCGCTGTTGCGTCTGGGCGCGTGTCTGGGGGTTGGCGTCGATGTGATCGAGCCGTGCGGGTTTATCTTCAGTACGCGCAAGATGGCGCGCGCGGGAATGGATTACATCGATCACGTCGAGCTGCGCCGTCATGCCTCATGGCAGGCGTTTTGCGCATCGCGCGGCGAAGAACCGAGACGCCGTGAAGGGACCGGTCGCTTGATTCTTCTAAGCACCCGCGCCGCCGTGCCTTACACGGATTTCGAATTTGCGCCGACCGACACGTTGTTGCTGGGTCGCGAAAGCGCGGGGGTCCCCGACGCCGTACATGACGCCGTCGATAGCGCGATCTTGATCCCGATGCGTCCGGGCATGCGTTCGATCAATGTCGCTCAATCGTGCGCCATGGTGCTGGGCGAGGCATTGCGCCAAACCCGTTCCTTCCCTGCCGCCGACGGCGCTCGACCCTAGGCTTCGGGGCAGGCGGTGCGGCCATGAGGGTCAGCGGTAAAATCCAGAGTTAGGTTTCCTGATTTCACGGCGAGGTGGGGAATGCTCACGCGTCGTGGCGACAACGTGTATTAAATTTATTAAAATTCCCCAAAAAAGTGTTTCCATGTAAAAAAATAGTCGCATAGAGTGCGTTAGTCTCAAGGTTCATAAAGTGAGATCATACGCGATATAAGCTGTTCTCTGTCGATATCTTGTGGCTTGTTTTGAGATAAAAAATACTTCCAACGTACTGCTATAAAAAAATTTTCCATAAAAAAACCTGAAAACTTGACGAGCCGCTCGAAAGAGGACGTGAAACAGAACGCATAGCGAAAGAGGATGGAATGAACATTACGGCGGAACAAAAAGAACTTTTTGCTTATATGGACGCCTTGATTCCAGAGAATGGGTGCCTGACCTATGATTTTCGCGATCCTCGACAACATGCTTTCGCGACGATGATGACGGCGTTGGCCGACGATAGCGACAGATATCCCGGACGCCTGCAAACCCTGGAGCGGATCAGGCAGGCGCAGAACCGCAACGGACTGTCCACGGCGGAGCCGTCCACCTCCGAAAAAGGGTGGCAAAACATGTTCGTGATCCCGGGTCTGGGGCTGTCTAAGTCGAACGCCAAGGTGGCCTCCAACGGGTTCGGTACGATTGTCGGGGGCTATTCGAGCATGAACCTGACCCTGATCGTGCAGGACAACACGACGCACGATATTGTCGCTCACGGCTTTAGCAACGACTTTGCACAAGCCTTTCTGCCCGTCGAGACGGCGCCGCCGACCTCTGGAGGCGCCGACTTGGATGTGACCGCGTACCTGCATTACGCCTATACGGGAAAGACCGGGGCCGGCGATTCCGAGGGGTTCGAAGGTTCCAGCGGGGTCGTGAAAAGGGCGGCGTCCGACGGCCCGACCGGCGACCCCACCCTTAAGGCGCCGATCAGGACGACGACCGCGCCCCTGAACCCCAAGGCGATCAACATCGGCTTGGGGCGGGCCTGGACCGACCAGGGGGGAAGTTCCCAATTCGACTATGCCTGGAACGAACCCGTCCAGGATCACCCGATCGGTAAAATTCCCTTCCACGGCAGCGTCACCTTCGGTTCGAAAATCAAGGCGCCGCTGAAAGCGAAAAGCGGGCTTTACCTGGACATCTATGTCGCCGATAAAACCGGCGGCGGCGGGGCGGAACTGTCGCCCACGGACATGGACACCGTCTATAGCGCGTTCTCGATCGACGCCGCCAACCCGAACAAGTTGAAATGGAAGCTTCCCGCCGGGGTCAGCACCAGCGATCCCGGGAACCCGATCAAGTTCGGCCATGTAACCTGGAGCTCGGACATGCTGGCCTACTTTTACTGCGGCATGACGGTGGTCATGGACAACGGCGACCTATCCTTCGCCGCGGTGCAGAGCAAGGATACGCCCGACGAGGACCCCCTGGACGGCACCTTGGAAATCATGCCGATCGAATTCGTCTGGCACTGCGTCGCCGGCGCCGCCGCGGTGACCATGGCCGACGGGACGACAAAACCCATCGAGAAAATCATCGCGGGCGACCGGGTGGCGACGGATGATGGCGTGGCGACGGTGCGTTGGACCAACAAGGGCATCCATAAAGGAATCGCGCTTACGGTGCGCTCCGATGCGGATCACGAAATCACGACCTCGGGCAATCATGTCTTCATGACCGCCGACGGACCCAAGCAGGCCGAAGATTTGTGTGTCGGCGATCTTCTGAGGGTCGAAGGCGGGGCCCTTGTCGCTATCGCCCATATCGAACCCAAACCGTTTTACGACGGCCTGATGTACAATCTGGCGACCCGCGATTTTCAGGACGCAAATGCTCCGGGTGATGCGATCGCCACCTTTATCGCCAACGGTTTCATCATCGGCGACGTGAACGCCCAAAGGACGCGCGCCCATCGGCTCGGCCGCGATATCGCCTATGTCAAAAGCCGGGTGCCGGCCTACTTGCACCCGGATGTCGATGCCTTCTTCGAGGATCGTAAAGCCTAGTCGCCTGGAACTGAAATACGGTGCACATATGACGCACGGAAAAAGGCTTCGGCTAGGAAGGGTCCGCGCCATAATGCGGGAACATCATAAGCGGGCCATGACGACGTCCGAGGCCTTTTTTCCGTGTGCCCAAACGATCATAGAGGCAAAGCGGGTCCTCCATACGGCGCGCCCGCTGCGTCAAGGACGCTCGCCGATGAACCGCATCGCCTTCACGCCCTCTCCTATCGGGCGCGCCGTATGGAGGATCATATACGAACCGTATTTCAGTTCCAGGCGACTGGGATGCGCGCCGCACGCAATCACATTTCAAACGGTCAGGGGAAAGATATCGTGGAAAAATTGAATATCATCTACAGGGGCGCCCATTCCAACCCATTGTATACGGCGAATTTCGACGGCGTGACGTGGCACGGCAATACCAAGATCAGCGCGCAGCCGGGCGGCGTCTCGGCGTCGTCCCCGTACAATCCCAGCGCCGCCGTCTTAAACGGCTGGCTCTATATCGTTTACAAAAGCGCGAGCAGCGCGGATATCTGCTGCGCCTGGTTCGACGGGTCGAAGTGGCACGGCGGGGTCAAGATCAAGACCCTGCCGGGCGGGATCAGTCCGCAATCCAATCATACCCCGAATATCGCGGTCTATAAGGGGCTGTTGTTCATGGTCTACCTGGACCCGGGCTCGCACGACGTGTACACCGCCTGGTTCGACGGCACCACGTGGTACGGGAATACGAAAATTTCCGATCAAAGCGGCGGCATCACGCCGCAATCGGCGCTAAACCCCGCGATCGCCGCCTACGAGGACGATCTTTACATCGTTTATCTCGGTAAGTGGCAAAACTGGCTTTATTCCGCCAGTTTTAACGGAATTACCTGGGACGGAAACGTAAAAATCAGCGACCAGCCGGGGGGTATCAGCCCGCGCACCGCCACCACGCCCGGCATGTGCGTGTACGATGGGAAATTGTATCTCGCTTACGGTGGGATCATGACCAACAAGTTTTATACCGCCACGTTCGATGGCGCGACGTGGGCGGGCAATACCGAGATCAGCGTCCAACCCGGCGACATCGATCCGGCGTCGTCGGACAACCCGGGCATGATCGCCTTCACCCCCAAGGGCGCGCGCTTTGGCGAGGAATTGTATCTGATCTACAAGGGGGCGTGGTTCACCGATCTTTATAGCTGCAAAAAAAAGGCCTCGGAGTGGTACGGCAATACCGAAATCAGCGATCAGCCGGGGGGGATTTCACCGGCGTCGGGGTATCGCCCGGCGGTCTGCGTGCTCGCCGGAAATCCCGGCACCCAGGCCAATTGGATGTCCAAACTGCCCGATGCGACGCTGTTGGGGGCGATCAACATTCCGGGCAGCCATGATTCGGCGGCCATCAATACCTCTCGTCACACCCCGTACGCCTGTCATAACCGCTCCATAACGGATCAACTGGAGTTCGGCATTCGTCTGCTCGACATCCGCCTTCAGGTGGTCAAGAACGACGACAACACCTATACCTTCAATACGTGTCACGGCCCCATCGGTTCGACGGGGGGCTTCAATACGTATCAGACGTTCTCGTCCCTGATGGACGAATGCAAGACGTTTCTGACCACCAACGACAAGGAAACGATCCTCGCCCTTCTTCGGGTCGATGACTGGTATAACGTGCCGAAAAACGATCCCGGGGCGTATACCGCCCTGCAGGCGGACTTGGCCGCCTATCCCGTGGTTCATCCGAAGGCGATGCCGACACTGGGCGGCGTGCGCGGCAAAATCGTCCTATACAACGGCATGAACGGCACGACCGGCCTTGGCATTCCACTCAGCTGGGAGGACGGCACCGAGGGGAAGAACGCCAACTCATCCGACGACCGTTCTTACGAGGTCTATGTTCAAGATAAGTACGACGGCCTTCCTCTGACCGGCTCGGTCGCGGCCAAGCTGAAACTGGTGACCGACGCCTTCGGTCATATTTCGGCGGGAAACGCCGTTTGGAATTTCGCCAGCGCGGTATGGTACGGCCTGTTCGGCGTTTACATCATGTCGGGCCTGCTGTCGTATTTCGGTGAAAAGACGGGGGCCAACAGGCCGGCGACCTTCGGCTGGACGCTGTTCGACTACCCGTTCAACCAGTACAACACGGACACCTACGGAGCGATGAGCATCGTCTCGCTGATCTTGGATTCAAACTTTGGATATGCGAATTACCCCAATAAGTTCAATATGCTGAGCGAACATGACGAGCTGTGAAGATGGCGCGGTCTTGATTCCGGTGCGTCCGGGCATGCCGGCGCTTAACGCCGCCTAGTGGATCGACTCCGACGTTTCGCTCCCGCGAACCATCGGGCCGACCACTATCTATCTTTTTGTTGCAGTTTGATTTCTTCACACATTTGTGTCCAATTGCATCGGACTCAAATGTTAAACCCAAACCACTAGGTTCCGGGACGAATCAGCCACCAATGTCGCAGCGCCCAGCCCACCGCCAACCATGACGAGGTGACGACCGCCACTGTGACGGCGATATCGAAGGTGCTGGAAAAAGGAATGTGGTAATATTTGCTGGCGACCGATCCTGAAATCCAGACGTAGCGTTCGATCCAGGTGCCCAAGATGACGGCGAAGCCGACCAACATGACGATGGTGGGATCATGGCGCGCGCGGGTGAAGATGAAGACGCAAAAAGGCAGGATGAACTTGAGCGTCAAAAACACGACGCCGAGCGGGAGATATCCCCGGTCGATCATGCGGAGGTAGCGGCCCATGTCTTCGGGCAGACGGCCATACCAAAAAATTAGGAATTGGGTGAAATAGAGGTATACCCACAAGATGCTCATGGCGAGAATGAATTGCGCCATGTAGTTGTATATTTTTTCCTCGAACGGGCGCGTCAGGCGTCCCGAATGATCGAGAAAATATAGAAGGATGACGAAAAACCCCAAAAAGCCGTGAAAGGCGCTTTGGAATTGATAGACCCCGTACGCTGCGCTGTGCCAGCCCGGCTGCAAGGTCATTTCGAAATCCCAGGCGACCATGGTGCCATAAGTGACGTAGACGAAAGGCATGACCATCGCGATGACATGAAAACGCATCGTGAGGTGGCGCCGGGGATCGCTTTCCGATAGGTATTGGCACCGCGTCGCCGCGATCGACAGACCGGCGACGATCACGAAGCCGACGATTTCCCGGGCGACCAGGAACGGATAATATAGCCAACCCGAGAGATTTTCGAGTTCGCCCGCGCGCACGGCGGCCAGCCAGGGGAAAGTTTTTTCGCCGTTCAAGAGTAAAATCAATAACAGTACGAAAGCGATCGGGAACAACGCCGTGCAGGCCCCCGACAAGAAGCGAATCTGAAATCGCCAGCGTCCATTCGCCAAGTGAAGGATGACCGGTAAAATCGCTCCGCCCAACGCCACGTATAAAATGACGAGAAAATTTGTCGTTAGGATCGACCAGCTTCCGAAATGTTCCATCTGCAAAAATCCTCGCTTACAACGCTTCGGTAAAATTGCGGGGTGCGATCAGGCCTCTTGGCGGGGTTCTCTCAGTCGCCCGCATTTTGCGCCCGTGCCGAGACCTGTCCCGCCTTTTGGGCGTCGCGGACCAACCGGTGGCGCACGTAATTGACGACGTCCCACCGTTCATGAACGTTCAGATCGTTGGATCCTCGATCGTTCTGGGGGACCCCGTAGGCAGGCATGATCGCGCCACCAAACGTGATGGTGCCGAAAATCCAGCCCGGCGTGATATCCTTTTGTATTCGCGGGTCGGTCAGGTCGGGCGCGCCGATCAGGTCGCTAACCGGGGATTCCGCCCGTCCGGTCAGGCCATGACACGCCGCGCAGTAAATTTTAAAAAGGGTGCGTCCGGTGGCGATGGATTTGGCGTCGGCGGGCACCGGATCGACCAGTTTTTCGGTGGCGTCGCGGTCGGGATAAGGCGTGGCGACGCCGGTGATGGGCACGGAACGGCGGGGAAACGGCGTCATCACGCCTTCCTGGGGCTTGATCGAGGGCTGGTTGGTCATGTCTTTTGACCATGGCCAAGCATGAGCGGAGGGCGGATTGAGTGCGGTCGCGATTAAGCCGAAAAAGACGCCGCGTAATATCTTTTTAATTGGGGCGGCGATCGGAGAGAAGATCATGTGATTTCCTCCTCTAGAATGTCCAATACGCCGTGACTGTGAAAAAGCGCCCTGGTTGTCTGAAGGGTGTCCGCGTTCAGGTCCTCGATCAAGATGCCGATTTGATCGACGCTGATGGCGGTGTCGTAAAGCGCGCCCTTCTTGCGCATCAGGCGAGCGCCGACGACGAACCCGGCGAGGGTGAACAACACGCCGAATAAGATCAGCATTTCGTAAGACAGCACGATATTCGTCGCCACCGTGATGATCGCCTTGCCGCCGCGATACTGAGCGAGAAAATTGGCCTGCGCCCCGGCGAAAAAGACGAAGCTGCCGATCAGCCCGAAGGTCGCCCCGATAAACGCCCACCCGCGGATGTGCACCGGACGCTCGCCGAGAACTTCTTCGATCTCGGGGTGTTCGATCGGCGATTTCAGGGTGACGTTGTCGATTTTCACCCCCGGCGCCTTAAAACGGCGGATGTCGGCGATGGCTGCAAAAGCGCCGTCGAAATCGGCGAATAGGCCCAAGATGCGAAATTGAGAATGCATGATCACGGTCTCCCTAAATCGGGTGTTTGCGCTGCGCCGCGCGCCTTGGGATCGACGATCGGGTAAAGCTTGGCGATTTCGGCCTCGACATCGTCGAAGACGACGTGTTTTCGGTGGTAGACCATCTCCTTGACCTCGTACATCGAGACCGAGGGAAAGACCTTCACGAAGATCAAGAACAGAAGCCCGAACCAGCCGAAACTGCCCAGTTCGATCCCCCATTCGACCCATCCCGGCCACATGGTGTTCCAGGCGAAGGGGTGAAACCCCAGCGACAGGGTCGGGGTGACGATCATCCACCGTTCCAACCACATGCCGGTGTTGAGCAGCAGCGAAATCACGAACAACAAAAGCAAGGATCGGCGAATTTTTTTGGATAAAAGAGAGAACGGCAAGACCATGCCGAATGCGATCATCCCCCAGAAGAACGGAGAATACGGCCCGCTCGCCTTGGCGATCAGCACTTCCTTGGCGGGGATGTCGTGGCCGTACCAGACCGAGGCGAACTCGATCAGGTTGAGGTACGACCACACCATGGCGATTACGAAGGTCAGCTTGCAGACCTTATCGAGGATGGGAAAGGTCATGTATTCTTCGAACTTCATCAGGTAGCGCAACAGCAAAAATAGACTGATGATCGCGGCGCATCCCGAATACAGCGCTCCGGCGACGAAATAGGGCGGAAACGTCGTGACGTGCCATCCCGGCATGATCGACATCGAAAAATCCATCGCCACGATCGAATGGACGGAAACCGCCAGCGGGATCAAGAAGCAGGCGATGACCAGATACGTGACGCGAAAATTGCGCCACTGCCGGTCGTCGCCGCGCCAACCCAGCGCCAAGAATGTGTACAGCCGCAAGCGCCAGCCCGAGGCGGCGTTGTCGCGGCAAATCGCCAGATCGGGGATCATGCCGACGAACAGGAACAAAGCCGAGGAGATCAGATAGGTCGTGATGGCGAAGGCGTCCCACATCAGCGGCGAGGTGAAATTTGGCCAAATCCCGCGATCGGAAAAATAGGGCACGACCCAATGCATGTTCCACACCCGGCCCAGGTGAAGGATCGGAAACAGCCCCGCCGTCAGCAGGGAAAAGGTGGTCATCGCCTCGGCGAAACGATAGATCGGCTTGCGCCAATCGGCGTGGACGATATGCAAAATCGCCGACAGCAAGGTGCCCGAATGGCTCATCCCGATCCAAAAAACGAACGAGGAAATATACAAATCCCACATGTGCGACGTGTTCAGGCCCGCCGGTCCCATGCCGACATTGTACTGATACACTTCGCCGGCCACCCCGACGCTAAGCGCGGCGATGCTGACCGCGATGGCGATCCAGTACCCCAACCGGGGGTTTTTCATCGAGCGCAGGACGTCGGCATTGATTTTTGCCCACGCGATGTCTTCGTTGATATCCTTAACGTGAACGGGGTCTGACATGGTTTGGGTGGCTCCGTTGATAAGGGTTAGACGTCGGTGTCGCGCACCCGTTCGAGGTAGATGACGCAGCTTTCCGTGTTCAGCTCCTCGAACACGCGGTAGCCGCGCAGGGCGGGGTTCGTCTTTTTTTGTTCCGTCGTCCCCAACCTGACCTGATGGGCGTCCCATGCCTTGCGCACCCGGCTTTCGGGGTCTTGCAGATCGCCGAAAACGATGGCCTGGGTCGGGCAGGTTTGCTGACACGCGGTCGTGACGTCGCCGTCGCGTAGCGCGCGTCCTTCGCGCGCGGCGTCGTCCTTGGCGGCGCGGATGCGCTGGATACAGAAGGTGCATTTTTCCATCACCCCCTTGTCGCGTACGCTGATATCGGGATTGAGTTGCCTATTCAAAGGGGCGGGCCAAGCATCCTTGTCATAGGAATAGAAATTGAAATAACGCACTCGGTAGGGGCAATTGTTGGCGCAATAGCGCGAACCGATGCAGCGGTTGTAAATTTGCGCGTTAAGGCCGCCCTCGTTGTTGTAGGTCGCGCCGACGGGGCACACCGGTTCGCATGGCGCGGCGTTGCACTGTTGGCACATCATCGGCAGGAACGATCCGCCGCGCTCCTGGCTGTCGGGGTCGCTTGCGCCCAGCGACGGCTCGTCCCAATAGCGCTCGACGCGCATCCAGCCCATCGACTGGCGGGCGAGAAAACGGTCCTCGCCCACCGTGGCCAGGTTATTCTCGGCGTAACACGCCGTCGAACAGGCGTTGCACCCGATGCAACTGCCCAGATCGATGGCCATCGCCCACATGTTTTCGTAATCGCGATAGCCGGGGTCTTCGATCGATTTGCGGTAGCGGTCCCAGTTGGCGAAAAAATTTCCGAACAGCGATGACATGATTATCCCCTTCCTTCGGTCTTGCGCACCTCGGCTGCGCTTTTGCTGGCCACCAGCTTGCGCCCATACTGGCTTTCGACGCCGCCCAGCTTGGCCAGGGTCTTGCGTTTTCCCGTTTTGGTGACGTGGACGTGGGTCGCGCACAGCGCCAGTTCTCCGCTCGCGCCGTCGAAGCGCGGTTCGAGAATATGCAGCGGGTTAACGCCCCGGCCCTGGGCGTAGCGGCCATAGGCGGCGTGTCCCTGCCCCAGGGGGATGGCGATGACGCCGGGATGCACCCCCTTGTAGACGTAGACCGGCGCTTCAAGAGCCCCCGCCGCGCTTTCGACACGGACATAATCGCCTTCGACGACGCCGATCGCGCGGGCGGTTCGCGGGTGCAGTTCGGCCCAACTGTCCCAAACCACTTTGCTGATCTGGTCGGGAGCCTCTTGCAGCCACGAAAGATTGGCGTGGCGGCCATCCCAGAGGCCTTGGCGAAGGGTGGGAACAAGGCTCAGGGTTTGTCCCTCCGGCTCGGGCGTGTCGATGGTTCGCTCGGGGATCGTGGTGGTAAGGGGGTGGCGGACGGCGGGCAATGTTACGGTGGCGCTTTGCCTGGCCCTATCCCAGAACGCCGTGCGCCGGGCGCTTTTTGGCGCCGCGGCGGGAGACAGCGCGCCGATGGCGGCGGCGAGATAACCGTAATAATCGGTGAAGGGCGCGTAGGTCTTTTTATCGTGGGATTTGACGAGATCGAGGAGGATATCGCCAAATCCTTTCGTTTCGGGATGCAGTGATTCCATTAAGGGCTGTTGCAGCGCCATCACGCTATCCGCCCCGGATTGTGGGGGAATGTGGGTCCCCCAGTCTTCCAGGTCCGAACGCAGGGGCAAGACCAGATCGGCGCGTTCGCCGGTTTCGTCGGGGAATCGCGAAAGAACGACCTTAAAGGGGATCGCGTCGAAGGCGGCGTCCAGTTCCAAAGACGTGGGGGCCAGATACAGCGGATTGGCTTCATAGACGAAAACGGCGTCGAAGCTCTTCTCTTTGGCCTTTTTGGCGAAGGTCGCCAAATCGGCGGAATTTCCGTCTCGGGACTGCAATTGCGGATAGGGGAAGGTGGCCGCGGCCTCGATCGTGCTCGTCGGGGCGTCGCCGACGGCGCCCAGGATCACGTTTAAAACCATCGCCGCGATGGCCTGATCGTATCCGTTTTTGACTCCCAGGGCAGGGCCGCCCGCCAGCACCAAGGCAGGCCCCCGAGTGGCCAGGGCGCGGGCGATGCGCTGTATTTTCGCGGCGGGAACGGAGGTGATCTGCGCCGCCGTGTCGGGGGAATGGTTATCGATGTTTCGACGTATTGCGGGGGGCAACATCGACACCCCGATACCATGGTCGCGACGCAGTGCGTGGGCGACGGCGTAGGCCAGCGCGCCCTCCGCTCCCGGACGGATGGCCAACCAGAGGTCGGCATTGGCCCCACTGAGCGACATCGCCGGTTCGGCTTGGATGAGCGCCCCGCGCGGCGCGGCCCTGAAGGTGGCGTATTGGCGGGCGAAGTGAAGCGGCGAAATCCACGTGCCGAGGAAATCCGCGCCCAGCGACAAGATGACGCCGGCCTTGTCGATGCGTATCCGAGGGTCGGCCTGCCCCAGGACGTCCCGGCAGGCCTTTCGCCAGGGCGCGGCGGCGGTGACTTCGACGGCGAAATGATGCGCCCCACCCAGCGCGCCGCGATGGGCGTCGATCAGTGCGCGTTGATGGCCGCCGACGGTGGCGGTGAGCCAGGCGGCGCGCGTGCCCCTAAGTCCTGAATCCGGGCCCGTCTTGGCCGCGATCAGGGCCATCGCCGCGGCCCAGGAAGTGGGTTCCAATTTACCCTTTTTGCGTATCAGGGGGTGGGTGATGCGATCGGGGTTGTAATGGCTCTGCAATCCGGCTTGGCCCATCTGACATAGCGTGCCGCGGTTGACGGGGCTGTCCGTGTGGCCTTCGAGTTTAAGCACGCGCCCTTCGCGCAATCGGCCCTTGACGCCGCAAGCCGCCGGGCATTGTCGGCACGTCGAGGCGTACCACACGCTTCGCCCGGGAATCGCCATTTCTTCCGGAACGAGGTACGAGACGACGTTTTCGCGGCCCTGTTCGAGCGTCACATACGACGGCGCGTCGCACCCGGCGAGGGCGGCGCCGACCCCGCCCAGGCCGAGCGTCTTCAAGAAAGCCCTGCGGTTAAAATTTGCGTCGGTCATGCTTTCTCTCCTATCGGGGATTGCGCGGCTTCGCATCCCATCATTTGTGACACGCGGTGCATGAGGACGGCCCCTTGTTGGCTTCGTGGCAGCGGGTGCAAAAGCCCATGGTCAAGGGCTTGGACTTGACATCCACCGTCATGTTTTTGACGTCGCCATGACACATGGCGCAAACTTGATCCGCCCGTTCGACGGGTTGCCCGGCGTTGTCGAAGAGAAACCGCCGGAGGTGCTTTTCGTGGCTGAAATGAACGAAATCCGGCAGATCGTTGATTTTTTTCCACAACGGCGGGGTGCGGTTTTCCCACATCTTCGTGAGTTTGATGATTTCCGGTTTGTCGGTGGCGATGACGGTGTGGCACCCCATGCACTTGGACGTCGGCGGGATACCCGCGACTTTCGAGCGCCGGGCGTAGGTGTGGCAGTACAGGCAATTGATGCCGTTGTCTTTCGCGTGAATTTTGTGGGAAAATGCGATCGGCTGGACGATTAAATCGCCCTTGAAAGTGTCGGTCGGCGTTATTGCGCCGGCCACGTTTGCGCCCTTTGCCCGTGGCGCCGCATCGCGCAGTCCCCGGTCGGTGTATTGCGCCCCAATGACGAGCACCGCGCCAATAGCGCCGAGGACCATGATGATCGGCAACCAGGGAATTTTTTTTCTGCGCATGGTCGGTGGGGGCATAGGGTCCTCCGGCAAGTTTCAATCCTTGGGCGTTTGAAAAAAGACGTCAACGAGACCTCGTGGATCGACTCCGACTTTTCGATCCCGAAACATCGGGCCGCTCCACGGGATTGTTTTTTCGATGTGGTTTGATTTTCTTCGACAAAACACCCCGCCTGTCGGCGGACTCTTTTGTCTCCGTCAAACTCCTAGGGACGATGCGCCGCCCGGCGGACGGGATGGAAAACCAGCCCTCGGTTTTCCTTTGCGCGTTCTTTGTCGCGTCCTGTCCTCGTCGTATCCCGGTATTCATAAAAACACCTCCTCGAAAACATTCTTCAAACGTGTAAAAATGAAAAAATATTAGAGTATTTTAATATATTAATTAAGTAATGTTATTAATTATGCATATTCTAATAAATATTCATTTTAATTTATCAATTTATTATAAATACAATATTTCAGTACTGTTTATCTACTGCGTAATTGGATGGGTCTATACTACCCAAAATGGCAGGTAATATTTTGAGTGGATTTTGCGATTTATATTTAAAATTATTAATTATCAATGTGTTGAGGAAAGGCGGGGAAACCCAAGCCGTTCATGGGGCCTAGGCAAGGTCAGGGAGGGTGTGGAAGGTTGGGTGGGGAGATCGCCTTTCGGGGGCGTGCGCGAAGGGCGTTTTATTCGGTCAAAAGGGGGGAAAGCACAGTGAGGCCGGTCGCCTTCCTCGAAAAAGAGAGCGCCGCTTGTCTCGGTTCAGGCCGTTTGCATCTAACCGGTCCGCTTATTCGGATTTTTCCGACCTGTCTTGGGCGGATGTTTCCGAGGTGGAGTCGTCCGGATGAGACGACGCCGTCGCGTCTGGGGTGGGGTGTTTTTTGTCCACGCGCCCAGGCGGCGTGAAGAACATCGAATGGATGGCGACCCAAAAGGCGAGGGATGCGCCGGTGACGATCAGGGCGCCCGGCCAGTTGAAGGCATGGTAAACGGCGCCGAGGATCGTCAGGAAAAGAATTGCGCCGCCCAGCGCGCTGACAATCGACAACGCTCCCCGCCGCCAGCCCCGCCGGGGGTCCCCGCCGCGCGCCACCCAGGTGCGTTGAAAGTGGCGGACCGAGTTATATGTGCCGACCGCCATCATGAGGACAAGCAAGGCGATGAAAATAAATTCGGAAATCACGACGCAGGGGGTTCTCTGACAGCGGAACGAGATAATAAAGCGTCACGTCCGGCGCGCGGGGAGCGATTCTTAGGCCCCCCGCGACGGCGCGGCTATTTACTGTGGTTTTTGATGATTTTCGTCAGGGAGATCGCAAGGTGATCCTCGACGACGACGACTTCGCCGCGGGCGACCAGGTTGTTGTTGGCTTTGATGTCGATATCTTCACCGACGCCGCGCTCCAGCTGAACGACGGCGCCGCGGCCCATCTTCAAGAGCTGGCTGACCTTCATGGTAGAAGTGCCCAGCACCGCCGTCACCTCCAACGGAACGTCAAGGAGGGCGCGTTCTTCATCTTCGGAGATATCGGGTGGGTTCGCCATGGCGCTTCCTTCGCTAACGGTGCGCCAGTATAGCGCCGTTTTATGACGGCGGCACTAGTCCTTTTTCAGCAGGTTGACCCGCATCGGTTGGTCGAACGTCCAACCGGCGTCGGTCTTTACGCCAAGACGTTCAAACGATTTTTTAAGGTCAGCCGCCATATTCGTAAAATCATCCGCCTTGTGCGGGTTAATGCGTAATATTCTTTCGCGAAATTGTTCAAAATCCGCATAAGTTACGATATTGACGTAAGTGATTTCCTGCTGTTCGGAGAACCCCTGACGCGGGGCGGCTTTAATTGCTTCGAGGGCATGAGCGCGGACGACGGTTTCGTCGTGCACGGGTTGCATCATCTCGAAATGCGTTCCTTCGGCGACGGGTTCGCAGATATAAGCGATGCCACCGGCTTTAAGAACACGGGCGGCTTCGCCGAGCGCCTTGTCCTGTTGATCGATATCCACATGGTGCAGGCTGTTGAACAGAACGACGATATCCAAGGAGGCGTCGGAAAAAGGAAGTTTCTCTGCGACGCCTTCGAAATATTCCTCCGTGCCGGCGGGGGTCGCCTCGCGTGCTTTTCTAAGTTGTTCAGGGTTGCACTCGATACCAAAAACCTTGGCGCCATGACGGGTCATCAGGCGTGCGATTGCGCCGTCGCCGCTGCCGATGTCGGCGACCTTTTGATCTTTCAACTCGATCAATTCCGGCAGAATTTCAGCATTTTGGCGTTTTTTCATGGGAGATGCTATCCAAGACTAATGAGTACGCAAGGAGGCTCCTTTTACGGAACGCACCTGGATAAGGCAAGATGAACCTTCAAACCACGGCGAATGCCCGGCAAATTCGTGATGAATGCCGAACGTCTAATATAGCATGGCTCCACGGGAATTTAGTTTCTAAAATTTAGCCGCGGGCGAGATCTTTTTTTCGATCGCACGCGCGCAATCGAACACCTCTTGAAAAACCCCGAGGCTAGAGCTTTTCGCGCCATTTGCGTAACTGTTCGCGGCGACGCTCGGCGAAAACGTCCTTGCGCGGGGCGGCGGTTTCGCCGCGCAAAATACCCAGTTCGCGTTGTTCGCGGCGCACTCGGTTCATCAGGGCTTGATGTTCGGCGGCGATGGCGCGCACCTTGGACTGCCGCCAGGCGTCGAGCTCGCGGCGATGTTCGGCGGCGCGGTTTAACAGGGCGTCGCCGGTATTATTGCGATCGCGAAACGCAGCGTTCAGGGCGCGGGTGCGGTCTATTGGCGACGCGGCGGCGTCGGCCTGCATGGCGCTTGGGGGCAAGATGCCGGGTTCGCCGGGGGCCATGCCTTCGCCGGCAGGACGGCGCGGCGTGGACTTCTTTCCTTCCGCGGACATCTTTCCTACCGCGCGCGCGCGAATGTCATTCCACAATCGGGCGACCTTGATTTTGTACTTGTGGTTGAACGCGCGCGTGGTGGAATGGTAATTTCCTGCCGCCTGCAACCACGATGTGGTGTTCTTTTGGCGCCGAACGAGAAGTTTGGCGGCGTAGGCGGCGTTGGCGTCGGGGGTGAAGGCGGCGCCGAGGGACGCGAAGGCGTCCGGATGATACATCAAGTTGACCTGCATGCAGCCGACGTCGATATTCCGCACGCCTTGTTTTTGCAATTCCTCGACGAAGGCGACGGCCTCGGCCTTGGTGGTGAAAAAGGCGCCTTTTCCCCCGGCGGTGACGGTCCATGGCCAGGCAATATTTTCCCCCTTGCGGTCATCCCACCGTCCGGACTCCGCAAGCGCCATGGCTTGTAGGAGATAACCGGGGATGGCCCGCAAGCGTTCTTGCTTTTGCGCCGCGCGAAAACATATAGAGCCAACTTTATCAGTGGGTTGTAGGGCGTCCGTGGGGGTCGCCGCCGCCTCGATCGAGGGCATTTCCATCATTGTGATGAGAAGAAGAAAAAGACCGAGGCGAAAAGAAAGGTTCATTGGGGCGCTCCATGTACCCCTGAAGCTCTGCAACCCTTATGCCAGAAATTCGCAATACGCCCGGTAAAAATCGCCCGAAAACGGTAAGGCGCAACGCATCGGAAAAAATCACGTTTACGGTTTGGCGCCGTCGCCCTCGCCCAGTTGGCGCTGCATGATCACGGCATCGACCCATCGGTCAAACTTAAAGCCCACTGACTTCAACAGGCCGACCCTCTCGAAGCCGAACTTGCCGTGCAGCCGGATCGAGGCCTGGTTGTCGGAATCGCCGATCACCGCAAGCATCTGGCGGCACCCTTGAGTCTGACAGCGCCCGATCAAAACCTTGAGAAGGGCCTTGCCAAGACCTTTTCCGGTCGCATTCGGGGAGACATAAATTGAATTTTCAAGAGTATAGCGATAGGCGCTACGCGCACGAAACGGCCCGGCGTAGGCGTATCCGGCGACGCGGCCATCGACTTCGGCGACGATGAACGGGTTGCCGACATTTTCGATGGCGCACCGTCGGCGCGTCATTTCCTCCAACGTGGGCACGGTTTCCTCGAAGGTGGCCAGGCTGTGACGGACATAGTGGGCGTAAATCGCCTGGACGGCGTCGTCGTCTTCTGGGCGGCAGTCGCGCAAGGTCAGGGCGGCGGGGGATGTCATGGTCATATTCTTTATTTTCAAAACACAAGGGAATGGTTGAAAGTTAGGGTTCCTGAAGGACTTTCGGCCCGATGGCGACGATCGCCTCGATTAAACGGGAGATGTCGGTCTGTAACGTCGTGAAAGTATCGTTCTTGGTGATGGCGTCCTCGTTCATGTAAAGGGCGCGGTTGACTTCGATTTGCAGGGCGTGGCGGTGGCGTTTGGGTTGTCCGTAATGGCGGGTGGTGAAGCCGCCGGCGTAGGGATTGTTATGCAGTACCCGATATCCCAGATTCTTGAGGGCAACTTTTACCCGGTTGGTGATACGCGGCGTACAGGCCAGGCCGTGGGCGTCGCCGAGCACCATGTCTACCCGGTTTAGGCCCGGGTCGCGGTCCATCGGCCCACCGATCGAGGGCATCGAGTGGCAATCGATCAGCAGCACACAGCCGAAACGCGCGTAGGTGGCGTCAAGCAGACCCTTCAATGCCGCGTGATAGGGCCGGTAGTAGGTTTCGATACGCCACAACGCCTCTTCGACGGATAATTTTCCGGCGTAGATATTCTCGCCGTTGGTGACCACCTTGGCGATTGTGCCCAGACCGGCGGCGATGCGCGGTGACGTCGTGTTGGCGGTATCGGGTAACGCGCCGGTGAACATTTCGGGGTCGAGTTCCCAGGCCTCGCGGTTGGGATCGACATAAGCACGGGGAAAGCGGGCGCGGATAAGCGGCGCGCCAAGGTCGGGGGCGCTTTTGTAAAGCTCGTCCATGAAGGCGTCTTCGGAACGGCGCAGGGCGGTGGGATCGAGCCTGGAGGCGGCGCGAAAGCTCGCCGGATAGTAATCGCCGCTATGTGGCGAGGCGAAGACGACCGGCACGGTCTGGCGGGCGGGCGCCAAGACGTCGAAAGCCGGGCTGACGATGTCGTCGGCCCAGGTCGGGCGACCGAAAGGCGCGGGGCGCGGGGCGGTCATCGGCGCGGCCCTTTTGCTGTGCGACGAAACGGCAAGAAATTCCCCTGTAAAAGAATGTGTTCCCCTAAGGTGGTAGCGTCCTCGGAAGGCGGGCGCAACTCGAAATTGGCTTTACCGTGACGGCGACGACGAAAAAAGCGCCCATGGGGGCTTGCCAAGCGCGGATGTTCGGATTAAAAACCAGCCTCCGAAGCGCACACGCCCCCCGGACGGGGAAGGCGGCGTCGCGCGACCGGGCGCGTAGCTCAGCGGGAGAGCACTACGTTGACATCGTAGGGGTCACAGGTTCAATCCCTGTCGCGCCCACCATCGAAACCCCAAGGGAAACCTTGGGGTTTTGTCGTTTGTGGGCTCGATGAGGGGAGATAAAAGCGGGGATGCCTTTGTATTTTACCGAGGCGGATTCCGGCGAGACCAGCGGCATTGGCGGCATTGGCGGCGAAGGCGACAATCGTGGTGTAAAGCGGGGGAGAACTCAGCGACTACCCCATGTCGTTTCACGCTCTATATCTCTTTCCCGAGGCGGGCCGGCGTGAACCGGCGGTCGATATTTATTGACCTTTGACGTCGGCTTGACCCTTGGCGCGCCCGCTCTAATCGATGAGATCTCCATCGCCGTCGTAAAACGGAAACGGGCCGTCATGACTGCCGAGATAACTGAGGTGGCTGGTGATATTGGCGTCGTCGTCGATGTGGAACAAACGCAGCGCCGGAGGTTCCATGGTGAACGAGGGGGCGTCGCCGGGGGCCCGGTCCAGGTCCAGGGTGACGCTATGGGCGCCGTTGGGCGCAATGCTGACGCCGACGCCCGCCCGTGTTGTTTCCGCCGCCCGATGGGCGTGGCCGGTGGCGATGTGGCGCACCTGGGGATGGCGGCCTAACAGCGCGAACAGGGCATCGCCGTTCATCAAGTTTTGGACATCCATGTGCGCGATACCGATGGAAAACGGCGGGTGATGCATGAACAGCATCGTCGGGCGTTCGGGCGCCGCGTCCAGGGTACGCTCCAACCATGACAGGCGCTCGGGGCACAGGTAGCCGTGGGATTCTCCGGGCACGGTGGAATCCAGGGCGATCAGGCGCAGGGGAAAGTCCTCGACGGCGTAGTGGATGAACGCTCCGCCCGCGCGTAAGTACGAGAGATCGGCAAAGGCGGCGCGAAGGTTTTCACGGTTGTCGTGATTTCCGGGAACCATGAAAAAAGGGACCGCCAGCGACGAAATCAGCTCGCGGAAGGTGGCGCACTCATCGGCGCCGCCCTCGTCGGTCAAATCGCCGCTGACGATCACCGCGTCGATCGTGGGCGTGAACGCGTTGATATGGTCGATCGCCTTCTTAAGGGCGGCCTTGGTGTCTACCAGGCGGTAGGCGGGGCGACCCCCGGATTTGATGTGGGTGTCGGTAATTTGGGCTAGGATCATGATGGCGCCTTGCTTTCTCCAGAGGTGTGTGCGGCGAGGTTTTTTTTCTCGGTGGGCACGCGCATCAGGCTTTCCGGGCGGATGCGAATGGGAATTTCAGCGCCGATCTCAAGCGAATGACGCGGGCGGCAATCGATGACGAGAAGCTCGTCGCCGACTCCCTCCAGCATCAACCGGGTGCGATCGCCGAGAAACGACGAGGCGTGGACGCGGGCGATGAAATGAGCGTCCTCGCGGGGGACGATATCGGCATCCTCGGGACGGAATAGGAAATCGGATGGGCCGGAAGGCTCGCCGGGGGGGAGAGATGCCCTCTCGGCATCCCGAGCGTCCGCGCAGTGTGCGAGCAAGTGCGCCGGCAGGCGGTTCACCGTCCCGGCGAAATCGGCGACGAAGGCGCTCGCGGGGCGATGGTAGATGTCCCGCGGCGCGCCCACCTGGGCGATGCGTCCTCGGTTCATGACGACGATGCGATCGCCTAGGGCCATCGCCTCGCTTCGGTCGTGCGTGACATAGATCGCCGTGATCCCGAGGCCGCGCAGCAGGCCGTTTATTTCTCCGCGCAGGCGCTCGCGCAGGAGGGCGTCCAACGCGGTGAGTGGCTCATCCAAAAGCAGGACCCGGGGGCGCACGGCGATGGCGCGCGCCAGGGCGACGCGTTGACGTTGCCCGCCGGACAACTGATCGACCCGGCGATGTCCCAATTCGTCGATATGCATCATCTCCAACATGTGATCGACCCGGCGCCGGACCTCGCGGGCGGCGGTGCGCCGGACCTTCAGTCCATAGGCGACGTTTTCGCGCACCGTCATGTTGGGGAACAGGGCGTAGGATTGAAACACCATGCCGACGTTGCGCCGTTCGATGGCGAGACGGGTGACGTCCTCGCCGTCATAAAGGATGCGTCCGCCCGGGTCGGGGACTTCGAGACCGGCGATCAGGCGCAGCAAGGTGGTCTTGCCGCATCCCGACGGTCCCAGTAGGGCGATGGTTTCGCCGGCCTCGATCTGCAAATCGATCGGATCGAGGGCGCGTGTGCCGTCCGCGAAGGTCTTGGCGCATGCGTGTACACTGACGGGTATCGACTGGGCGCTCATACGGAAATCCTTTTGTCGTCGTCGGGGGTGACCACCCGGCGTCGCCTTGCCGATTGGCGGGCCACCAGTTGCATGGCGACCAGCAGGGGGACGATCATGATGAAAAAAACCAGGGTATAGGCGCTGGCGACCTCCAGGCGCATCGAGGCGTAACTGTCGGCCAGCCCCACGGGGAGGGTTTTCGTCATCGGGGTGTGCAGCATCCAGGTTAGATTGAATTCGCCGATGGAAAGAGTGACGACCATCAACGCGCCGGCGACGATGCCGGGTTTCGTATTGGGCAGGACGACGGTGAAGAAACGCCGCCAAAAGGTCGCGCCTAGGCTGGCGGCGCCTTCTTCGAGCTGACGGAAGTTCATGCTGGACAGGACCGCGAGCACGCTGCGGATCATGAAGGGCAGCGTATAAAGGACGTGTCCGCTTAGGATGAACAGCCAACTGGTGCGAAAGTCGGGCACGCCGCCGTAGGTCGTGATCAAGGCCAGCGCGATGGCCAATCCGGGCACCGCGATCGGCAGGACGATGATTTCTTCGAGCGCGCGCGCGACCCGGGGGCGCATGCGCGCCAGCACGTAGGCGCCGGGAACGCCGACCACCAGCGTGATCGCCAGACACGACAGGGCGATCAGCATCGACAGGTAGATGGTATCGGCGTAAAGGCCCCAAACCTGTCCGATCCAGCGCAGCGTCAGTCCGCTTTTGACGCCGATGAAGAAATTATCGGTGACCCCCGCCAGGACGGACAAGATGACGGGAACGATGATGAAGGCGCAAACCCCAAGGGTGAAGATAAGTTGCGTCCAAAACAGCCAACGTCGGGACATGGTGCGATCTCCTATCCCGACACGGCGACGGCGCCGCCGGACAGGCCGCGCGCGGCGAACAGCGCCGCCCAGGTGATCAGTCCGAGGACGATGGACAGGCTGGCGGCGCCCGCGATATTGGCGTTGAGGGTGAACTCGGTATAGATCGTCATCGCCAGAACGTCGATGTTGGTGGCCAGCGTGAACGCCGTACCGAACGCGCCCATGGCGGTGGCGAAACAAATCGCGCCCGAGGCGATCAAGCCGGGCCTCAGTCCCGGCAGCACGATGTCGCGAATGACGCGCCACGGCGGCGCGCCCAGGGAGCGGGCGGCTTCTTCGTGACTGCGGTCGAGCTTTTCGGCCGTCGCCATCACGGTCAGGATGACACGGGGAATGGAAAAATACAGATAGCCCACGAACAGCCCGGTCATCGAGTAGGCGAAGACGATTTTGTCGCCGCTCAGCATCTTCGAGACCTCGCCGACGACACCCTGACGCCCGCCCAGCATGATGACGAAAAAACCGATGACGACGCCGGGAAAGGCCAGCGGCAAGGTCAGGACGGAAACCAGGGCGTCGCGGCCCCAAAAACGGTGACGCACCAAGAACAGGCCCGCGGTGGTGGATATGGCCAGCGCGGTAAAGGTTACCGCGATGGATATCGTCAGTGTCGCGAGCAGACTTTCAAGGTAGCGCGGCGTGGTGATGATCGCCGCGTAGGAGGCCAATCCACCCGCGCCGCCCGCCCCGATAAAAAACAGCCGCACCATGGGGAAAATGAAAAAGCTCAAGAACACGATGGCCCCGGGGAGGCCCAGGAGAACGAGGTTAGAATAGCCGTGCCGGTCCATTGGATGGGTCCTGTCGAGCGCCTTGGGGGTGGGCCGTGCGGCCACCCCCAAGGCGGATTAAAGGTGCGGATCAGTGCACTTCGTTCAAATAACGTTTCGTAAAGGTGGCCTGCACGGCCGCCATTTTTCCGTAATCGACGGGCCGCGAGCGGGCGTAATCGGCGGCGGGAAGGAACTTCGCCGCCGCTTCTTTGGTCATCGCCGAGGCGCGGACCGGCCGTAGGTATGCGTTGGCCCAGACTTTTTGGCCCGTATCGGACAGGATGAAGTCGAGAATTTTCTTCGCTTTTTCGGGGTGGGGCGCGCCTTTCACTAGGCTCATTACGTAGGGCACGACGATCGTGCCTTCCTTGGGGATGACGAAGGCGACGTGGGCCTTGTCTTTGTATTTCGCCCGGTAGGCGTTGAAATCGTAATCGAGCAGGATCGGAATTTCGCCGGAAAGGACGCGGGCGTAGGACGTTTGCTTGGGCACGATCGGGTCGTTCTTGGCCAAGGCCTTGAAGTAGGAAATCGCCGGGCCGAAATCGTCCAGGCTGCCGCCCATGGCGCGATTGACCGCCACCGCGCCGGCATACCCGACGAACGCCGACGTCGGGTCGAGATACCCCACCATGCCCTTATATTCGGGCTTCAGCAGGTCGGCCCAGGAGGTCGGCACGGGACGCCCGTCGAGGGCGTCGATGTTGACGAAAAAGCCCAGGGTTCCCGAATGAATGGTGAACCATTTCCCGTTGGGGTCCTTCAAGCCGGCGGGAATTTCGTCGAAGTGTTTGGGCTTGTAGGCGGCGACGACGCCCTTTTCGGCGGCCTTGATGCCGAACGACACGCCGTAGTAGGCGACGTCGGCGACCGGATTGTCCTTTTCCGCCAGAAGCTGGGATAGGGTCTGCCCGGAATTCTTATTATCAAAAGGGATGTCGTAACCGAGGTGTTGTTTGATACTCTTCAACTCGGACGCCCAGTCGGCCCATTGCGGCGGGCAGTTGTAGCACACGGCATCGGCCGCTTGTGCTTGGGGCGCGCCTACGCTACCCATAAAGGCCAAGGCAACGGCAAAAACCGGTGCTGCGGCAAGTTGTTTCAGGGACTTTCCAATCATTGTGCGGTTCTCCTTTGCACGGTTTGGTCTGGTTCCTGAAGAGCGGCGGGGTCGGGCTTGCCGGCTGGCCCCGCCGATTCTCCAAGACGCAGGATATGGGGCAGAACCGCGCCCGTGGGCGCGTTCCCCCCGTTTAGGCAGTCCAGCAGTTGCCGGGCCGCGGTTTGTCCCATCTCGCGCGAGGGTTGGACCACCGTCGTGAGCGTGGGATGCTGATGGGAGCCCACGGCTATGCCATCGAATCCGATCACCGAAACGTCGTCGGGAACGCGCACGCCCCTGCGCCTTAGGGCGCCGATGAGCGAAATCGCCAATAAATCGTTGGAACAGAACAGGGCGCTGGGGGCGCGGCTGCGATCCTTGAAGACATCGTCGAGGATGGCGTCCACGTTCATGGTAAGGAAATCGACCTCGCGTACGACCGGCTCGGCGAGGGCGGCGTCGCGGGCCGCGCGGACGAAGCCGTCGCGCCGCGCCCGCGCCCGGTCCGAGGCGCCGAACGATCCCGAAATCATGCCCAGGCGGCGGTGGCCCAGACCGATCAGGGCCTCGGCGGCGTCGTGACCGGCGGCGACGTTATCGACGGTCACGCTTGGCCGCGCCGCCAGGGAAAACTGGTTATAAATCAGGATGTACGGCGTTCCGGTCCGTTCCAACAGATCGAGGACGGGACTTTCCCCGGGATCGCTCACCGTTAAAATCAGGCCGTCGATCCGATAATCCAACAGGGCGCCGACCGTTTGCGTTTCGGCGTCCCGGTCGTAATCGGTGGCCATGAACATGAGGTTGTAGCCTTCGGCGCGGGCGGTCTGGCCGATTCCCGAAACGGCATCGGCGAAAACCGGATTGGACAAGGAGGGAATGACGACGCCCAACGAACGGGTCGTCGCCGTTTTCAGGCTGCGCCCGACGACGTTGGGGCGAAATCCCAATTCCGCGATCGCCTGACGTATGCGCCCCGCGGTTTGCGCGCGAACGTTCCCCGATCGGTTGACGTAGCGCGACACGGTGGCGACCGACACGCCGGCATGCTTTGCGACGTCGCGAAGTGTGGAAACCATGGTCTGTTTTGCCCCTGCGCGTGCACCGGTCCGGTGCGTTCGTTCGGATATTCGCCGCCGTCATCCTACGCGGAGCGATGAAATGTAAACGTTTACATTTTGTGAATTTTTGATGACCGGCACGGGCCGCGCGGCGTTCGCCGGTGCGATCGCGGCGCGATTGCGGGCGCGTTATGACGATGCCGGCGTGGGGGTGAAGGCGACCGTCGCTTCCAGGGTTTCTCCGGGGGCGATTTCGACGAGGCCGGCGGCAAGGGCGGTATCGGCGTCGGCGGCGAAGGCGCCGGTCAGGTGCGAGACCGGCTCGGCGCAGAAAAAGGGCGCGTTTTTCGGCGTGTAAATGACAAGGTGGCGCAGCAAGGAGGTCGCGCCCATGGACAGGGCGCGCCCGATGTCGTCTTGGTGAACGGTGAGCGAACCCCGCCAGTCCTGAAAGGCGTTGTCCAACCCCTCGGGCACGCCGTCGCTCGCCCCAAGGGCGGCGATGGTCGGGTGCGCGCGGTCGAGCGTGGGGGGCATCCGCCCGGGACCACTGGTTTGCATGGCGCGCACGTCGGCCCGCAGACGAGTGTGGTCGTTGCGCGGGAAGAAGGGATGCAGGCCGAGGCCGCCGGGCATCGCCTCGGCGGCACGGTTTTCAAGGCTTAGCGTAATCCTCAACGCTTGCGGGCTCAGGGCGACGGTCTGGCGCACCGTGAACGGCCACGGCCATGGTTCGGCGTCGTGGCGTAAGGCGAGGACGGCGCGGGCGGGCGTGCATTCGACTACGCGCCACGGACGTTGCCAAGCCAAGCCGTGGATGGCGTGGGGCTCGGGCGGGAAATTGGCGGGCAGGGATACGGCGCGCCCGCGCCAGGAAAAGCGCCCGTTTGCGATCCGGTTGGAAAAGGGCACCAGCGGATAACAAGCGCTTTTAAGAACATCCGCGCAATCGGGCGGGGCAGGACGCAGCCAATCGACGAGCCCGGACGGCGTCTCCTCGCGAAAGGCGGCGAGCGCCCCCCCCAGGCTGGGGGCGAGGATGGCCGTCAGGTTCCCGGCATGGAGGGTGAGCAGGGAAGCCATTGCGCCGTCCTCACGCCCCTGCGGCGATGCGAAACGGTGTTTGTCGCGTTCCCCGCACGTCGGTCTTAAGGGCGAACACGGCCCCGGCGTGGGGCTGCTTGGCGAGCGCCGCCGGGGATTGGCCCTTGCGCGCCGAGGTGATGAACAGGGTCGTCATGTCGGGCCCGCCGAAGGCGCACGAGGTCGGGCAGGCGACGGGCATATCGACGATACGGTCGATCGCGCCGTCGGGGGCGTAACGCACGACGCGCCAGCCGCCCCACTGGGCGTTCCACAGGTAGCCGTCTTCGTCGATCGCCGAGCCGTCGGGCACGGCGCCGTCGATATCCACCGTGACGAACGGGCGTTTGTTTGCAATCGCGCCGTCGGCGGGGGTGTAGTCGTAAGCCCAGATTGTGCGCGTCGGTGAATCGGCGCAATAAAAGGTGCGCCGGTCGGGACTCCACGCCAGGGTATTGGGAATTTCAAGGCCGCCCACGACCGCCTCGATCGCAAGGTCCGCTCCGATGCGATACAGGGCGCCGCTGGCGCATTGTTCGGCGTCGTCCATTGAGCCGACCCAGAACCGGCCCTCGGGATCGCACTTGCCGTCGTTGGGACGGTTGGTGGGGATATCGTCTTCGAAGGGCGCGATCACGGCGGCCGTGCCGCTGTCGGGATCGAAGCGCATCAACGCCCCCGGGCAAGCCATTATAAGATGATCGCCGCCGGCGATGCAGGCGATCGCGCTGGCCGGACGGGGCAGATTCCAGCGCGAGAGTCCGGCGTCGGCGCGATGCAGACGGAACAATTGGGAACGTTTGATGTCGGACCACCACAGGGTGTCGTGGCGGTGGTCCCACAACGGTGTTTCGCCCAATTCGTTGGCGACATCGGCGATGACGGTAAGCGGGCTTTGGGATGACTCCATCGGATGCGTCCGTTCAAAGGCCGGCGGCGTGGCGGGCGCGCTTGGCGATTTCGGGCCAATTCTGGGTGTTGACCAGTTCGGGTGGGGCGATCCAGGTGCCGCCGACGCAGGCGACGTTGGGCAGGGCTAGGTAATCGGCGACATTCTCGGCGGTGATCCCGCCGGTCGGGCAAAATGCGATATCGGGCAGCACCGAGGCCAAGGTCTTTAACATTCCGGGACCGCCGATGCGCGCGGCCGGGAAAAATTTCAGCAATTTGAGGCCACGTTCGCCAAGCGCCATGATTTCCGATACCGTTTGCGCCCCGGCGAGATAGGGGAGCTCGGCGGCCTCGGCGGCATTGAGCAAGGTTTCGGTGTGTCCGGGGCTGACGCCGAAGCAGGCGCCGGCCTTTTTGACCGCGTCCCATTGCGCCGTGTGTAGGATCGTTCCCGCGCCGATGCGCGCCTCGGGCGCGGCGCGCGTCATGGCGGCGATGGCATCCGTGGCGCAGGGCGTGCGCAAGGTAACTTCGAGCGTGCCGAGACCCGCGCCGAACAGGGTTTCGGCCAAGGGGGCGGCGTCTTCCAGGCGATCGACGATGAGCACCGGAATGACGCGCACGCCATCGAGCAGAGTATTCCAATCGGTCATTTCATCTTCCTTTCTCGCTCAACGGGGCCGCCCGTTCGCGGCCCGTTTTAAAAAATGGCGGGCATGGCCTCTATCGGAATGATCGCTCCGCGATGGCCGATCACGGCGCCGGCCAGGGCGTGGGCGGGGGCGACGGCGTCTATGGGCGCACGGCCCACAATGCGCGCCGCGAGGTACCCGGCGTTGAAACTATCGCCCGCCGCGGTGGTGTCCAGCGGGTGGGCGATTTTGCCCAGGGCGACCCGTCGCCACATACCGTCGGCGAAAACATCGACCGCGTCGCCGCCGTGTTTGAGGACGATCTCGGGGATATCGAACGTATTGAGGAAATCCGCCCAATCGGAGACGGCGTCACCGAACAGCCCCGCCAGATCCTCGGCGGAAGGCAGGGCGACGGTGGCCGCGCGAAGGGCCGCCGCGTTGGCGGCGCGGGCATCGTCGTCCTCCCACAGGCGGGCGCGGTAATTGGTGTCGAAGGCGACCGTGCGCCCCTTCGCGGCCATCGCGCCGGCCAAGTCCAAAAGACGTCCCCGCCCTTGGCGGCGTAGGATCGCCAGCGTGATACCAGAAAAGAAAATGCCGTCAAAATCGTTCAGGCGGGCGATCAATCCCGCGCCGTCGGCGCCCTCGAACATTTCGCGCACCGGGGCCTGGGCGCGCCAATAGCTGAAGCGCCGCTCGCCATTGTCGTCCAAATGCACGGCGTAGAGGCCGGGAACGCGGCCTTTCTCACGGGCGATGAGATCGCACTTTACGCCTTGCGCGCGCCAGCTTTCAAGCATCGACGCGCTGTAGGGATCGTCGCCCAGGCGGGTGATATAGGCGGCCGAGTGATCGCCGTCGGCGCAGGCCAGCAGCCGCGCCAGATAAAGCGCCGTGTTCAAGGTGTCGCCGCCGTAGCCCAGGTGCGCCAGGGTCGGGTTGCCCGCGACCTCGGCAATTTCGATCATGCCTTCTCCGATGCAGGCGATGCGCATGTTCTGGCTCGATTTTTCCGAAGGTTGGCTCAGTGCGAATGGCGCGGTGGGCGGGGACCGACCGTGGCGAAACCGAATTTTGTCGTCATCACGCCGCCGTCGTCAAGTTGGCCGACGCTATCGCGATAAACCGCTTGCCATGGGGTTTGCGACGGCGGCACGAAGACGTTGGGTTCGCGCTTGTCCCAAATCTCCGGGGCGACCAGGGCGTCGGCGCGCCGGGTGTTCAAGTCGATGCGGATACGATCGCCGGTGCGCAGCTTGGCGAGGCCGCCGCCCGCGGCGGCCTCCGGGCTGGCGTTGAGGATCGACGGCGCATAGGAGGTGCCCGATTGACGTCCGTCGCCGATCGTCGGAAGCTCCGTCAAGCCCGCTTTGACCAGGCGGTCGGGGGGGAGCATGTTGACCACCTCGGCGGAGCCGGGGTAGCCCACCGTGCCGCAGCCACGGATGACCAAAATCGACCGTGCATCGACGGCAAGGTCGGGATCGTTGATGCGGGCGTGGTAATCCTCCGGCCCGTCGAAGACCACGGCGACGCCCTCGAAGGCGTTCGGATCGTCGGGATCGGACAAGTAACGGGCGCGGAAGTCATCGCCCACCGCCGATATTTTCATCACCGCGCTATCGAACAGATTGCCCGACAGCACCATCAACCCGGCATTTTCGATCAGGGGGGCGGCGCAGGCGCGAATCACGCGGCGATCCTCGGTGAAGCTGTCGGCGTAGTTTTCCCCCGCCGTCCGCCCGTTGACGGTGCGCGCGGCGGGTTTGGCGAAACCGGCCTTCAGCAGTTCGGCCATCACGGCGGGCACACCCCCGGCATGGTGAAACTCCTCGCTCAGATATTCGCCGGTGGGCTGGCAGTTGACGATCAGGGGGATTTTTTGCCCGACGTCCTGCCAAGTGTTCATTGAAATATCGACGCCGGCGTGCCGCGCGATGGCGTTGATGTGGACCGGCGCGTTGGTCGATCCACCGATCGCCGAACACAGGGTGATGGCGTTGTGAAAGGCCTCCGCGGTCAAAATTTGCGACGGGCGCAAATCTTCCCACACCATTTCGACGATGCGTTTGCCGGTGAGGTACGAAATCTGGCCGCGTTCACGGTAGGGCGCGGGGATGGAGGCGCAGCCGGGCAGGCTCATGCCCAGGCCCTCGGCCAGACAATTCATGCTGAGCGCGGTGCCCATGGTGTTGCAGTGACCGATCGACGGCGCCGAGGAGGCGGCCATGTCCATGAAGGCGTCGGTGTCGATGATCCCTTCGGCCAGTTGCTGACGGGCTTCCCAGATCACCGTGCCCGAACCGACGCAACGACCATGGTAGCGCCCGTTGAGCATCGGCCCGCCGGACAGCACGATCGCCGGAATATCCACCGTGGCGGCGGCCATGATCTGCGACGGCGTGGTTTTGTCGCACCCGGTGGTCAGCACCACGCCGTCGATCGGATAGCCGTGTAAAATTTCGATCAGTCCCAGGGTCGCGAGGTTGCGGTCCAGCGCCGCGGTGGGCCGTCGCCCGGTTTCCTGGATCGGGTGAACGGGAAATTCAAGCGGGATGCCGCCGGCGTCGCGGATGCCTTCGCGGACCCGCTGGGCGAGGTCGATATGGTGGCGGTTGCACGGCGACAGGTCGGATCCCGATTGGGCGATGGCGATGATCGGCCGTCCCGATTGCAGTTCCTCGCGGGTCAGCCCGAAATTGAGGTAGCGTTCCAGATAGAGCGCCGTCATCCCCGGATCTTTGGGGTCGTCGAACCATTGACGGCTGCGGAGTCGGGCGGGGTCGCGCTTGGTCATTGTCAAAGTCCCTCGCTTATCCCTCGTTGATTTTGTTGCGGCCGATAACGGGGTACTGCTCGACCTCGTAGACTTGGCCGTTGATCGGCCACGATGCGTCGGACAGCCAGAACACCGCATGGGGTGCGATCTGTTCGGGACGCAGGATAGAGCCGGACGGGGCGAATACTTTCGGCACCTGTTCCAGCCAGTTTTCCGGGCGGCCCTCGGCCAGTTGCACCTTGTGTTCGGTGTCGGTGTAGGTCCACCCGACGTTCAATTGGTTGACGCGGATACCCTCCGCGCCCAGGGCGTCGCCGAGGTTGCGGGTCATTGTTTGCAGCGCGCCCTTGGACATCGAATAGGCGAGGATGTCGCTTTGTCCGCAGTGGGCGTTGATGGAGCCGATGTTGACAATCGACCCCGGCGATTTCTGTGCGCGGAACCGGGCCGCCGCGCCTTGACATAGGAACAATGGAGCGCGGGCGTTGACGGCGAAAATATGCTCGAAATCATCGACGGTGATGGAGGTCAGATTGTTGCGTGGAAAAATTCCGGCGTTGTTAACCAGCCCATCCAATCGGCCAAAGGTGTCAACGGCCTTGGCGATAATCCGCGCCGGCGCCTCGGGGTCGGCCAGATCGGCGGAAACCCAGTCCGCCCGTTTGCTCGTTTCGTCGGCGTCCAGTTCGCGAACCTTCTCGCGCAAGGCTTCCTCGCGCGTACCATGAAGAACGACCCGCGCCCCGCTGGCATGAACCTCGCGGGCGATCGCCCAACCGATTCCACCGGACGATCCCGTTATGATGATGACGCGGTCCGATAAGTCTATGTTCACTGCGGTGCTCCGTCCTTTGCTATCGCGCACGCTTGCTCCAGAGCGTGGCGCTCGATGTCCTCTATGCTCATGAATAAACGCCGATATGAGCCAAGATGCAATGCGCCAATCCGGTGGCGCGCGAGGAAGGCGCCGTGGCGCTCGAAAATGTCCCCCCGCGGTTTCCTCATCGTCTGTTTATTTCCGATTTCGTGGCCCTGTTGAAATTAAAGTGTGTAACGGTTTGTGTCGATTGCCGGATGTTGCAAACAACGGTTACAGTTTTATTGCGGCGTAAATTTTTAGCTTCCTTAAAATACCGGGCCATAATCGGTGCTTATAAATATATAGCACTTATAAGTATATAAAGGGAGGAAGACCAATGGGTTTCAAACGGACATTGCTTGCGGCCGGTGCGGCCGCGGGGATTTTGGCGGGCGGCGCCACCGGCGCGCTCGCCGATCAGCCGACCGTCGAAGTTTTGCACTATTGGACCTCGGGCGGTGAGGCGAAGGCCCTCAAGGCGTTGAAGGACGATTTCGTCGCCCATGGTGGTAAATGGATCGACAGCCCCGTCGCCGGGGGTGGCGGGTCTGCAGCGATGACCGTGCTGCGCGCCCGGGTTCTGGCGGGCGATCCGCCGACCGCGGTGCAGCTGAAGGGACCGGCGATCCAGGAATGGGCGGCCCAGGGCGTGGTCGCCAACCTCGACGACGTCGCCAAAAAAGAAGGCTGGGACAAAGTGATCCCGCCCATGCTTCAAAAACTCGTCAAATATGACGGGCACTACGTTGCCGTTCCGGTGAACATCCATCGCGTGAACTGGATTTGGGCGAACCCCAAGTTGCTCGCCGAGGTCGGCGCGAAAATTCCGACCACGTGGGCCGAGTTCAACACCGTCGCCGACAAGTTGAAGGCCAAGGGCATCACGCCGCTGGCCCATGGCGGACAGCCCTGGCAAGACGCCATTCTTTTCGAGAACGTGGTGCTGGGGATCGGTGGCGCGGACTTTTACCGCAAGGCCTTGGTTGAGCTGGACGACAACGCCTTGAAAAGCGACACCATGATCAAGGTGTTCGACCAAATGCGTAAAATTCGCGGCGACGTCGATGCCGATTTCTCGGGACGCGACTGGAATCTGGCGACCAACATGGTGATGAACGGCAAGGCCGCGATGCAGATCATGGGCGATTGGGCGAAGGGTGAATTTTTGGCCGCGGGTAAGGTTCCGGGCAAGGATTTCCTGTGCGCGCCGACGCCGACAAAGGGCGGCGCCTTCGATTTGAATAGCGACAGCATGATGATGTTCAAGGTCAAGGGCAAGGACAAGATCGAGGGCCAGAAGTTGCTGGCGAAGCTGATCTTGGGCAAGAAATTCCAGGAGACCTTCAATCTGTACAAGGGGTCGATTCCGGCGCGCCTCGACGTGCCGATGGGGAAATTCGACAGCTGCGCGTTGAAATCCCTGGCCGATCTGAAATCGGCGATGAAAAAGGGCGCCGTGGTGCCCTCGATGGCGGTCAACATGGCGTTGCCGGGTAATCTGACCGGGGCGATTACCGATGTCGTCGCCGCGCATTTCAATTCCAACATGTCGTCGAAAGAGGCGGTCAAACGTCTCGTCGCCGCACTTGATCTGGCCAGAAGCTGAGCATCCTTGGCGCGGCGACTTTCGGGCCGCCGCCGCGCAATTTCGGCGGGGATCGAGGACAGAGCGGGCCCTTCGCCCCGTCCTTGCCGATGGCGGCGTCCTTTCAATGGGGCACAAACCGTGTAACGGTTTGTATCTCCCCCGGAGGTTTGAAAACAACGGTTACAGTTTTATTGCGACGTAAGTTTTTTGCCCCCTTAAAATACCGGACCATAATCGGCGCCTCAATCTTAGGGTTCAATTTCAGGCTTAAATCTCAGGGAGAACAAAAATGGGTTTCAAACGGACATTGCTTGCGGCCGGTGCGGCCGTGGGGATTTTGGCGGGCGGCGCCACCGGCGCGCTCGCCGGGCAACCGACGGTCGAGGTTCTGCATTGGTGGACGTCGGGCGGCGAGGCGAAGGCCCTCAAGGCGTTGAAGGACGATTTTACCGCCCATGGCGGTAAATGGATCGACAGCCCCGTCGCCGGGGGTGGCGGGTCTGCAGCGATGACCGTGCTGCGCGCCCGGGTTCTGGCGGGCGATCCGCCGACCGCGGTGCAGCTGAAAGGACCGGCGATCCAGGAATGGGCGGCCCAGGGCGTGGTCGCCAACCTCGACGATGTCGCCAAAAAAGAAGGCTGGGACAAAGTGATCCCGCCGATGTTGCAAAAAATTGTCAAGTACAAGGGCGATTATGTCGCCGTTCCGGTGAACATTCATCGCGTGAACTGGATTTGGGCGAACCCCAAGTTGCTCGCCGAGGTCGGCGCGAAAATTCCGACCACGTGGGCCGAGTTCAACACCGTCGCCGACAAGCTGAAGGCCAAGGGCATCACGCCGCTGGCCCATGGCGGCCAGCCCTGGCAAGACGCCACCATCTTCGAAACCGTGGTGATGGGGATCGGTGGGGCCGATTTTTACCGCAAGGCCTTGGTTGAGCTGGACGACAACGCCTTGAAAAGCGACACCATGATCAAGGTGTTCGACCAGATGCGTAAAATTCGCGGCGACGTCGATGCCGATTTCTCGGGACGCGAGTGGAATCTGGCGACCAACATGGTGATGAACGGCAAGGCCGCGATGCAGATCATGGGCGATTGGGCGAAGGGTGAATTTTTGGCCGCGGGTAAGGTTCCGGGCAAGGATTTCCTGTGCGCGCCGACGCCGACCAAGGGCGGCGCCTTTATCCTCAACAGCGACAGTCTGGTGATGTTCAAAGTCAAGGGCAAGGACAAGATCGAAGGTCAGAAGTTGCTGGCGAAGCTGATCTTGGGCAAGAAATTCCAGGAGACCTTCAATCTGTACAAGGGGTCGATCCCGGCGCGCCTCGATGTGCCGATGGGGAAATTCGACAGCTGCGCGTTGAAATCCCTGGCCGACCTCAAGTCCGCTATGAAGAACAATACGTTGGTGCCGTCGATGGCCCACGGGATTGCGTTGCCGGGTAATCTTTCCGGTGCGATCATCGATGTCGTCACGGCGCATTTCAATTCCAACATGTCGTCGAAAGAGGCGGTCAAACGCCTTGCCGAGGCCGTCGATCTGGCTAAAAGCTAAGCGCGAAACGCCTACGGTTCGTACATCATAAAAAGCATAAAAAGAATGTGAAGAGCGCCGTCCCGAATAGATTTAAGGGACGGCGCATCGCACACCCCGGTGCGGCGGCTTTGAGGGCCGTCGTTTCCGAACAGTGGAGGAACAACGCGTGACGCATCCGCCGTCCCCCCCATCGCCCCCTTCGCCATCCGGCGTATCGGCGCTCTCGCCCCGGCACGGACGAATTCCCCGGCGCACCATCGGCGCGCGCATTCAGGCGCATTTATCGCAATTGGTCGTGGCGCCGTCCTTCGCCGTATCGTTGGTTTTCGTCTATGGTTTCATCCTGTGGACGGCGTATATTTCGTTCACCAACTCGCGCATGTTGCCCAGTTACGACTGGGCCGGGTTGCGCCAATACGTCCGCCTGTGGAGTATGCCGCGCTGGTACGTCTCGGTGGAAAATCTCTTTGTTTTCGGTGGGTTGTTTATCGGCGGGTGCCTGTTGATCGGGATCGTCCTCGCGATCTTGCTCGATCAGCGCATTCGCGCCGAGGGCACTTTGCGCACGATTTTCCTGTATCCCATGGCGCTCTCGTTCATCGTCACCGGCACCACTTGGAAATGGATTTTGAACCCCGGCTTAGGCTTGGAGAAGACCCTGCACGATATCGGTTTCGCGGGAGCCTCCTTCGATTGGTTGATTAATCCGAAAATGGCCATCTATACGGTGGTGATCGCCGGAATTTGGCAGTCGTCGGGTTTTGTCATGGCGTTGTTCCTGGCGGCGCTGCGCGGCGTCGATCAGGACATCATCAAGGCCGCCCACATGGACGGCGCCTCGATGACGCGTATTTATATGGGCATTATTTTACCTTCGATCCGCCCCGTATTCCTCAGCGCGATCGTGATCCTGGCCCATCTTGCGGTAAAAAGCTTCGATCTGGTGATCGCCTTAACGGGCGGGGGGCCGGGCTATGCCACCGACCTTCCGGCGACCTTCATGTACACCATGACCTTCAATCGCAACGAAATGGGATTGGGCGCCGCCAGCGCGATGATGATGCTGGCCACCGTGATGGCGATCATCGTGCCGTATCTATATTCCGAACTGAGGGGGGGGACGAAAAATGGTTGAAGCGGCTTTTCCTTCAAGCCCATCAAGGCTCAAAAGCGTGCTGCTGCGCGGCCTGCTGTACGGCGTCCTCATCCTCTTCGCATTGTATTATCTGGCGCCGCTTTTCGTGATGGTGACGACGTCGGTCAAATCGCTCAGCGAAATTCGCGAGGGCACGCTGATCTCATTGCCCCGCGTGGTGTCTTTGGACGCCTGGAGTCACGCTTGGGATCAGGCGTGCATCGGCGTGAATTGTCACGGCGTGCGGCCCTTTTTCTGGAATTCGGTTTTGATCGCGGTGCCGGGAGTCGTGATATCGACCGCCCTGGGGGCGATTAACGGCTACGCCCTGACCAAATGGCGGTTTAAGGGGGCCAACGTCATCTTTGCGATGATGCTGTTCGGCTGCTTCATTCCTTTTCAGGTGATTATTCTGCCGATGGCCCGGGTGCTTGGGATCATCGGCCTGTCGAACTCGATACCGGGCTTGATTTTGGTTCACGTGGTCTATGGGCTGGCGTTCACCACCTTGTTTTTCCGCAATTATTTCGTCGGCATTCCCGGCGAATTGGTGAAGGCGGCGACCATCGACGGGGCGGGGTTTTTCACCATTTTTTGGCGCATCATGGTGCCGATCGCCCTGCCGATCATCGTCGTCAGCGTGATTTGGCAGTTCACCCAGATCTGGAACGATTTTCTATTCGGCGCATCGTTTACCTCGGGCGCGTCGCAGCCGATGACGGTGGCCTTGAACAACCTGGTCAACACCACGACCGGTGTCAAACGCTACAACGTCGATATGGCGGCGGCGATCATGACCGGTCTGCCGACGCTGATCGTTTACATTTTCGCCGGAAAATATTTTGTCCGCGGTTTGACCGCCGGTTCCGTGAAAGGATAATTCCATGGCCTCTTTGACCATTTCCGACGTCAAGAAAAGCTTCGGCTCGGTTGAAATTCTTAAAAACATCAACATCGAGATCGAAGACGGGGAATTCCTGGTTCTGGTCGGCCCGTCCGGGTGCGGCAAATCGACCCTGCTCAATCTGGTGGCGGGACTCGAAGAACTCAGCGATGGCGCTATCCAGATCGGCGATCGCCAGGTTAACGACGTCGCCCCGAAGGATCGCAACATCGCGATGGTGTTTCAATCGTATGCCCTGTACCCCAATATGACGGTGCGTAAAAATATCACCTTCGGGATGGAAATTCGTAAAATTCCCGCCAATGAGCGGGAAAAGGCGGTGCACGCCGTCGCCGATCTGCTGCAGATCGAAGAACTGCTCGACCGCAAGCCGTCGCAACTGTCCGGCGGCCAACGCCAACGCGTGGCGATGGGCCGCGCCCTGGTGCGCAATCCCGACGTTTTCCTGTTCGACGAGCCGCTGTCCAACCTGGACGCCAAGCTGCGGGTCGAGATGCGCACGGAAATCAAGAAACTGCACCAGCGTCTGGGGGCGACGATCGTCTACGTCACCCACGATCAGATCGAGGCGATGACTCTGGCGACCCGGATCGCCGTGATGAAGGACGGTATCTTGCAGCAGTTCGCCGATCCGCAGACGATCTACGAAGAACCGGCGAACATCTTCGTCGCCGGTTTTATCGGCTCGCCGTCGATGAACTTCATCCCCGCGACGGTAGTTCAGGAGGGCGACCGTCTGGGGGTCAGTATCGCGATGAAGAACGGCGGCGCGATTTTCCTGCCCCTAGTCAATGCGCCCGAACGTACGGGCGATTGGCTGGGGCGGGACGTCGTCTTCGGCATTCGACCCGAATCGGTGACCCATTACCGTGAGGCGGATGTGAAGAACAGCGGTCACCACTTCGATTTCGAATGTGCGGTCGATGTCTTGGAGCCCACCGGGGCGGACACCATGACCTTCTTTTCCCTGGGCGGGGCCGAAGTGGTCGCCCGGGTGCGCCCGTCCCACGCCGTGGCCCCCGGACAAACCATGCGTTTCATGATCGACATGAACAAGGCCAACCTGTTCGACCCCGAAAGCGGCGCGCGGATTTAAAGGCGCTTGCCCCCTTGGCGGGGGCGCGCCGGCGGCGGTTTTGTTAGGCGCGATCCGAGGCGGTGAGTTCGACATACTCGGCGACCAAACCATCGGGATGTTTGACGCGCATGTTCACGCCGCTGGGAACCTCTTTCGGGGTGTCCAATATCGATGCTCCCGACGCCTCGTGATTGCGGAAAAATTTTTCAAAATCCTCCATCGAATCGACAAGGAAGGTCACGCGCGTGTTTTCGAAGGGTCTTACCCGATCGGCGGAGCCCGCAATCAATAAAAAGGTTCCAATGCGCGCCAGTTCCAATCCCTTTTCCGGGTATTCGAAGCGTAGTGCGCATTTTTCGCCAAGGAGGTCTTCGTAAAAAGAAACGGTTTCGTTTAGTCGCGAAGGCTCCAGGAATATTCTTGTCAAAACGCCGCGTACTTTCATTTTTCGTGCCTTTCGATGGCGGGAATGTTCCGCGTTACACCCTGCGTGGCAGGCGCACCGTAACCGTTAGTCCGCCTTCGGGCTTGTTTTCCAAGATGATGCGCCCATCGTGGGCGTCGATCACCGATTTGACGATCGCCAACCCCAGGCCGCTGCCGCCGGTCGCCCGCGCGCGTGAGCCTTCGACGCGGTAAAAGGGCAAGAAGACATTATCCCACTCGTCTTCGGGGATGCCCATCCCCTTGTCGGAGACGGTGACGATGATCTCGTCGGCGGTGGCGTCGATGGCGACCCGTGCCTCTCTGCCGTATTTAAGCGCGTTTTCGATCAGGTTGACGAAGGCCCGGCGCAAGCCCGCCGGGCGGCACAGGATGCGGATGTTGCGCTTGCCGTCGAAGGCGACGGCGTCCGACTGCCCGCCGAACACGGTATGCACCTGACGAAATGTCAGCGGCGGGGGGCCGTCAAGCGAAACCGGGCGGCCGAGATCGGCATAATCGGTGCAGACGGCGTCTAGGAGCGAAGTAAAATCGACGATCTTGCGTGTTTCGGAATGAACGTTGTCGCTAAGGAAATCGAGCGCCTCGTTCAATAATGCATCCATCTCGTCCAGGTCGCCGAGAACTTCGCCGCGCACCTCGTCGTCGTCGATAAATTCGGCGCGCAGCCGCAGGCGGGTGCCGGGCGTTCGCAAATCGTGGGAAATCGCCGCCAGCATGCGCGTGCGTTCGGCCATCATTTTGGAAATCCGCGCCCACAGGGCGTTATAGGCGGCGGCCATGGCGCGGGCCTCGATGGGGCCGCGGTGTTCATCCAGGGGGGTGTGGTCGTCGTCGTTGCGCGCAGCGATGGTGCGGGCCAGCCGAGTGAATGGGTGGGCGAGACGTTGGGTGACGCCGGCCAGAACGATCAGAGCCAAACCCACGGCGACGCCCAAAATGACAAACATTTCCGACGGGCGCATGCTGTCACGCCATAAATCGGGAGCGGAGAAAAGTAACGTGGAACCGTCGGAAAGCGTCACCTCGATGCGTGCATCGACGCCCAAGCGCGCGACCTCGCGCGACAACGTCCCCAGGTAAACGCCGAGGGCGGGAGATTGCGCCAGTACGGCGCGCTGACGATCGGACAATCTTCCCGCGCGAAGATGCACGCGTACCCCGTGGGGCAACGCCGGTTCGTATATCCCGGCGGGAAGGGCGAGATTTTGTGGTGGACGGGCGAAAATAAAGCCGCCCGGGTCGTGTTGGGCGCGCCACTGCACCTTCAGCCCCACTCGGGTGAAGGCTTCTTGTTGTAAATCGCGCACGGGGCGTCCCCGGCGGATATCCTCCTGCGCCAAGGCCATGGCGGCGCGCATTTCAAGGCCCAGGGAATGGGCGCGGTCGAGCCGGGAATTTATGTCGATGGCATAAAGCGTCGCGATCAGACATAGCCCGACAATGGCCAAACCACCGGCGATCATCAAGGCGTAGATCCGTCCACCCAGGGTTTTCGGCTTAAAAGCGCGTAGCCGTTCTCTGATGCGTATGATGGCGGGCGATCCGGTCACGAAAAATAAACCTTGGCGCAAAACTGATAGCCCGCTCCACGAATCGTTTTGATGAATTTTGGACTTTTGCTGTCCGGTTCGATCTTTTTGCGCAGTCGGCTGACCTGAATGTCGATACTGCGATCGAAGGGAATGCTGTTCTGACCCCGCGTGATATCGACGAGTTGTTCGCGGCTGAGGGTACGTTGGGCATGATTGAGAAAGGTCACGAGGAGGGCATATTCCCCGCTGCTTAAATGAATGGACACGCCGTCGCGGTCGCACAGCTCGCGCGCGCCCAGGTTTAAGGTCCAGTCGGCGAAATGGATCGTTTCATGATGGATCTGTTGCGTGCGTTCGCCGCCGTCATCGACGCGGCGCAGGATGGCGCGTACGCGGGCCAGCAGTTCGCGGGGGTTGAAAGGCTTGGAAAGGTAGTCGTCGGCGCCCAGTTCGAGCCCTAAGATGCGGTCCGTCTCTTCGCTAACCGCGGTCAGCATGATGATGGGAAGCTTGCTGTGGGTACGCATTTCTCGGCATAGGGCGAAACCGTCTTCGCCCGGCAACATAATGTCTAGAATGACCAGTTCGATGTTCCAATCATCCAGGGCCTTGCGCATCTCCCGACCATTAGCGGCGACCGTGACGCGAAAACCGTACTGGGATAGGAACTTCTTCAGAAGCCGTTGAATTTCGGGGTCATCGTCCACGAGGAGAAGGTGGGGTTCGCGTTCCATGTCGGTTCCCTGTATTTTAGGCCTCAACCGTTTGCTCGGCGGACAGCGTACATACCCGCATTTTTAAGCCGACCCCGCATTTTTAAGCCGACAAAGTGCGCGCTGTCACCTTTTTAACCCTATCGACCGCGCGCGCTCTATGTGGGGGCGGGCGGTCGTGTGCGATGTTCGTCATTATCATGCCGTGCGGGGCGTTATTGGGGCCGATCACTTCGGCTTTCTTCCCTATCGGCGATTTTACGGGGTCCGTGCGCGATTGTATGGGCGGGGCGGGGCGGTGACGCCGGGCGCTTTTGCGTGCGAAGCTTCGGTCCTGGGGGGTCTTTTCGATGAAACCGCACAAAAAATTCAGCGGCGGATGTTTCGTCTCGCGCCCTCGCACCGCCGCCGCCGACATGTCGCTACGCTGGCCCGGGGCATGGTTGAGCGAGAACAAGGGCGCGCCGTATGGAGGATCATATGTGCGCCGTATTTCAGTTCCAGGTAACTAGGGTCAGGACCTATTCATCTGAAGCGTCTGGCGGAGATGAATAGGTCCTGACCCTAGCATATTGAATGCGCACCCAAAAAGTGTTCAGAAGACTTTTATTCTGCGATAAGGGGGCGTAGTATGTGCCGGAGTTGGGCACGCGAACACCGGAGTTGGGCACGCGAACAAGCGTCAACGAGAGGCGGGCGTCAACGGCAGGATGGACAAGGTTGGCGCATTTTTGGGCGGTCCCCTTCGGTTCCGCGTATTATCTTTTAGGACATTACGGCGATGGTGAATAAAGAGCGTTTATTTTCGAACGGCGTCCTTTTTGGCGCGGTTGGCGTGGGATTGGTTGCGGCTCTGACCTTCGGCAGTTCCGCGCAGGCGGGCGAAATGGCCAACGGGTTCTATCTGAAAGGCGGCGTTGGCCTTAACGCCCAGCGCGACGCTTCGGTCAGTGGGACGGGGGTTGACGGCACCGTTGATTTTAACCGGGGCGCGGCGGGCTTGATTGGGCTGGGCCGACATGTCGGCGACAATCTGCGCGTCGAAGGTGAGTTGGGATATCGTCAGAACGGGGTCGATAGCGTCTCCGGGACCGGCGGGTCGGGCAAGACGCGGGCCTGGACGTTGATGGGCAACGTTCTTTATGATATTCCGGCGAATTTGCCGGTGCAGCCCTACATCGGCGTCGGACTCGGCTTGGCGCGGATCGATTATTCCGGGGTCTCTCCGATCGGCGGCAGCCGCATTGATGATCGGGACAATACTCTGGCCGGCCAAGGTATTGTCGGTTTTTCCATGCCGATTAAGGATTCGCTGTCGTTGTTTGCGGATTACCGCTACTTGCATGCGTTCGGCCCATCAATGCATACCAATTCCGGTGTTGGAGTCGATGTCGGCTACAATACGCACACGGTGATGGTCGGGTTGACGTGGGATTTCCCGTCGCCCGCCCCGGTGGCCGCGCTTGTGCCCGCACCGATGCCTGCGCCTGCGCCCGAACCCAAGCCCGTTCCGGCGCCCAAGCCTGCGCCTCGGGTCCAGGTTGCGCCCGCGCCTCAAGTGGTTAAGGATTTTCTGGTCTTCTTCGATTGGGATAAGGCGACCTTAACCCCCGAGGCGAAGAAAATCATTGCCCAGGCGATGGACAACGCCAAAAAAGGCCACATAACTCGGATCGTCGCCACGGGGCATGCCGACCGTTCGGGACCGGCCGCCTATAACATGCGTCTTTCCAAGCGCCGCGCCGATACGGTGAGCCGGGAATTGGTTCGTCTGGGGTTTAATGCCGCGAACATCACCGAAATCGCCAAGGGCGAGACCGACCCCTTGGTGCCGACGCCCGACGGCGTTCGCGAACCGCAAAACAGACGTGTCGAAATTGTCTTGAAGTAAGGCGTTTTCTGCGTTTTTTACGGGATATTGATCGGCAAGCTCGACGCCCCCTTCTATTTTGAAGGGGGCGTTTTTGCATTTAAAGCGTTTTTCGTTCGAGGATTTTTATTACGCGAATATGCTGTCGCGGCGAAGGGACCCGCGCCGGCATACGTTTCAATTCAGTGGCCGAAAGCTTGGCGCGAAAGCTTGGCGAGAGATAGGGGGAAGGGCGCTCAGGGTTGGATAGGGGGGACGGCAGTGTTGGCGGCTTCCTCGCTTAGGGCGGGAGGTAGAGTGGCATGCGCCTCTTGGGGGCATCCCTCGACGCCGCGTGGGTATGCCATGCGGGTGGACGTTGCGATGGTTTTGACGACGGCGCCGTGCTGAGCCGAAAAAGAATCGAACACGGTTTCGGCGCGGCGGCAAAATCCTGCGGTGTCTCTGGTGCGGCGTAAGGAGGCCTCGTTCGCGAGTCGGGTAACGAAGGCGTTCATCCGCCGCTCTCCCGATGCGCCGAAGCTGCGTCTGAAAAAGGACCGCAAGATGTGGCCCTGCGTAACCAATTCGGATCGGAAGTCCGTCACGAAGGCATTGTAACGCGGACGCAGGCCGCAAGTCAGCGCGGCGACCATCAGGTTGCTTTGCAGGACACGCGTTTTTAAGGCCACTTGATCCCTTGGCGCTGCGCACACCCCAGCCACGGCCGGAGCGCTCAACGCCAAGCCGGTCATCACGGCGAGCACAAGCGTCCCTCTTTTTAACGCGTCAATCCGCATCCCAAGACCCTAATTAACAAGACCCTAAACCCTAAATCACGCATGACGGGTCCCTGGAAAAGATACCCAATCAACAAACCGACTGCGCCGAAATCACCCTGAGTTACGGCGCATTCACGATCGGTACCTTACGCCAAAAAGAGCAATCGGAAAAGAGATGTCTTTATTATGCGGTCCGGAGGATAGGAAGGGGGCGGCGGCGGGGGCGAAGGCGCGTTTGCGACGCGGGGTTATTTTTTTTGCGCACCGACATCCGCGCGTCCGGTGGCGGTTTCGACGCTGACGGGCACCGTGCCCTTGATGTGGATGTCGCGTTGAGGGAAGGGAAATTCAACGCCGTTCTCGTGGTAAAGGTCCCATATTTTAAAATAAATATCGCTTTTAATATTGGACAATCCTTTTTCGGCGTCTTGAATCCAGACGCGCAATTCCAGGTTGACCGCGCTATCGCCGTACCCCTTGAGCAAACAACGAGGCTCCGGCGTTTTTAGGATGCGCTCAAACGACGTCGCCGCTTCGATCGCGAGAGCGCGGGCTTTGTGAAGATCGGATGTGTAGCTGACCCCGAAAGGGAGGTGTTGGCGCACCAGACGGTCGGTATAAGACCAATTTTCGACGGGGCTGCTAATCAGCTCTTCATTGGGAATAAGATGTTCGATGCCGTCCCGGGTGACGACGGAAACATAGCGCGCACCTAAGGAGTTGATCCAACCGTACGTTTCCCCGATGGCGATGACGTCGCCGGGTTTGACCGATCTGTCCAATAATAAAATGACGCCGCTGACCAGGTTCGAGGCGACTTTTTGCAAGCCGAACCCCAGGCCCAGCCCCAGCGCGCCGCTGAAGACGGTCAGGGCGGTCAAGTCAATGCCGACGCTTTCCAAGGCGACCAGCACCGCTAGCGTTATTAGGGCGATGCGCAGCAGTTTTCCGAAGAGGACGCGCAATGACGGCGTCAGGTTGGGGAACGTGCCGATCCGCCGTTCAATCGTGCTCGACAATAAGTTGGCCATCCACAACATCACGGCCAGGGCGATCATGGTCTTGAACACCCCGAGCACCGAAATCCGAGTTTTGCCGAAGGTGAGCGCGATCGTATCGAGAACGGTAATGGTTGGGGCCAACAGGCCGAGAATATTGAGCGCCGCTAAAACCCATACGGTGGCGGCCATCGCGCGCGCCCACCATGGGTCGGCGATGAAATTGGCGGCCAGACGAATGACGATCCATGCCGTCAGAAGACTGAGGGCCACGCCCGTCAGTTGCGTCGCCCCACCGGCCTTGGCGATGGCCAGATGCGCGAGACCCAATAGGGCCAACCAGACGACGGGTAGGGCGAAGATTGAAACTTCGATCGCCAGGCGGGCGTGAAAACGCTTGGGAATAGTTTTGTCACGGACGGTTTGCAGCAATCGGTGCGTCCCTCCGCGCAGAAAACGGGCGGGAAGGTAGCTTAGCGCGATGGCGAAAAACTGGATGACATTGCCCATGCCCAAGACATTGGTCCTGATCCAAGGCTCGACACCGCGAAGGGCGTGAAGGTACGTCGCGGGATCCAGTAGATAGTTGAAAGTGGCGTAATCCATCACATGCGGCCCTACTGGAAGCGTCACTCCGGGGAGCGTAAAGGGTAAGACGTATCCTCCGTGTCATCAAGCGCCGTGACGGTGTTCGGCTTTATTTTTCCTTGAAGTGGCGGGGGGTTGCCGCCGGTTTTATAAACTTTTGCAAGCGGTGCGTCGTGGATGTGGGCGTGATCCCCGGTCGCGTGGAAACGAAATTTGACGATTAAACGCTTCCGAAGGGCAATAGCGGTTGACAGCTCTCGCCTACCCTCGTACTTTCCGCGCCCAGGCTATCTGCTTTGTGCCGATGCGATAAAGATGTGAAGGTTGTGTCATGAAGGTAAGAAATTCCCTGAAGTCGGCGAAGTCGCGCGACAAAAATTGTGTCATCGTGCGCCGCAAGGGACGCGTTTACGTCATCAACAAGCGCAATCCGCGTTTCAAGGCGCGCCAAGGCTGAGCCTGCGGCCCCTTTCGGAAAAGCGCGATGGCGTTATCTGGCGTTTTCGCCGACGTGCGCTTTTTTTAGGGTATGCGCCCCGGGCCGGGAGACGCCCGCGTTGAAGGTGGGGCGGCGTATAAAAACATATGCTTTGAGAACCGTATGCTATTGGGCGTGCGGTTTTTCTTTTCCCGGCGACAAAGTCTCCGTACAGTGTAAAAAAAAGCGCCGACGCCCGGCTTAATTTTACGCGATACGGGAGCCCCCCATGAAAATGCCTCTTCCCGATGACGGCGTCATCGCTCGGCGCGGCGACATCGTCGCCGCGATGCGTGGGATCGTTCCCGGCGAAGGCGTTATCGTCGATGAGGAGGAGCTGAAGGTTTTCGAATGCGACGGCCTGCTCGCATACCGCCAACTCCCCCTTATCGTGGTGCTTCCGGAAACCACCGAACAGGTCTCGCGGATCTTGCGCTACTGCCATGAAAACGGGGTAAAAGTCGTCCCCCGTGGGGCGGGTACGGGACTTTCCGGCGGTGCGTTGCCGCTGGCCGACGGCATTACCCTGGGGCTGGGTAAATTCAATAAAATTCTGGAAATCGATTTTTACAATCGCTGTGTCGTCGCCCAGCCCGGCGTCACGAATTTATCGATCACCTCGGCGGTCGATGGCGACGGTTATTACTACGCGCCCGACCCGTCGAGCCGGATCGCGTGTTCCATCGGCGGCAATGTCGCGGAAAACGCCGGCGGCATGCATTGCCTGAAATACGGATTGACCACCAACAACCTCCTGGCGGTCGAAATGGTTCTGATGTCCGGCGAGGTGGTTCGCCTGGGCGGCAAGCATTTAGATAGCGGCGGGCTCGACCTGATGGGAGTCGTGACGGGATCGGAAGGTCTGCTCGGGGTGATCACCGAGGTTACGGTGCGTATTTTGCCCAAGCCGACCAGCGCACGGGTCGTGCTGCTGGGTTTTCCCTCATCCAATGCCGGGGGGCGGTGCGTGGCTGGGATCATCGGCGCGGGGATCATTCCCGGCGCGATGGAGATGATGGACAAGCCCGCTATCGCGGCGATGGAACAGTTTGTCAGTTCGGGCTACTGGCTGGACGTGGAAGCAATCCTCATCGTCGAACTGGATGGTCCCGAAGTCGAAGTGGACCACCTTTTGGGCGTGGTCGAAGGTATCGCCAGGGACGTCGGGTGCAGCCACGTGCGCGTCAGCGAGGGCGAAGACGAGCGGCGGCAATTTTGGGCCGGGCGGATGTCGGCGTTCCCCTCGGTAGGACGCCTGTCTCCCGATTACATGACCATGGACGGCACCATTCCGCGCCACCAGTTGCCGGCGGTCCTCACGCGCATGGCGCAATTGTCCGACTCATACGGATTGCGCGTCGCCAACGTGTTTCATGCCGGCGATGGTAATCTCCATCCGCTCATTTTGTATGACGCCAATCGTCCGGGTGAAATGGAAAAGGCCGAGGCCTTCGGCGCCGATATCCTCAGGCTGTGCGTCGAGGTCGGCGGCGTGCTCTCCGGCGAGCATGGCATCGGGGTCGAGAAACGCGACCTGATGGGCGATATGTTCACGGACCAGGACATGGTGCAGCAATCCCGCCTGAAGTGCGCCTTCGACGGGCATGGTTTGCTCAATCCGGGAAAGGTTTTTCCGATTTTGCACCGCTGCGCCGAAATGGGAAAGTTGAATGTGCGTGACGGGCGGCTCCCATTTCCGGATATTCCCAGATTCTAACCGGCACTTCCGACAGGTATGACGATCGCGCCGGGTCCGAAATTGAAGGTGCGACGATGATAAAGGCGAGATCACGATGACGACACGCTTACAGCCGCAAACATCCAGCGAGCTTCAGGCCATGCTTGCCGAGGCGGCGCGCCGCCGCACGTCGTTGGAGATCCGCGCCGGCGCTTCGAAGCTGTCATGGGGTGGAGTCGTGCGCGCCGATAACATTTTGGATATGAACGCTTTTTCCGGTATCGATTTATATCAACCCGAAGAGCTGGTGATGACGGCGGGCGCGGCGACCCCCTTGATGAAAATCGACGCGCTGTTGCGTGAACAATCCCAGCAGTTGGCTTTCGAGCCGGCTAATTTTTCGCGCCTGCTTGGCGCTACCGACAGCGCCACCATTGGGGGTGTTTTTTCTTGCAACCTATCGGGTCCTCGGCGGATAAAAATTGGCGCCGCGCGGGATCATTTGCTGGGATTTTCGGCGGTCAATGGAGTAGGGGAGCCGTTTAAATCGGGTGGGCGCGTGGTCAAGAATGTTTCGGGGTTCGATTTGTGCAAGTTGATGAGCGGAGCGTTCGGGACGCTGGGGGCGATCGAGCGGGTTTCCTTCAAGGTGCTGGCGAAGGCGGAAAAAACGCGTACCGTATTGCTTTTCGGTTTGGACGATCGCGATGGCGCGCGGGCGATGACGATGGGATTGAACAGCCCTCACGAGATTTCCGCGGCGATGCATCTGCCCGAGGATGTCGCCGCTTTGTCATCGGTGTCCTACGTGCGCGGCGCCGGGCGCGCCGTCACGGCGTTGCGCCTTGAGGGACCAGGACCATCGGTGGAGAAACGCTGCGCGGATGTTCGCGCTCTGTTGCATCTTTTTGGCGGCGGCGAGGAATTGCACAGCGCAAACAGCGCCGAGCTGTGGCGAGAGGTGCGCGACGTTCTGTTTTATTGCGATGACAATAGCCAGGTTTGGCGTATTTCCGTTCCGCCCGCCCAAGGGGCCGTCGTTGGCGCGGCGCTGCTCCGGGCGACCGAAGGACGGGTGTTCTACGACTGGGGTGGCGGGCTGCTTTGGTTGTCCCACGCCCCCGTCGATGACGCCCATCATGAAATCGTGCGCCGCACCGTGGGCGACCTTGGCCATGCCACCTTGATTCGCGCCGACGCGGCGGTGCGCGCCCGGACGCCGGTCTTTCAGCCCCAGCCTACCGCATTGGCGACGTTGGCGCATCGGGTGCGTGACGCTTTCGATCCCGAGGGCATTTTAAATCCGGGGAGGATGGACTGATGCAGACCCTGTTCAGCCCCGAGCAGCGCCGGCGCGAGGTCGTACGCGAGGCGGACGCTATTTTGCGCACATGCGTGCATTGCGGTTTTTGCACTGCGACGTGCCCAACCTATGTGTTGCTGGGTGATGAGTTGGACAGTCCGCGTGGGCGCATTTATCTCATCAAGGACATGATGGAAGGGGACAAGCCCGCCACGGAAAAAGTCGTGCGTCACATTGACCGCTGTTTGTCGTGCTTGTCGTGCATGACGACGTGTCCGTCGGGGGTGGATTACATGCATCTGATCGACCGCGCGCGGGTTCACATACACCGCACCTATCGCCGCCCTTTTGGCGCGCGGTGTTTGCGCGCCGTTCTGGCGTGGGTCCTTGTCCGGCCCAAGGTATTCCGCCTGTCCTTGATCGGCGCGCGCTTGGCGCGGCCTTTTCAAAAATTTCTTCCCGGCAGGTTGAAAGGCATGGTGGCGATGGCTCCCGCCGCATTGCCCAGATCGTCGCCGCTGGATAGACCGGGGGTTCATGTCGCCCATGATATCGCCCATGATATCGCCCAAGGGAAACACCGGCTTCGCGTCGCGCTACATCCAGGGTGCGCCCAACAAGTGCTCGCCCCGCGCATCAATGCGGCTGCGGTGCGTCTGCTAACACGTCTGGGTTGTGAAGTCGTGATCAGCAAGGGCTTGGGGTGTTGCGGCGCGCTGGTTCATCACATGGGGCGCGAGGATGACGCCCAGGCCCAAGCACGGGCCAACGTCGCCGCCTGGGTCCGGGAGATGGACGGCGCCGGGCTGGACGCCATTGTCGTGACCGCGTCGGGGTGCGGAACTACGCTCAAGGATTATGGCTATTTATTGAAAGACGACCCTCAAATCGCCGCCGCCGCCCAGCGCGTCGCCGCCTTGGTGCGCGATATTTCCGAGGTCTTGATCGATCTGGGGATGTCCGCCGACAAGGGGCGGGGAACGGTGGTCGGCTATCATGCGCCGTGTTCGATGCAACACGGACAGAAACTTAAAAATCAGCCCCAGGAACTGTTGCGTCAGGCCGGGTTCGATGTTCGCGAACCCGCCGAGGCGCATCTGTGTTGTGGCTCGGCGGGCACTTATAATTTGCTACAGCCCGACCTTGCGGCGCGGTTGGGTGCGCGCAAGGTCGAGAACCTGGATAAAACCGAAGCCGCCATGATCGCCACCGGCAACATCGGGTGCATGGTGCAGATCGCCCAGCGCACCGAAGTTCCCGTGGTGCATACGGTCGAACTCCTCGATTGGGCGATGGGCGGTCCCAAGCCTGCCCCCCTGGTTTGATGGGACGTGCATGGAGAAGACCCCCGCGCAAAACGAGCGCAGGCGCGGGGTGGAAAAAATCAAAGCTGCGCGAGGCGAGGGATAACCCACTTCAATCGACTTTCGCGACAGGCGACGCCGGGGTACAGGTGGGTCTTGCCATTCAGGGTGATGCTCTGGCGATAGGTCCGGCAAAAAGCGCCGGAAGCGGCCTTATACGTGAGTACCGGGGTGACGGTGGTCGCGGCGCCGGTTTTCTTGTCGCGCCACGTCAGGGGGACGCCGCTTTTATGATTTTCCAGGGCGACCTGGAATGTTTTTCGGATCTCTCGCCGTATCGGCGTGGCCACGCCGGGCAGGATCGAATAGACCGCCGTTAACTCGCGGCGATAGGTTTTCCCCGGGTACTTGTAATAATCTTCACGGCGGACGTATTGTCCGATTTCGGGGGCGTAATACCAGGTTCGTTTTTGATAAAAACGGAATGTCGGACTGAAGCGCTTGCACTCGACCTTATAGGTGTCGAAGGTCCCGGCCAGGACGCGGACGCGTTCCGTTCCGTCCACGGCGCATTGCCAGCGTTGAACGTATTTCGTGTCCTTTTTCGCGCCCTTGAGCTTGACGTGGTTAATCACCGTGAACCTGCTGGTGTTGCCGACGCCGAGCGGCCAAAGTGCGCCCGGCGCGCCGTGCAGGACGCGATTGTAATCGCGGGTCGTCGTCTCCACGAATTTTTCGGGGATCGTAAAGTCGCGGCTGGATATCTGTTTATGACGCCTATTGTTGATCCAGGTGACGTCGTCGCCGCCAACCGCCGTCACCCGCTCGGTGACGCCGTTGGAGTAATAGTACCGCGTGCCGACGACGGGCGTGGGAATTGGCGCCGGGGGCAATGTCGGGGCATAGGCCTTCTGACCGGAAGTCAAGGTGGACAACTGTTGTAGCACGGGATCGCCGACGCAGGCGGCCAACAACGGAGTGCTTAGCACGAGAGTTAATGCGGGGCGAAAAAGGCGATGCTGAAATACTGTCATGTTATGTAACTAGGTATCCCGATGAAAAGTGCTGCGATTATATCCGCCGACAACATAAAACGAAACGACTGAACCCATCCTGAACGAAAACAAGCCGGCGATGTAAGACCGCAACGAACCAAGATCGAGACGTGCAATGCCGTCGGATGCGTCCCGCGCGGTTAAAAACTTCCGGCCTTCGGCGTCGAGATTAGATAGCGCGGGCGCCACTGTCCGTCGGGCGTGCGGCAAGCGAGACCGTAGGTTTCGTTCGCCTTGCCTTGAAGGTGGGTTTGCTGGCGATATTCGCGGCAGAACTGACCATTTTTGTCTTGGTACGTGCGCACTGGCGTGATTGTCGCGGTGGCGGTGGCATCGGGACTTTTCCAAGTCATCGCCCGCCCGCTGACTTGGCTTTCCAAGGCTGAATTGCGCAGGGTATCGACGGCGAGAAGCTCGTGTTGACGCAGGGCGTTGGCCATCTCTTGGCTTTTTCCGGCGCGCCAATTCATGACGCCGTAGCCTCCGCCGACGCCGATCATCACCCCGACGATCGTCGCTGCGATCGGCAGGGCGAGGCGCCACGATGCGCGCGGACGCCGATCCGGGGCGGTGGGGGCATGGGTTTTGGTCCGGGGCGCGTGCGAAGCGGGCGATGGCCTTCGCGCAGCGCCGTCGCGCCCCTGATCGGGGGCGGCGTTGACGGTATCGACGAGGCGCTCGGGAACCGGCGCATGAAGGACGTCGTTGAAGGCGATGCGCGCCAGCGCCGCGCTTTTTTGCAAGGCGTCGAGGCGAAGCCGCGCCGTCTCGTCGAGGCGTAGGCGGCGTTCAACGGCGCGGACGGCTTCATCGTCCAATTCCCCGTCAAGGTAGGCGATTAGGGTGTTTTGATCGAGATGCTCTGTCATTTTTTCATCCTTCGGATCACGGCCCGTAAAGAGAAATGGATAAAGGCGGACGTTTGCGTCATGGCGTTCAATTGCTCAAACAATACCGACGAGGGCGTCGTCGGCCTGCGTCTCGCCATCGAGAAGGTTTAGCAACGCGGTGCGTCCGCGGACCAGGCGGCTGGTCAGGGTGCCGACCGGGATGCCCAAATTTTCCGCCGCGTCTTTGTAGGAATACCCTTCCACGCTCACCAACATGATGACGGCTCTTTGTTCTTCGGGGAGGCGTAAAATAGCGTCGCGGACGTTTCTCAGCGTCATCCGCGATTCCATGGCCTGGGCGCCGTCGTGTCCCGGTTCGGGTTGGTTGTCGAAGGGTTCCAAGACGCGGTCCTTGCGCGTTCGCGCGCGCATGACGTCGATATGTGCGTTTTGAATAATTCGAAACATCCAACTGTCCAATCGAGTCCCTTGTTGCCATTGATCGAAGCGGGAGATCGCCTTTTCGCAAGCGCACTGAACCAAATCGTCGGCTTCATCCAAGCTTCTGGTCAAGCCCAGGGCGAAGCGGCGCAGGCGCGGCAACAAGATGACGAGTTCTTTGCGTGTGCGTTCGTCCAAAGGGGCGATCCTTACTTGGTCCGATCGTGTTTTTCCGCGCGTTCTCGGGCGGCCACAGGGGCAGTCCCACGACCTTCTTCCACCGTCTTCAACCATCCACCCCGGACCATGGTCCATATTATAGTCCACTGTCCCGCCGAGACGAAATCGGAGACGAAACCAAGCCGTGGACGGGTGGCGAAGACGTCGGCGTTAAGACAACGCGTGGATGGTTGCTTTAATCCCAAACCTATTTTTTGAGGGGCTTTTTTTAAAAAGGGTTTTTTCATGCGCCGTGGGGATGAAAGTTGCATTTGGCGGCGTTGTCATGGCGAGTACGGTTTTGAAAGACGGCGCAGCGATCCCAGCATAATATGAAAAATGAAGGGTGTGGTCGCGCAGAGTGTCGTTCCTCCAAGCACGAAAACGTCTCCAGGAGCAAATTGCTTCACCGAGGATGTTAACCCTTATAGGACGATGTAAAATGAAACAGTTTTTTCCAAGATCATCCGAAACTTCCACCGTGGCGGCGTTCGCACACGCCGCACAAGATGGAAAAACCTCTGGCGCGACGCAGAGTATCGCGTGCGCCGTGCGCCGATCCGTGGCGCGCCTCGCTTCGGTTTCGGCGGTCAGCCTTCTCGCCCTGGGGTATATCGTCGCCCCCATCCACATCGCCAATAATGTAGTCCATTTCGGTCATGCCAGCGCACTGGCCGATGATGATGGTGGCGATCACGAAAGTGGCGGTGGATCCGGCGGTGGCGACAGTGGTGGCGATAGCGGCGATCATGGCGGTGGCGATAGCGGCGATCATGGCGGTAGTGGGCCAAGTGGCGATTCCCCCGATGGTGCGGGGCATGACGCCGGCGACAGTGGCGATCATGGTGGCGACGTCGCGGACCACAGTCCCGATTTGGGCGATGACGGCGCGCATGATGGCCCACAAGGCGATGTTCCCGATGATGGCGCCGGCGTCGGCGGCGCGCTTGGGACGCCTGCCGGCGGCGGCGCACCCGCCGGTGGCGGCGGAGCAAACGCTGGTGGTGGGGCCGCCGCCGGCGGGACGGGAGGCGGGCCGCTTGGTGCGCTGAACGGTATGAACGCCGTTCCGCCCGCAGCCGAAGCAGGGCTTGTCGGCAATTGGGGCGGCGCTCCGGCTCCGGCCGCTCCGGCCCCCGCCGCTCCGGCAATATAAGTCTCGCCTTTTACCAAAGGTTTCTTTCGCCGCCCCAATTTTTTGGGGCGGCGTTTTTTTACGTGCGGCGTTGCATCGGAAGTTGTCGCCTTGCGGTGACGGAGCGCGGGATAATCCAAATCTTGCCGCGGCGGCGTTTTGTGTGATTGATCCCGAGACGGGGTGGCTCTACTATTCGAAGGTCTTTGGATTTTTCTCCTCGCCTCCTGCGATCTTTCCGAAGAATTTTTTCACTCTTTGTAAAATCGGGTCCATCGTGAGCAAACGCATTCTGATCGGTGTCGGAACTTTTTTTCTCCTTGTGATCGGGACGGCGCTCTTACTTCCCCGGTTTATCGACTGGAACGCGTACAAAAACATCATTACCGAGCAGGTGCGCGCCCAAACCGGACGCACCATGGATATTCGCGGAGACCTGAGCGTTCGACTTTTGCCCTCGCCGGCGTTGACGATGCAGGACGTGCGCGTGCGCAACATTGAGGGGGCGCATGACGCCGACATGGTGCGGTTGTCCTCGCTCGAGGTCAACGTGGCGTTGCTTCCGCTTTTTCACGGCGAAGTGCAGGTTCGCAATGTGCGTTTGGTCGATCCGGTGATCAGTTTGGAAAGTCTGGCGGACGGGCGAAACAACTGGACACTCGCCCCGGCGCCCGCCTCCCCGAGGGGGGGACAGGCGCCGACCGTCGCCCAAGCGCCCGCCGTTGCGCCGTCGGGGGGCGGGGCCGCGCTGGTCGATCGCACGCCTGCGGTGCGCCTGGATAATTTCGTCATCGCCAATGCGACGATCATCTATCGGCGCGGGGCGCAGGTGCGCCGGATTGACGGCTTCAACGCCCGAATAACGATGGGTTCTCTGAAGGGACCGTTCGATAGCGCCGGCGATTTCACCTATCAGGGCAAGGCGTTGCATTACGAGGTTTCGTTGGGCAAAACCGTCGCCGACCGGACGTTGCCGCTTAACCTTACGGTGACGCTTCCGGGCGATGGTCGCATCCAGGCGAGCGGCGCCATCGTCGGTTTAAACGAACAGCCTCGTTTCAAGGGCAAGGTTAAATTCGATGGCCAAGACGCCTACGCCGTTAGCCATGCCTTGGCGCCTTCGGCGACGCTGCCGTCCATGTTGGCGCAGCCCTTTTCCCTGGAGGGCGAGATCACGGCGTCGGCCCAGGGCGTCGAGGCTCCCACGATCGCCCTTGCGCTGGGTACGACGAAGGCTAAGGTTGGGCTTTCGTTGAATACGGGCAAAACCACGACCTTCAAGATAGATATCCGCGCCGACCAGATCGCGCTTGATACGTGGCTGGCTTTGAAGCCGGGAACGCCTGCGTCGTCGGGTACGCAGACAGGGTCGGATACGCGGACAGGCGATTCCGCTATAACCGGGGGGGGTGGCGCGCCGATCGTGCTTGCGATACCCAATCAAAAAACGCCGCCGTCGCCAAAAGCCTCCGCATTGAACGGCGTTTCGGGCGCATTGACCCTAAGCATAGACACGATCGCGTATCGGGACGCCATCGTCTCCAACACCGCTGTGCAGGCGCATCTGGAGCAAGGCAAAATCACCCTGAGTAGGCTTTCGGCGCTGTTGCCAGGGGCCGGCGAGATATCTTTGTCGGGGGTTGCCGCCGTGGCGGGGCCGGTTCGTTTTGATGGTAACGTTTCGGCCCTGGTCAACGATCCGCGTACGTTGGCTTCGTGGCTTGGCGTTACTCTGCCCGAAGGCGTGCGCCGTCAAGCGCACAGAATAAACCTGCGTGGGCAAATCCAGGCGACACCTCGGGAAATTACCGTTTCAGGTGTCGATATGGCGCTGGACCGCACCCACATTCGGGGCGGCATTACACTGGCCTTGCGCAAACGCTTGGCGTTTGGCGCGAGTGTCACCATCGACCGGCTCGATCTCGACGGTATATTGGGGGATGCGGCGGTCGGGACCGGCGGGGGCGTGGCGCGCGCAAAGGCCTCGACCCCAAGCACCGGGACGCCGGGTGCGTCCAAACCGGAGAACGGCGCCCTACAAGGTCTTAAGGCATGGTCCGCGATGGGCGTCTTGAAAACTTTCGACGCCAATGCCAGGGCGCAGGTTAAAGAATTGATTTATCGCGGAGAAACGGTTCGCAACATTTTCTTTGACGGTTCGCTCGTCGATGGCGCGTTGACAATCCGCAAGGCGGGGATCGAGAACGTCGCCGGCGCGTCGGCCCAGATCAGTGGAACATTGTCGGGTTTTGGCGGCATTTTGGACACCAAGAACGTTTCTCTTTCCGTCAATGCGGCGGATAGTGCGCGCTTCGCCCATCTGCTCGGCGTTGGTGCGGGGGTTCCGCCGACGCTGGGCAAAGTGGCGATCGTCGGGCGCATCGACGGTTCGGTGTTGGCGCCGTCCCTCGACCTTAACGTCAGTGCCGCGGGCGCGCGCCTCAATGTCAACGGCAAGGCGTCGGCATTGCCCGTTGGCGCCCTTTTCGATGGAGAGGCGCATTTTGTCGCCGACGATACTCCTAATGTCCTTCGTCGTCTGAGCGGAGGTTTCACGCCGTCGGGACCGCTCGGCAAAACGGATATGCGAACGCGCGTGATCGTGAGCAAGAACGTGCTCGCTTTTTCCAAAATTCAGGGCCAGGTGGGTGGGGTTGATCTCAGCGGTCAAATTCAGGTGGCCATGGAGGGGGCGCGCCCCATCATTAATGGCGCGCTCTCCAGCGGGGCGATCGCCGTGCCGCGTTTCCTGCCGCCCAGTGTGGTGAAAAAAGCGAGCCTTTCCCTGTTCGAGGTCTTGGCGCGCCTCGATCGTGAAAACGCCCGAATGCCGATCGTCAAGGCGGCGGCGGGCGACAGTGGCGGTGTCGCCGTGGCGGCGATAGATCCCAGATGGTCGAAAAAGCCGATGGATTTGAGCGTTCTCGGCCGCTTCGACGCCAATCTTCAACTGACCAGCACGGCGTTGGAATTTGAAAAATACCGTCTCGATAACCTATCGGCCGAGGTATCCTTGAAGGACGGCCTGGTTCAAGGCAAAAAAATATCGGGTGTTTTTTTCGGCGGACCTTTGAATGCGACGGTGCGCCTGAACGGCGCCGCAATTCCCACCGTTTCCGCGACGTTTTCGATAAAGGACGCCGATGTCAATCGCATCGTGCGCGCCGTCGCGGCCAAGGATTTGGCGAACGGAAAGTTGACCTTCGACGCGACGATAAACAGCCGGGGCGGCAGTTCCGCCGATCTGGTTTCGGCGTTGGCGGGCAAGGGGGCGATTAAACTGAATCGCCTGGACGTTAAGAGAGGCGGCAGCGGCAGCGCCCTGTCCGGGGTCATGGGGTTGCTTGCGACGATGAACCAATTGGGCGGTGGCGCGGCCGATCGGATCGCCGACGCCAGCGCCACCTTCGTCATCGCCAAGGGGGTCGCGCGCACCGATGATTTCGCCCTGACGTCCGGGATCGGCGATGGCCACGCCAAGGGGACCGTGGATCTCCCTCAGTGGCGCATCGATATCGCGGGGGCGATGGCGGTCAAGCCGAATATCGTCACCGCTCTGCTCAGCAAGCGCGGAACGGGGGTGCAAACGGTGCCGTTTTCGATCAAGGGGGTGCTGGACGCGCCCGACGTCACGGTGGACACGTCGAGCCTGACGGGCAAGACGGTATTGCCGCCGGCCCTGGACAAGGTTCTGAAGAAAAAGGGTTTGGGTAAGATTCTTCAGCAGCTTGAACCCGCGCCTGCGCCCGGGAATGCTCCGGCGCAGCCTCAACAAGCCCCGGCAAATACGCCGATCAAACCGAAAGATTTGTTGCGGGGAATTCTCGAAGGGGTCATCAAATGAAATCGGCGGCGATAAGATCGGCGCACAAGGTTAGCTGCGCGCCGCCCCGCTAGACGTAAGACCGTGTTCGCCGGTCGCCTGTTCAAGGACGAATACCCGAATGGCGCTGGATAAATTCCCGGCGTGGGTTCTTGTGCGAACGTGGTCGATTTCACCGATCAGTTTATTCAAGGAGATGTTTTTTGACCGTGCGATGGCGCAAAAACGCCACCAGAAGGCGTTTTCGAGGGTAATGCTGGTCTGATGGCCGTCGATCGAAACCGAATGTTTGCGAAGGACGTGGGGGTCGGCCGTGGGACTGGGCGTCTCTTCCGTGGGGTGTTCGATCATGTCATGGCCTACGGCGTTGCGGGCCGGAGGAGGAGGCCGGCTTTGCCGACCGCCGGGCGGCCTCCCATGCGCGCCGCGCCCACAGGCGCAGGGTTTCGCCGTCGTCGAACAGGTCCGACGGCACTTCGTAGTACGAGCGCAGCGCCGGGCGGTCGATGAATGGGGCGAAGGCCGCCATGCCTTCGCTTATGTAGGCCTTGCGGCTATCGTCATCGACCTTGAAGTAAAGAACGTCATCGGAAATGATGGCGAAAAATACGCCGTCGAGATATAGCCCGACGCCGCCGAACATCGCCCGTGGGGTGACGGAGCCGGCGGAGTCCAGCAGGTCGAGAACATGATCGCGAAATTCCCGGCTGTAGCTCATGACGACTTGATTCCAAGGTGCGGAGCCGGGATCACAAAACGTGATCGATAATCAACAGCGCCGCGAAACCGATTAGGATGGTACCCGTCAGGCGGTTGAAGGCCAACAGGATTTTGGGGTTTTTCAACCAACGTCGAACGATCTCGCCCATGAACGCGATCGGTGTTTGCCACAGGACGTTGATCGCCACCAGGGTGACGGCCAGGGTAATTAGCTGGGCTCCGGTATCGCCGCGACGCAGGTCGATAAAATTGGGAAACAGGGCGAGGAAGAGCAAGATCACCTTAGGATTGAGCAGGTTGCACAATAGGGCGTCGCGAAAGGCGTGATGGGCCTTGAGTGGAACGCCCGCTCCATCGAGGTGGATCACGGCGCCATGGCGAAAGCTCTGGACGCCCAGTCCCATCAGATACAGCGCGCCGGCGACGGCGAGGGTTTTGAATAAAATTGGGGACGAGGCGATGAGAACGGAAACCCCAAGCACGGCGAGCAGGGTATGCACAAACAATCCGGCCTGCACGCCGAGCACGCTGACCAACCCCGCGCTGCGCCCCGCTCTTAGTGTGGCGCGAAGAATGATCAGGGTGTCCGGTCCGGGCGAGATGACGATGGCCAGGGCGGTTAAGACGAAAAGCCCCAAGGTGGCGGGGGGGACGGGAAGCGACATGCCTCAACCTTCGAAAATGTGAACGATGCCGCTATTGCGGCGATGGCGCGGCGTACGCCTTGATGACAGTGACCACGATTACAGGGATAGGGCGAATTGGGCAAGCGCATCCAACGCCGCGTCCCAATTTTCGACTTCGCTGCGTCCGGATTTCTTGCGTGGTTTGAAGCCGTGATCGCCGTCGGCCATCCATTTGAGTTTGATCGCCGGAGACAGGGCGTATTCGGCGATATCCTCGCGGCTGCCCAGGGTGTCCCTTTCGCCTTGGATGATTAGAGTCGGCGTGCGCAGGTTCAGAAGATGCGCGGTGCGCAATTTTTCGGGCTTACCCGGCGGATGGAAGGGGTAGCCTAGGCACACCAGCCCCCTAGGGGGAGCGCCTTCGTCTTCCAATGTGCGCGCGAGCATGGAGGCGATGCGCCCACCCATGGATTTTCCGCCAATGATCAAGGACGCCGGGGAGAGTTCGTCGATCGCCTCGCGCCAAGTTTGCAAGAGAACCCGCGCCGGGTTGGGCGGACGTTTTTTACCGTCTGTGCGGCGCTGCGCCATGTAGGGAAATTCGAACCGCGCACACCGCAACCCACGCCGGGCGATTCCTTCGGCGAAAGCGGCCATGAAGGGGCTATCCATGGGTGCGCCGGCGCCATGGGCGAGGACGACCGTCAGCGCGGCGTCCGGCGGGCCGGTGAATAGGAAATCGATCATGGTCGCGTCCCCACCGATCGCCGCCTCAGCCGATCTTATATTCGGCGAAAAAATCGTTGCCCTTGTCGTCGATAATAATGAAGGCGGGGAAATCGACGACCTCGATCTTCCAGACCGCCTCCATGCCCAGTTCGGGGTATTCCAAGCATTCGATCTTCTTGATCGATTTGTATGCCAGTTCGGCGGCCGCCCCGCCGATCGAGCCCAGATAAAAACCGCCATGTTTCTTACAGGCCTCACGGACCTGCGCCGAACGGTTTCCCTTGGCCAGCATCACCAACGAGCCGCCGGCGCTTTGAAATTCCTCGACATAGGTATCCATGCGCCCGGCGGTGGTCGGACCGAACGATCCCGAGGCGTAGCCTTCGGGCGTCTTCGCCGGGCCGGCGTAGTAAACGCAGTGATCCTTGATGTACTGGGGCAGGCCCTGACCGGCATCCAGGCGTTCCTTGAGCTTGGCGTGGGCCGAATCGCGGGCGACGATGATCGGCCCGCTCAGCAGCACCCGGGTTTTTACCGGGTATTGACTGAGGCGCGCGCGGATCGCATCCATCGGTTCGGTGAGGTCGATCTTGACCACCGCCTCGTCGAGATGTCCTTCGGTAATGTCGGGAAGATACTTGGCGGGATCGCGCTCCAGGCGTTCGAGAAAGACGCCGTCGCGAGTAATCTTCGCCAAAATTTGACGATCGGCGGAGCACGACACCCCAATCCCCACCGGGCACGACGCGCCATGGCGGGGCAGGCGGATGACGCGGACATCGTGACAGAAATACTTGCCGCCGAACTGCGCTCCGATGCCCAGGTTTTGGGTCATTTTGAAGACCTTGGCTTCCCACGCCGGATCGCGGAACGCCTGACCGTGGGCATTGCCCGCCGTGGGCAGGCCGTCCAGATAACGCGCGCTGGCCAGCTTCACGGTCTTCAGGTTCATTTCCGCCGAAGTGCCGCCGACGACAATCGCCAAATGATAGGGCGGACACGCCGCGGTGCCCAGGGTGCGCACTTTCTCGTCGAGAAACGCCATCAGGGACTTTTCGTTGAGCAGGGCCTTCGTCTGTTGATAGAAAAACGTCTTGTTGGCCGAGCCGCCGCCCTTGGCCATAAACATGAAATGGTATTCGTCGCCCTGGGTGGCATAGAGGTCGATCTGCGCCGGCAGGTTGTTGCCGGTGTTGACCTCGGAGAACATGTCGAGCGGGGCGACTTGGCTGTAGCGCAGATTGTTCTGGGCATAGGCCTTGAGCACGCCCTGGGACAGGGCGGCGACGTCATCGCCGCCGGTCCAGACGTTTTCGCCTTTTTTGCCCATCACGATCGCGGTGCCGGTATCTTGGCACATCGGTAGTACGCCGCCCGCCGAGATGTTGGCGTTTTTCAGCAATTCCAGGGCGACGAAACGATCGTTCTGTGACGCCTCGTCGTCGTCCAAAATTTGGCGCAACTGCGCCAGATGCGAGGGTCTTAAGAGGTGGGAGGTATCGCGCATCGCCTCGGCGGCCAGGTCGGTCAACACGGTGGGGGCGATCTTTAGGATATTCCGCCCTTCGACGTGAAGGGTGTCGATATCCGCGTCGGGCATATCGACTTTGCGATATTCGGTGGTGTCGGGACCAAGGGCGAAAATGTGATGGAGATCGTTTCCCGTCATGACTGAACCTCGATGGAAAAACTAAAAAAGGGGGGCGCGGGCGGCGCTACGGGCCGAGAACGCCCGGCGGATATTCGTGCGTCGGGATGAAAACGCCGGGGGGCTTATTTTTTACGAAAGGCGTCCAGCGTGATGACTTGGCCGCTTTTTTCGTCTTTTTCGGATACATCGCCGACCGACGGCTTGTCCTTATCTCCCTTGGATCCCGCAGCCTTGAAGGGGAGATCGTTCGGAGCGCCCGACGTGGCGGCGTCATTATCGTTTTCGTCGATGTCGATAAAAAGATCGTCCCCGCCGTCGCCGAGATCGTCGTCATCGCCATCGTCTTCGATTTTAAGCTGAAGCCCGAAATTCACCGACGGGTCGGCGAACGCCGCGACGGAATCGAAAGGTACCGTCAAACGTTCGGGCTTGCCGCCGAAACTGAGGGTGACTTCGAAGGCGTCGTCGCGCACCACCAGTCCGTCGAATTGATGTTGCAGGACGATGGTCATGTCTTCGGGGTGCTGGGCGCGCAGATGCGGCGGAATACGGACCCCCGGCGCATGCGTTCGAAAGGTAATGTAAAAGTGGTGATCGCCGGGCAGGCCGTGTTCGTTTATAAAATGCAGACCGCGCCGAATGACGCCCCGCAAGGCGTCTTCAACCCAACGATCATAACGCAGAAGATCGTCCTCCATGGCGTATCTCGACTTTCCTGTAATCCCAAAACCAAGGCGCCCACCCATGGATCGCCACCAAGTGGGGCGAAAGAAGGCGTCGCAATTTTGTAACAGCGTTTGCGCCGCGCGTATATGAGAGAAAACAAAAAAAAGTGGGGGGCTTCTGTTGCTAGGCGCCCCCCGGGCCCCGCAGATGCTTAGCGATTAAGCGGCAACTGCATATGCCTGATTATCGTTGGCATTTCTACGTTTTGATCCCGATACGGTGGGTATCATGCCGGGCAAAAACTGTACCTTTACTACGCACGTCGATCCTATTTCGCCCCCATATGTTTCCGTCGGCGACATTGAGGCCGACGGAAAACGGGAAATTGGTGGAGGCGCCGGGTACCGCCCCCGGGTCCGTAACGCTTATTCCGAACAGCGTTTATTACCATAGCCAGCGAACTGGCAGGGCTAATATAGGGCGGCGGCGGTCAAAAAGGAAGGGGGCGGGAAAAGATTAAGGCGTTCTTCGTATTCGTTCGCCGTTTCCGCTTTTATCTTCTCTTTTGTGAGGACTTTTCTTTTCGAGGCGGCGTTGGGCTTGGACGATGGGACGCGAAAGGGTAAAGTGCGGCGAACGGGATAAGCGCCGTCGGCGCATTTTCCGATCCCGCGAGATCACGCATACGCCATCACGCATACACCATAAGGACACACGATGGACCTGACGCCAGAACAAAGGGGCGAAATCGACGCCCTGCGCAAGCAAAATACCCCGACACGTCGGGTCTGCTCCCCGGCGCTGGAGGAGGTGCTGTACGAACCCGTTCCCGTTCTCGATCACGGTTTTGTGCGGGTCATCGACTATATGGGCGATGACGGCGCGATCGTTCAGGCGGCGCGCGTTTCATACGGTAAGGGCACGAAAAAAACCCAGAACGACGCCGGACTGATCAACTATCTGATGCGCCACCGCCACACGACGCCCTTCGAGATGTGCGAAATCAAATACCACATCAAGATGCCGATTTTCGTCGCTCGGCAATGGATTCGCCACCGTACCGCCAACGTCAACGAATATTCGGCGCGCTATTCGATCATGGATAAGGAATTTTACATTCCCGCGCCCGATCAATTGGCGGCGCAATCGCGTAGCAATCGCCAGGGTCGCGGCGACGTTCTTCAAGGCGAAGAAGCTCAGCGCGTCCTCGATCTTTTGCGCGACGACGCCGCGCGGTGTTACGAGCACTACGCCGAGATGCTGAACGAAGGCGACGACGGCGCGGCGCTGGATGACAATCGCCAAGGGTTGGCCCGTGAACTGGCGCGGATGAACCTGACGCTCAATACCTATACCCAATGGTACTGGAAGATCGATCTGCACAATCTTCTACATTTCCTCAGCCTGCGCGCCGACGGCCACGCTCAGTACGAAATTCGGGTTTACGCCGAAGCCATGATGGAAACGCTAAAACGGTGGACGCCGATCACCCATGATGCCTTCGTCAATTATCGGATGGGCGGGGTGCATGTTTCGGCGAAGGGTATGGATGTCATCCGCGCCTTGCTCAACGGTGATGAGGTGACCGCGCAAAGCGCGGGGATGTCGCCAAGAGAATGGCGCGAATTAATGGAAAGTCTTGGACGTTGAGGGCAGGCGTCCCTAAGTAAACATCTGTGCGCACGTTAAAGAGCGTGATTGACCTTGATAGCGGGGGTGTATCACCCTCTCCGGTTGTGGAGCGAACGGATGCCGACGAAAAGCCAGCGCAAATTATTTTCCGCAGAAAAAACCCTGCTCAAGAAACGCGGAGCGGATGAAGTTATTCACCATAAACCCGACCCCGGCGTGGATACCTCGCAAATTCTCGCGGCCATCGAGGGGTTGAAAAAGTCGGTTGAAAAAGCGGCGGCCCCGGTAACCGCCGCCGACTTGCCGGAAATGGGCGTGTTGCGTGGCCAACTCCACGAAATGCGCGAAAGTATTGATAAAACCAAGCTCGAAATCGCCTCGATGCGCAAACCCGGCGAGGGCGACGATCGGTTGGTGACGGCGGCGATGGAATTGGACGCCATCGTCAAGGCCACCGAGGAGGCGACCAACAATATTCTCTCGGCGGCGGAGGATATCGACGAGCGGGTGCAAAAGCTGAAAGATCGTATCGGCGACGTCGGGGCCATTCAAATCCTGGATGAAATCAGCGGGCTGACGATCCAGGTCTTCGAAAATTGCAATTTCCAGGATATTACCGGCCAGCGCACCAACAAGGTGGTCAAGACCATCAATTACCTGGAAGATCGCATCCACACCATGATCAATATTTGGGGCGAGGAAGAATTCGAAGGCTTGGTGCTTCCCGAAGCGGAATCCGATCAGGATAAGAAGCTCCTCCAGGGGCCTCAATTGGAAGGGGCGGGCGTCAGTCAGTCCGACATCGACGCCTTGTTCGATTAGGAAAAGCTCCAAGCCCGAGGCGGCGGCGAAAAAATAATGTTGATAAAAAAACGGGGCGGACCAAAGGATGTCCGCCCCGTTTTTTCACACGCCGCCCGCGGGCGGCGCAATGTGTTCAAGACGCCTACTGAATAATTTTCGGCATCGAGACCTGCTTTTTTTCCAGTTGGGCGCAAATTTTATTCCAGATCGTCTCGGCGATCTGTTTATAGGCTTGGGCATGGGCGCTATCCGGTTGCGAATCCACGATGGGATGACCGCCGTCGGAAGTTTCACGAATGATAATATCGAGTGGAATTTCGCCCAAGAAATCCATGCCGACGGTCTCCGCCTCCTTGCGCGCGCCGCCATGGCTGAAGATATCGGTGCGTTCGCCGCAATGCGGGCAGGCGAAATAGCTCATGTTTTCGACGATGCCGAACACCGGAACATCGACCTTGCGGAACATGTTCATGCCCTTGCGCGCATCGAGCAAGGCGATGTCTTGCGGGGTCGAAACGATGACCGCGCCGGTCAGCGGTACTTGTTGCGCCATGGTCAGTTGGACGTCGCCGGTGCCCGGCGGCATATCCACGACGAGGACGTCGAGCGCGCCCCAATTGATGTCACGCATCATTTGCTGCAATGCCGATTGAGCCATCGGTCCACGCCAGATGATGGGCGTGTCCTCATCGACCAAAAGTCCCATCGACATACATTTGACGCCGTGGGCGAGCATCGGGTCCAGGCGTACGCCGTCCGACGAAGTCGGTTCGCCGGAAAGTCCCAGCATACGAGGCATTGACGGGCCGTAAATGTCGGCGTCGAGAATGCCGACGCTGCGCCCCTGCGCGGCCAGGGCGAGGGCGAGATTGACCGCCGTGGTCGATTTACCCACGCCGCCCTTGCCGGAAGCCACCGCGATGATCGCCTTGACGTCGGGCATCAGGGGGGCGTTAGGGTCGGGCTGGGCCGCCTGAGGGGTGGGGCCGCCGGCTTCGTTGCGGGTGTCTTTTTCCGCTGTCAGCACCACGGTGGTGGAGAGGACGCCGTCGAGGGCCTGGACGGTTTGTTCCGCCGCCTTGCGCAGCGGCTCGGCGCTTGCGCCGACCTTGGGATCGACGACGATGGCGAAGATGACATGACCGTCCTGGGTTTGAATGCCCTGGACCATGCCCTTCTCGACGATGCTCTGATCGCCATCCTTGACGGCGCCGAGCGCCTCCAGGATGGTTTCTTCTGTAACTTGACTCATACTTGAAATCTCCGCGCTGTAAGCTGATATCCCTGTGACCCCGTTGGCGTTCCCGGCGGGGCAAACGTTGCGTGGTGCGCTAAGCTGCCTTATAAGGCAAGCAGACGGTGATATAAGCGTATCCATTAGAAATGCAAAATATAAATCCCGCATCAATATTTCGATCATGGGAATGATGCGGTCCAAAGTGAAGGGAAATGTGATCAATGGCATGGAAACCTCAAGGCGGCGGCCCCTGGGGCGGCGGCGGCGGCGGCGGCGGACAAGGCCCCTGGGGCGGCGGTTCGCAAGGCGGGGGTCAGCAACCACCCGACATCGAGGAAATGCTGAAGCGTTCGCAGGATCGCTTCAAGCAGATGCTGCCGGGGGGATTCGGCTCGTTCAGGGGCGTTGTCTTGGCCGTGTTGGCCATTTTTGCGCTGTGGATGGGCAGCGGGGTGTACCGGGTCGAGGCCGGTCATGAGGCCGTGGTGTTGCTGTTCGGAAAATACACCAAGACGTCGGACCCTGGGTTGCACTGGTTTTTCCCGACACCGATCGGCACGGTTCTTAAGGTCGATGTGCAAAGCATTCGCCGCGTCGATGTCGGTTATCGCAGCACCGGCGACGTGAGCCGCGTTTCCGGGACGGGTCGGGACATCCCCGCCGAAAGTCTGATGCTGACCGGCGATCAGAACATTATCGACCTCAACTTCACCGTACAATGGAGCGTCAAGGACCCGCAGGCCTACGTTTTCAATATCCGCAATCCCGACAAAACGGTCAAGGCGGCGACCGAAAGCGCGATGCGCGAAGTGATCGGACAGACCGATCTGGAATCGGCGCTGACCGGCGGACGCGGCCAGATCGAGGCCAAGGCCCACGCCTTGATCCAAAAAATTCTCGACAGCTACGGCGCGGGGATCAGCATCGCCCGCGTGCAGTTGTTGAAGGTGGACCCGCCCAGCGCCGTGATCGACGCCTTTAACGAAGTTCAACGTGCGCGCCAGGATAAGGTGCGTAAACAGAACGAAGCCCAGGCCTATATGAACAAGGTGGTGCCGACGGCGCGCGGTGAGGCGCAACAGGTGATCAAGGCGGCGGAGGCGTATCGCCAACGCGTCGTCAAGGAGGCCGAAGGTGAGGCCAAGCGCTTTACCTCCGTTTATGACGCCTATAAAAAAGCGAAAGACGTCACCGTTCGTCGCTTGTATATCGAAGGCATGGAAGCGGTCCTTCGCAACACCCCGAAAACGATCATCGACCAAGGCAAAGGCGGAACCAACGTCGTTCCCTACCTTCCCTTGAGTGAAATTCAAAAAAACCGGGGAGGGTCCAGCAAATGAACAAGACAGTATTTGCCGTTTTGGGCGTGATTGTTGTGATAATCGGGATAACGTTGAGTTCGGCGCTGTTCACGGTCGATCAACGCGATCAGGTCGTGGTGCGCCAATTCGGCGAGCCGGTCCGGCTGTTTTCCAAGGATCTCGCCGTCGTGCGCACGCCGGGGCTCTATTTCAAGTTGCCTTTCTTTCAGGATGTGCTGGTATACGATAAACGGATATTGGACCTCGATCCGCAGCCCGAGGAAGTGATCTTAGCCGACCAGAAACGGATCAATGTGGATTCGTATGCCCGTTATCGCATTACCGATCCGCTGCTGTTTTTGAAAACCGTGCGTAGCGAGACCAACTTCCGCGATAAGTTCGGCGGCATCTTGAATTCGTCGGTGCGTAACGTCCTCGGGCTGTTTTCGTTGCCCGACCTTTTGTCGCGGCAACGCGACAGCATCATGAGGCAAATCGACGAATTGGTCGTCAAGGCCGGCAAGAGCTTCGGCGTCGAGGTCGTCGATGTGCGTATCGGACGGACCGATCTGCCCGAGGATATTTCCAAAAACGTTTACGAACGTATGCGCACCGAACGGCTTCGCGAAGCCAATAAGTTGCGCGCGGAAGGCGATGAGGCGAAAAACACCATTATGGCCAGCGCCGATTTGCAGAAAAACATCATCATCGCCGACGCCAATTTGAAAGCGCAGATTCTGCGCGGTGAAGGTGACGGCAAGCGCACGACCATTTTGGGCGCAGCCTATGGTCATGATTTGAAGTTTTTCGAACTCTACCGGTCCTTGAGAGCGGCGCGCACGACGCTGACCGACGGCAAAACGAATCTTGTGTTGTCGCCCAACAGCGACCTGTTGACGTTTCTCAAAAATCTGACCGGGGATATCAAGGCCGCCAAATGACAAGGCGACCATTCTCGGCGGCGGCCCCCCCGGGCTCGCCGCCTCCTCGGTCCCGAGAGTTTTGAAAGGGGCCGCGCCGGATGAGCGATTTTCTGGCCGCCTTGGGTCTGGCGGTGGTGATCGAAGGGGTTTTGTATGCGCTTTTCCCGGCGCATATGAAACGCATGATTGTATCCATTTTGGAGATGCCCGAGGGTAAGATGCGTCTCGTCGGTCTTGCGATGGCGGGGATCGGCGTGTTGATCGTATGGTTCGTCAGGGGGTAGAAAATGGCGGCGCGTGGGCTAATTTTCCCAATCGCGCCCGGAATTCGCCACACTTATAACAAATTGATTGGCCATCGTAACGATCAAGCGCCCCCGCGGCGTAGGCAATTTCAGGCAAATGAAGAAAGATCATGATGAACACACATGAAAGCTACACTACGGCACGGGCCGCGATGCACGCTCCGGGACGCAGGTTGTCCCTGTCCGTGCTGGTGACGGCATTCGTTCTCGCTTTGATGTTCGCCGCCTCGGCACACGCCAAGGGTGCGCCGGAATCGTTCGCGCCTCTGGTGCACAAACTGCTTCCGGCGGTGGTGAATATTTCCTCGACGCAGACCATCGAAACTCGAGACGGCCCGGCGATGCCGCAATTCCCTCCGGGATCGCCGTTCGAGCAGTTTTTCAAGGATTTCATGGATCGGGGCGGCCAGCCGAACCAGATGCATAAGCGCAAGGCGACCTCGTTGGGTTCGGGATTTATCATCCAAGACAAGGCTGACGGCGACGCCTATGTGGTGACCAATAACCACGTCATTCAGCACGCCGACTCCATTCACGTTATCTTGCAGGACAACACGCGTCTCAAGGCGACGCTGGTCGGGCGGGATACGAAGTCGGATATCGCGGTTCTTAAAATTCATACCAAGCGCAAGCTGGCGTCCGTGCCTTTCGGCAATTCCGACGCGGCGCAGGTCGGCGACTGGGTGGTGGCGATCGGCAATCCGTTCGGTCTCGGCGGCACGGTGACGGCGGGTATCATATCGGCTCGTGGCCGGGATATCCGATCCGGTCCCTATGACAACTTCATCCAGACCGACGCCTCGATCAACCGGGGTAATTCCGGCGGCCCGATGTTCAACATGGAGGGTCAAGTCATCGGCATCAACACGGCGATCTATTCGCCCTCGGGCGGCAGTGTCGGGATCGGCTTTGCGATCCCCAGCATGTCCGCGGAACCGGTGATCAAACAGCTTATCGCTCACGGCGAAGTGCGCCGGGGTTGGTTGGGCGTGCGCATTCAGGACGTGACGCCGGAAATCGCCGACACGCTGGGCCTCAAGGACGCCAAGGGCGCTCTGGTTTCCAGCGTGATCAAAAACGGACCCGCCGAAAAGGCCGGCCTGAAACCCGGCGACGTCATCGTCACCTTCGACGGCAAGGACGTGCCGGCGATGCGCAAGCTCCCCAGGATCGTCGCCATCACCGATATCGGCAAGCGGGTTGACGTCAGGGTTTGGCGTGACGGAGCCTACAAGGATTTGTGGGTGACGCTCGGCAAGCTGGACGACAAGACGGAGGCGGCCGCCGAAAAAGGCTCGAAGACGCCACCGCCGGCTGCGGTGTCGGAAAAGAAGGTCGCCGGTCTCGGCTTGACGTTGTCGAAGCTTACCCCCGAACTGATCAAACACTATGACCTTGCGGACAATACCCAGGGCGTGGTGGTGACGGGGGTCGATGAAAACGGGCCCGCGGTGGAAAAAGGCATCCGCGAGGGCGATGTGATCGTCGAAGTCAGTCAGCGCAAGGTCAGCACGCCAGCCGAAGTGAGCGATCTGATCGCCAAGGCGCGAAAAGACGGACGCAAATCGGTAATTTTATGGCTAGAAGGTCAATCCGGGATGCGGTTCGCCGCCGTGCGTATCGGCAAGTAACCGTCCATTCCACGCATCGCTCGGACCCGTCTTGATATTCAAGGCGGGTATCCGGGGCCGGACAAGAGAAAGGGAGCCTCGCCAAGGGGCTCCCTTTTTATTGGCCGCGGGCGCTCCACGCGTTCGGCGGAAGGGGGGAGGAGGGTTCAGCGGGAAGTGTTCGGGAAGGAATAGCCGTTTTTCCCCGACCCCTTTACGCCGTACATGGCGTTGTCGGCGGAGGTCAATAAGGCGTCGTAATTGCGACCGTGCTCGGGATACAAGGCGATGCCGATACTGGCGCCGATCGCACCCTTGTTCGTGTCCAAGTCGAACGGCGCGGACAGCGACGCCAGAATTTTCTGGGCGACCTTGACGGCGTTGTCGGGGCTTTCGAGTTGATCTAGGACGACGACGAACTCATCGCCCCCCATGCGCGCGGCGGTGTCGGTCTCTCTGAGGCAACCGCGCAGGCGGTGCGCGACTTCGACCAAAACTTGGTCTCCGGCATCGTGACCATAGGTGTCGTTGATCGCCTTAAATCCATCGAGATCGACGAACAAAACCGCGACTCCTAAGCGGTTTCGTTTGGCCTGCTTCAACGCGTCGTCCACTTTTTCCGGTAAAAGCGTGCGGTTGGGTAGGTTCGTCAGCATGTCATGGGTGGCGAGTTGGCGGTAACGCTCCTCGGTACGGCGACGTTCGGCGATTTCATCGCGCAACGCACGGGTGCGTTCCTCGACGCGGTGTTCCAGGGTATCGATCGACGACCTTAGGGCGGCGACGGCGCGGTTGTGCGCGGTAATATCGCGGGCTTCGATCATGACCTGCTCGGCATCCCCGCCATCCAAGGAAAAAAAACCGACGTCGGCATCGATCATTTTTCCGTCAATCCGCTTTAGGCGAACCGGCAAAAGGGTGTTTTCCCGCGCCAAATCTCGAAGGGAAGATTCGATGATCTCCCGATAATCGCGCTGCGTGAACGCGCTAACGGGGCGGCCAATGATTTGCGTCTCATCCGTTGCGCCCAGCATCTTAAGGCCGGCGGTGTTTATGTACGTAATACGATTGGCTTCGCTGACGCAAATCAGGTCCAGGGCGTTGGCGACGAGATGGCTGTAGCGTTCCTCGCTACGGCGCGCCGCTTCGGACAAGGAAAGGCGATCGTTGACGTTCTCCGCGATGAGTACGAAGGCTTCGGGGTGTATTTCACGGGCGTGGTGCACACGTATGTTGACCCGGATATCCGTGTCGTCCAGGGTGCGCAAGACAAAGGAGGTAGAGGTGTTTTTTTCGGCTAAGGCGGCGCAAAAAACGTCCGTATGCGCCGCGTCATGGTCGGGGATGAAATCTGCGAGGTGGCGGCCGATAAGCTCTTCCACCGCTTTCGCTCCCAATATGTTAACACCCGCCTCGTTAAGGTATTCGATGGTCCCGTTTTGGCATACGCAGACCATGTCCGAAAAAATTTGGAACAGATTGGGGTGGTTCACGAAACAGGAAAATCGCGGACCCACGACGCGCCGATCTTCGGTGGCGTCCGAATTGTAAGATGTTGACGGGATGTGTCGCGGCATTTTCATGGCTGTCGTACGCTGACAAAGTGGAAAGAAGACAAGACGCCGACAGTGTCGTCAAGCACGCCCCCACGCCCCGAGAACGCGAGGGTCGGGCGGACGGGCGGAGTCCATGCCGGGAGCGGACGTTCCTGTCGTGTCACGCTGTTCAATGGTCTTCCTCAAGAGGTTTTTATATTTGTACCGGTGTGCCGCAAGATATAAAAATTTAGCCATAACAATTGGTTATAGATTCTCGTAGGGAGCAAAACACGTTCCCGTATATGTTGGAACGGCATGGGGAAAAATCCACAAAAAAACGCCATGCCGGATGGCGGATGCGCCGCCGAGTCCCGCGCCCGCGCCTTAAATCCCGAAGCCGGAGGAGGTCGCCCCTTTAATTTTAGGTGGCCTCTTTAATTTTAGGTGATTGTAAATTCGTCTCGGGCATAGCCTTGAGCGAACAGCAGGGCCGTCAGGTCGCCATGGTCGATGCGATGGCGCGCACCGGCGGCGACGGCGGGTTTTGCATGGTAGGCGACGCCCAGGCCGGCCGACAGCAGCATTGGCAGGTCGTTGGCCCCATCGCCGACGCTGAGGGTCTCGATGGTGGGGATGCGTTTTTTTCCGGCCAGCGCGAGGAGGGTTTTTAGTTTCGTTTCCTTATCGACGATAGGTTCGATGACCCGTCCGGTGAGTTTTCCCCCGGCGATCTCAAGGTGATTGCCGAGATGTTCGTGAAAACCGACGGTGGCGCTGATCCGTTCGGTGAAGTAGGTGAACCCGCCCGAGATCAAGGCGGTGTATGCGCCGTGGGCGCGCATCGTACGCACCAGCGCTTGGGCGCCGGGACTGACGGCCATCGCCTTCAAGGTTTCCTCAAGGCACTTTTCTTCCAGCCCGCTCAACATTCCGACACGCTCGAAAAGGGCCTCGGCGAAGCCGATTTCGCCGTTCATCGCGCGCTTTGTAATCGCTGAGATACGCTCCTTCAAACCGGCGAAGGCGGCCAGTTCGTCCAGAGTTTCGCCGGTGACGATGGTTGAATCCATGTCCGCGATCAGGAGCTTTTTGCGTCGTCCGTCCAGCGATTGGCTGATAATGTCGATCCCCGGCGTGTTCGGAATTTCGTTCAGGGTTTCGCGCACGGCGGCTTCCGCTTGCTCGACGGCCAGGCCACTAAAGGCAATGTCGCAGGCCTCGTTCGCGCTTAACCACACGGCTTGCCCGGTTTCCGCCCCCAGGACGTCCATCGCGGCGCGGGCGCGGGCCGCTGTGGCGGCGTCGAGAATGCTGGCTTGAGGAGGGGCAATTAGGGTAAGTACGGAGTCCATGGCGACGTTCTATCCAATTGATCAAGGCGACAAGACGACAAGGCGACACGACACCATGACGAAACCGCCGACATCGGGCGCCTCGGGCGCCGCCGAACGGGCCGTGCTGGCGGTCATAGGGCCGACCGCGAGCGGCAAGTCGTCGTTGGCTCTTGATGTGGCGACAGCCTTCAATGGAACCGTCATAAACGCCGACAGCCTTCAGGTCTACAAAGAATTGCGCATTTTAACGGCGCGTCCCAGCGCCGAAGAGGAAGCGTGCGCCCCTCATCGTTTGTATGGCGTTCTGCCTGGGAATGCGGGATGTTCCGCTGGGCGTTGGCTGGACATGGCGCAGCGGGAAATCGGCGCCGCCCAGGATGAGGGGCGCCTGCCCATCGTCGTCGGCGGGACGGGGATGTACCTTCAGGCCCTGATCGAGGGGTTGTCGCCGATGCCCGATATTCCGGACGAAATGCGCGCGCGGGCGGCGCGGCGGCGCGAAGCCCTCGGGGCGGCGGCATTCCACGAGGAAGTCGCCGCTTTCGATCCCGAGGCCGCCCGGCGGATCCCCCCCGGGGACACCCAGCGCCTAATCCGCGCCTGGGAGATCTACCACCAGACCGGGCGGACGTTTTCGGCCTGGCGCGCCGCGCCCCGGCGGCGCGCGGCGACGTTGGAAAATATGCAATTCCACATCCTTGCGCTGACGCCCGAGCGGAGCGTTTTGTATCCGTCCATCGAGCGGCGGTTCGACGCCATGATGACGGGGGGCGCGGTGGACGAGGTGCGCGCCCTGCTGGCTTTGGGGTATCCGCCCGGCGCGGCGGTGATGAACGCGGTCGGGGTCGAACAAATCAAGGCTTATCTGGAGGGTACACTTCGTTTGGAGGATGCCGTGAGCGCGGCGAAAACGCTTTCCCGGCGGTACGCGAAACGACAATTGACTTGGCTGCGACGACAAGTATCGCGGGCGAAGCGCATAGACACGCAATATTCAGAAAGCCTAAAGCCGGAAATCTTTTCATTTATTCGCCAGTTTTTGTTGACCCGATAAAATTGAGGGACTAGGTTTCCTTTATTCGCGGTTCGGGACCGCCCCTTGAGGGCGGCCCTGTTGCGTTATAAGGTGTTTCTTCGCGTCGCCCTCGGGATGGGGGTGCGACGCAAAGGCGACTTCACGAAATTTGAGGGCGCTCCCCGCCCCGCGTGACGGTTTGAGTCGACTGAGGTCGGCGCGTGTGGGGACGTCTTTAGACCATTCACACGCGCCGCTCCGCATTGGGTGGGGGGCGTTAACCGCCTTCGGGCAAAGAGGCCAGAACGATGTCACATAAGCAGCTCACCGGCGCCCAAATCTTGATCCAAGCCTTGGCGGATCAGGGCGTGGATACCATTTTCGGTTATCCCGGAGGGGCCGTGCTGCCGATTTACGACGTCATTTTTCAGCAAAATCGCATTCGTCACATCCTTTCGCGCCAGGAAGGCGGCTCCGTCCACGCGGCGGAAGGTTACGCCCGCTCCACCGGCAAGGTCGGCGTCGTGCTGGTGACCTCCGGTCCCGGCGCGACCAACGCGGTCACCGGTCTGCTCGACGCGATGATGGACAGCATTCCCCTGGTTTGCATTTCCGGCCAGGTGCCGACCCATCTGATCGGCAACGACGCTTTTCAGGAGGCCGACACCACCGGGATCACCCGCCCGTGCACCAAGCACAATTATCTGGTCAAGGACGCCAATGACCTGGCGCGGGTGGTGCACGAGGCCTTTTATGTCGCGCGCTCCGGTCGGCCCGGCCCGGTATTGATCGACCTGCCCAAGGATGTGGCGATGGGGCTTGGGGATTATCTGGCGCCCGGTAAGATCAAGCACAAAAGTTACCGCCCCACGGTTAAGGGCGATATCTCCGCCATCAAAGAAGCGGTGAAAATGCTGTCTTCGGCGAAGCGCCCGATCGTTTACGCCGGCGGCGGCGTCGTTAATTCGGGTCCGGGGGCGAGCACTATTTTGACCAATTTGGTGCGCTTAACCGGGGTTCCGATCACCACCACCTTGATGGGACTGGGTATTTTTCCGGGAGACGATCCGTTGTCCCTGGGGATGCTTGGGATGCACGGCACCTATGAAGCCAACATGGCGATGCACGACTGCGACGTCATGGTGTGCATCGGGGCGCGTTTCGACGATCGCGTCACCGGTCGGTTGGATGCCTTTTCGCCCGGCTCGCGTAAAATCCATATCGACATCGACCCCAGTTCGATCAACAAGAGTATCGCGGTGGATCTGCCGATCGTGGGCGACGTCGGGCACGTTTTGGAAGATTTTCTCAAAATCTGGAAGACGAGTCAGGCGGCGATGAACGAAAAGGCGTTGAAGTCCTGGTGGAAGCAAATCGATAAATGGCGCGATCGCCAGTGCCTGCGCTACAATCTGGATGACACCATCATCAAACCGCAATACGCGATCCAGCGTCTATACGAACTTACCCGCAAGCAGAGCAAGGAAGTCTACGTCAGCACCGAGGTCGGCCAACACCAAATGTGGGCGGCGCAGTATTTCAAATTCGACAGGCCGAACCGGTGGATGACCTCCGGCGGGTTGGGCACCATGGGCTACGGCTTGCCCGCGGCGCTCGGCGTCCAGGTCGCCCATCCCAAGGCGCTGGTTGTCGATATCGCGGGCGAGGCGTCGATCCAAATGAATATCCAGGAAATGGCGACGCTGGTGCAGTATCGTCTGCCGGTCAAAATTTTCATTCTCAACAACCAGTACATGGGCATGGTGCGCCAGTGGCAGGAACTGCTCCATGGCGGGCGCTATTCGGAAAGCTATATGGAAAGCCTGCCCGACTTCGTTAAATTGGCCGAGGCGTTCGGCGCCCACGGCGTGCGCGCCGAAAAAATGGCCGACCTTGATGGCGCCATCGCCGAGATGTTGGCCACGGAGGGGCCAGTGATCGCCGATATTTGCGTCGATGAAAAGGAAAACTGTTTTCCGATGATCCCCTCGGGGGCGGCCCACAATGAAATGCTTTTCGGTCCCGACGATACGTCGGCCAAGCCCATTTCCGAAGAAGGCATGGTCCTGGTGTAGGCCCCGCGCCGCGTTCAAGCCACCCTTAAAACCGTCCGTGACCCTTGACATTCCGTCCGCATCGACCGCCCTTGCATCCGGTGCGTGATAATAAAGCGAGATACAGATAGTGACGCCGATAGACCAAACGATCAGAAGTCATACCATCTCCATCCTGGTGGACAACGAGCCGGGCGTGCTCGCCCGTGTCATTGGCCTATTTTCCGGGCGTGGCTATAATATCGAAAGCCTGACCGTCGCCGAGGTCAGCGAGGACGATAATTTCTCGCGGATTACGGTGGTCACCTCGGGCACGGCGATGATTATCGAGCAAATCAAGGCGCAACTGGGGCGTCTCGTTCCGGTCCACCAGGTTTCCGATCTGACCTTGGACGGTCCCTCGGTGGAGCGGGAGTTGGCCCTGGTCAAGGTGCGTTCAAGCGGGGATAAGCGCGTCGAGTCTCTGCGCATCGCCGATATTTTTCGCGCCCGTGCGCTGGACAGCACCAACGAATCGTTTGTCTTCGAAATTGTCGGCGATACCGGAAAACTCGACGCCTTTATCGAACTGATGAAGCCGCTGGGTCTGATCGATGTATCGCGGACCGGCGTCGTCGCCATCGCTCGGGGGCCCGGCGACGGCAAAATCTCCACTTGATTGCCTTCTTCAAACAGCGTTACCAAGCACTCTTAAAGGAAACAAATTCATGCGTGTTTATTATGATCGCGACGCCGACCTCAATTTGATCAAGGCGAAAAAGGTCGCCATCGTCGGCTATGGCAGCCAAGGCCACGCCCATGCCCTGAACCTGCGCGACAGCGGCGTGAAGGACATCTGCGTCGCCCTTCGCGACGGTTCTTCCTCGCGCGCCAAGGCCGAAGGCGAGGGGCTGAGCGTGATGACCCCCGCCGCCGCCGCCGCCTGGGCCGACGTGGTGATGATCCTGGTGCCCGACGAACTGCAGGGCGACCTTTATGCGGACGACCTGAAAGACAACATGAAGGAAGGCGCGGCGCTGGTTTTCGCCCACGGCCTGAACGTGCATTTCAACTTGATCGAACCGCGCGCCGACCTCGACGTCTTCATGATCGCCCCCAAGGGGCCGGGTCACACCGTGCGCAGCGAATATCAGCGCGGCGGCGGCGTTCCTTGCCTGGTCGCGGTGGAACGGAACGCCACCGGCAACGCCCTGGAAATCGCGTTGTCCTATGCCTCGGCGATCGGCGGTGGGCGTTCGGGAATTATCGAGACGACCTTCAAGGAAGAATGCGAGACCGATCTGTTCGGCGAGCAGGTCGTGCTCTGCGGCGGCCTGACCGAACTGATTCGCAACGGCTTCGAAACCCTGGTCGAGGCGGGCTACGCGCCGGAAATGGCCTATTTCGAGTGCCTGCACGAGGTCAAACTGATCGTCGATCTGATCTATGAAGGCGGCATGGCGAACATGCGCTATTCGATCTCCAACACGGCGGAATACGGCGATTACGCCACCGGCCCTCGGATTGTTACCTCGGACACCAAGGCGGAAATGAAGCGTGTCCTTGATGATATCCAGTCGGGTCGCTTCACCCGGGATTGGATGCTCGAATGCAAGGCCGGTCAGCCCAGCTTCAAGGCGACCCGGCGGCGCAACGCCGAACACCAGATCGAAGAAGTGGGTGAGCGTCTGCGCGCCATGATGCCGTGGATTTCGGCCAACAAGCTGGTTGACAAAGAGAAAAACTAAGCCCGCGTCCCAGCGCCGTGGATTTTTCGAAAAGGGCGGAACATTTCGGTTCCGCCCTTTTAAACGGGCGATATACGCCGTCGGCGGCGTGAAAAAAAGTTGTCAGCGCCCGAGAATGCTATATCCTGGCGCACGGCTAAGGTTTGCGCCTTTTCCCTTTTATGGGGGCGCGAACACCCCAGAGAAGCGAGTGCGATAACGGTGAGCTATAGGTGGATGCAGGTTGCGATGGCGGCGGGCGGGGAATTTTCCTCGGCGGCGCCGACGCGCGCGCTCAATGTCCCCCTGGAGGGAAGCCGTCCCGTCGCCGGTTTTTCCGCCACGCCCCTGCTTGGTGGCCTCCTTCGACTTAGGCGCCCCTGAGTATCGCCTGTGACGCATTTTGCGCCGGGTATTCAGGGGATGAGTAGCTCCGTTCATACGCTTTGAGTAACGATGATACGCTTTCACGAGAACAAGAAAGCGTAGCCTAAGAAGACAAGGATAGTTCCATGACCGAACAATCGTCCCCATCCGCTGCGGATGGTGTGTCCGCCGCCGACCCCCGGCGGGTCGTCATTTTCGACACCACCTTGCGCGACGGCGAGCAATCGCCCGGCGCGTCGATGAACCTGGATGAAAAACTGCGCATCGCCCTGGCCCTGGAAGAACTCGGCGTCGATGTTATCGAAGCCGGGTTTCCGATCGCCTCGATCGGCGATTTCGAATCCGTCCATGAAATCGCCAAAGTCGTTAAAAATTCCACGGTCTGCGGTCTGGCGCGCGCCGCCAAGGGCGATATCGAACGCTGCGCCGAGGCGTTGGCCCCGACCGCGAGGAAGCGTATCCATACCTTCATCTCCACGAGCCCGCTGCACATGAAGTACAAGTTGCAGATGGCCCCGGAGCGGGTGCTTGAAAAAGTCGTCGAAAGCGTGAGCCAGGCGCGCAATCTGTGCGACGATGTCGAATGGTCGGCCGAGGACGGCTCGCGCACCGAGCACGATTTCCTTTGCCGTTGCGTCGAGGCCGCCATTCGTGCCGGGGCGGGAACCGTCAACATACCCGACACCGTGGGCTACGCCATGCCCGACGAATTCGCCGCCTTGATCGCGATGCTGATAAACCGCGTGCCGAACATCGACAAGGCGATCATTTCGGTGCATTGCCATAACGATTTGGGGGTCGCGGTCGCCAATTCGTTGGCCGCCGTCAACGCGGGGGCGCGCCAGGTCGAATGCACCATCAACGGCCTGGGCGAGCGGGCGGGCAACGCGGCGCTCGAAGAAACCGTAATGGCGCTGAAGACCCGCCACGACAGGTTGCCGTTCACGACCGAGATCAAGACCGAGCAGATCACCAAGGTGTCGCGCCTGGTCTCGGCGGTGACCGGCTTTGTGGTGCAGCCCAACAAGGCGATCGTCGGGGCCAATGCCTTCGCTCACGAATCGGGTATTCACCAAGACGGCATGCTCAAACACGCGGGAACCTACGAAATCATGTCGCCCGAATCGGTGGGTCTGAATCAGTCGAAACTGGTTTTGGGTAAGCATTCGGGACGTCACGCCTTCAAGGAAAAACTGAAGGACCTGGGTTATGAATTCGGCGATAACGCCGTCGAGGACGCCTTTCGCCGCTTCAAGGACCTGGCGGACAAGAAGAAAGACGTTTTCGACGACGATATTGTCGCCCTGGTCGATGACGAGGTCATGCGCGCCAACGATTACTTGAAATTAGTCTCGCTGGAAATCTTGTGCGGGACCAAACACAACCCACCCGAGGCGACATTGGAATTGAGCATCGACGAAGTGAAAAAAAGTCACACCGCGACGGGCGACGGGCCGGTCGATGCCGCGTTCAACGCCGTCAAGGCGTTGTTCCCCCACCGGGCGCGCCTGCAGTTGTATCAGGTCCACGCCGTGACCCAGGGTACCGACGCCCAGGCCGAGGTCACCGTTCGTCTCGAAGAGGACGGGCGCACCGTCATTGGCCAGGCGGCGGATACCGACACCATGGTCTCTTCGGTTAAGGCTTATATCAATGCGCTCAACAAGTTATTGGTGAAACGGGAAAAAACTGCCCCGTCGGCGCTTTCCGCCTAGCTTTGATGAACGGGATTTGAGTATATTGTGAGCGCCGGGGTTCCACCCCCGGCGCTCATTGTCCAATGAGTGGACCCGAATTTAATGAATGGTCCTTGACGCATGACCCCGCGGCGTCTTTGAATGGCGTCTCCCAACAAGGTGTGAGGTTCGATGTTTTCCAGATTGTTCGGCTTTTTATCTGCCGATATGGCGATTGACCTAGGTACGGCGAATACGCTGGTTTATGTCAAGGGTAAGGGGATTGTCCTGAACGAGCCCTCCGTTGTCGCCATTACGGAAATCAAGGGTAAGAAGCAAGTTCTTGCCGTCGGCGAGGAAGCCAAGATGATGCTGGGGCGCACCCCTGGAAACATTCAGGCGATCAGACCGTTGCGCGACGGCGTTATCGCCGATTTCGAAGTCGCCGAGGAAATGATTAAGTATTTTATACGCAAGGTCCACAAGCGACGTAGCTTCGCCAGCCCCCAAGTCGTGGTTTGCGTACCGTCGGGATCCACTGCGGTGGAGCGCCGGGCCATTCAGGATTCGGCGGAAAGCGCGGGGGCGCGCAAGGTGTGGCTGATCGAAGAGCCGATGGCGGCGGCGATCGGCGCCGGGCTGCCGGTGACCGAACCGACGGGCTCGATGGTGGTCGATATCGGCGGCGGCACGACCGAGGTCGCGGTGCTGTCGTTGGGCGGCATCGTTTACGCCAAATCGGTGCGTGTCGGCGGCGACAAAATGGACGAGGCGATCATCGCCTATATCCGGCGCAATCATAATCTGCTGATCGGCGAAGGGTCGGCGGCGCGGATCAAGGAAACCATCGGTTCGGCCTGCCCGCCCGAGGAAGGCGACGGACGCACCATGGAAATCAAGGGCCGCGATCTGATGAACGGCGTGCCCAAGGAAATCGCCATTACCGAACGGCAGATCGCCGAAAGCCTGGCGGAACCGGTGGGCGCGATCATCGAGGCGGTGAAGGTGGCGCTGGAACACACCGCGCCCGAATTGGCGGCCGATATTGTCGATAAAGGGATCGTGCTGACGGGCGGCGGCGGTTTGCTCAGCAACCTCGATCATGTTTTGCGCCATGCCACGGGACTTCCCGTGTCCATCGGGGACGATCCGTTATCGTGCGTGGTCATGGGTACGGGGCGTGCTCTGGAAGAAATGCACCGTCTGAAACACGTCCTATCGACGATGTACTGATCCGATCTCGGCGCGGGGATTTTCGGGGGCGCGTGCCGGCGCGCCTTGCGCGGGGAGGCGATTTCTCAAATGGATCGCACCGGCGAAGGGGCCGCGTGGGGGGGAAGAATTCGCATGGGGAAGTGAACGACGCCTTAAAACGGCCACGATAAAAAGCCATAATGGACAGCATGGTTTTGTTATGGCCTGGCCCGAAAAAATTCGGGGCCTGAAAAAAGCCGGGCGCCGTACTTTTTCTGTTTTGCCATCGTATGTTAACGTGGTGTCAACCGATCGTGACTATCGTTACGACGGATATGTATCGTAACACCTTTGAACGGTTCGCGCGCAGCGGACAGGGGGTGCCTTGAAATCTCGCCCACGATTCGGACACGGTATTTCCCCCTCCGCGCGAGGGGCGCAGCATAATGTTGCTTCGGCGCTGCTGGTCGTGGTCGCCATCGCCCTGATTTTCATGGCCAAGGCCGACGTCAATGTGGTTGATCGCATGCGCGTCTTGATTTCCGACGCCTTCTCGCCGGTCCTGGATGTCGTGTCGCGGCCGATCGCCAACGTCAATCATTGGAGCAATCAGCTGCGCGAGTTGATGTCGGTGCGCGCCGAGAATGCGCGCCTTCGCGAAGAGCGCGCCCGCTTGTTGCAGTGGCAAGAGGTCGCCCGCGCCGTCGAAGCGGAAAACCGCAGTCTCAAAGCTCTGCTGCATTACGTGCCCGAGGGCGCGGCCACGTATATCGCCGCGCGGGTGGTCGCCGATACCGGCGGGGCGTTCGCCAACAGCTTGCTTGTCAACGCCGGACGGCGCGACGGCGTGCGCAAAGGACTGGCGGTGGTCAACGGCGACGGCTTGGTGGGGCGCATCGTTGATGTCGGCAGGCGGTCGTCCCGGATCCTTTTGCTGACCGACTTGAACTCTCGAATTCCGGTGCTCATATCCGCGTCGCGTACGCGCGCGATCCTGGCCGGCGACAATACCAGCCGTCCCACCCTTATTCATCTTCCCCCGGGGGGGACGGTATCGCCCGGCGATCGCATCGTCACCTCGGGAAGCGGGGGGGCTTTCCCTCCCGGTCTTCCCGTGGGGTTGGTGGCGGCGGTCGATGAGCAGTCGATCGTGGTTCAGCCCTTTGTCGATCGCTACCGCCTGGAGTACGTGCGGGTCGTCGATTATGGCCTGCGGGGTGTTTTGGATGTCTCGTCGTCCACCCTGGCGCCGAAAAGCGGCCAAAAGCGATGAGCCAAAAAAAATGAGATCGACTTTATTTCAGCGCATGGACGCCATGCTGCGCCGTCTTACGCCCTTTGCGCTTGCCGTTTTGACGGTGATCTTGAACGTTATTCCCGTGCGCATCCCCGGGTTGCCGGAGGTTGCGCCGGTGCTGCCGATCATGGCGATCTACCACTGGACGATTTATCGCCCTCAATTGTTGCCGGTGTATGCCGTCTTCGCCCTGGGTGTGTTGCAGGACGCCCTCGTCGGCCTTCCGATGGGCGTGAGCGTCCTGGTGTTTTTGATGGTTCATATCATGGTGCTCAGTCAGCAGGTCTTTTTCACGGGGAAATCGTTCGCCATTCACTGGTTAGGCTTCGCCTTGGTGGCGGCGGGCACGCAGCTTATGTTTTGGGTGGTGATGTCTCTGTATTACACATCGTTGATCGGTGTTTGGCCGATGGTCTTCCAGTACCTCCTGACGGTGGGTTTTTTCCCTCTCGTCGCGTGGCTTTTACTGCGTTGGCAACGGTCCGTTCTGGCAATGGTGTAGGTGAGCGGGGACGTGGTCATGCACAGAGATTCCGAGCGACTGAAACTGTTCAACCGACGCGTCGCCCTGCTGGCGGGGGGAAAGGTGTTGCTGCTGTCCGGGTTGGTCGGACGCATGTATTATTTGCAGGTGGTCGAAGCCGCCCGTTACGCCACTCTGGCCGATGAGAACCGGATTAACCTTCGCCTTCTGCTTCCACCCCGAGGCCCCATCGTCGATCGCTTTGGTCGGCCTCTGGCGGTTAATCGCCAGAACTACCGTTCCGTTCTCGTGCCCGAGCAAACACCGAGCGTCGAGATGACGTTGGAGCGTCTGGGCCAAATCGTGGCCATCAGCCCCAGCGATAAACGACGGATTTTGCGTGAAATTCGTCGTAAACGGGCGTTCGTTCCGGTTACGGTACGCGATAATTTGGATTGGAACGAGGTCTCGCGCATAGAGGTCAACACGCCGGATCTTCCCGGCGTCATGATCGACGAAGGGCAAAGCCGGAAATATATCGACGGGCGAGAAGTCGCCCATGTTATCGGTTATGTTTCCAGCGTCAGCGAAAAGGATATCAACTCCGACCCGTTGATGGAATTGCCGGGATTTCGCATCGGCAAGGCAGGCGTCGAGAAGGTTTACGATTTGGCGCTGCGGGGTACGGGGGGCAGCTCCCAGGTCGAGGTCAATGCTCTCGGTCGAGTAATCCGCGAATTATCGCGCCAGGAAGGTCAGCCCGGCGTCGATCTGCAATTGACCATTGATATCGAACTCCAGCGCATGGTCAACAAACGATTGGCCGGACAGAGCGCGGCGTGCGTGGTGTTGGACATTCATACCGGAGGCGTCCTGGCGATGTCTTCGACACCCAGTTTCGACCCCAACGCGTTCAATCGCGGATTGTCCAACCAGGAATGGCAGGACTTGGTTTCCAACCCGATGGCGCCACTGACCAATAAGGCGATCGCCGGGCAATATTCTCCGGGATCGACCTTCAAGATGGTGGTGGCGTTGGCGGCTTTGGAAAAGGGGGTGATTTCCTCGACCAACGAGCTGTTTTGTTCGGGCTCATTGACCCTGGGCAACGCCGTTTTTCATTGCTGGAAAAGGTCCGGACACGGTCGGGTGGATATGAGAAAGGCGATCACTCAATCGTGTGACGTTTATTTTTACGAAGTGGCGCGTAGGCTGGGTATCGACGCCATCTCGGCGATGGCCAATCGATTGGGGATGGGCGCCAAGTTGGGGATCGACCTGCCTGGAGAGAACACAGGCCTGATGCCGACCCGCAAATGGAAAATGGGCGCCATGGGCACGCCGTGGCAAACGGGGGAAACCTTGATCGCGGGAATCGGGCAGGGTTATGTTCTGACGACCCCCCTGCAATTGGCGGTGATGACGGCGCGTTTGGCCAATGGCGGGATCGCGGTGACTCCGCATCTGGCGCACGATATCGTGACCCCGGAAAAGGTGACGCCGCGTAAAAGTGGCGATTTCCCCTCGGTCGGACTCGATCCCGACCATCTGAAAGTGGTCCTTGACGGGATGACGGCCGTGGTCAGTTCCCCTCATGGAACGGCGCATCGCTCGCGGATTGATATCGCGGGAATGGAGATGGCGGGAAAATCCGGCACCGTTCAGGTGCGTAGAATCACCAAACTCGAACGCGAACAGGGGGTGCGCAAGAACAAGGATTTGGCTTGGCTGGCGCGCGATCACGCGCTTTTTGTCGCCTATGCGCCGGTCCATGCGCCCCGTTATGCGGTGTCGGTGGTCGTCGAACACGGTGGCGGCGGGTCATCGACCGCCGCGCCCATCGCCCGTGACGTGCTGTTGGAGGCGCAAAAACGCAAGTCCGCGCGCCCGGCGGTCATTGAACAAGACGCGAGGAATTATCATCGCGCCGAGTCCAAGGGGTAACGCTATGCATTCCAGCCGTTTTACCCAATCGCAGATGACCGTCGGGCAAAAGCTTCTGCATATCCACTGGTTTTTCGTTCTGCTTTTGGTGCTAACCGCGAGCATTGGCTTTGTTATGCTATATTCGGCGGGCGGCGGAAGTTTCAATCCGTGGGCGTCGCGCCAGATGCTGCGGTTCGCCGTCGGCTTCGTATTGATGATTGGCGTCGCGCTGATCGATATTCGTATTTGGATGCGCTATGCCTATGTGATTTACAGCATCGCCCTGTTTTTGCTGATTGCGGTCGATGTCGCGGGGTACGTCGGCATGGGGGCGCAGCGCTGGATCAACCTCGGGGCGTTCAACCTGCAGCCGTCCGAGTTGATGAAGATCGCGATGGTCTTGACGTTAGCGCGTTATTTTCACGGCGCCTCGGTGGACGAAATTCGCCAACCCTTATTTTTACTGCCTCCGATCATGATCGTGCTTGGGCCGGCGGCGTTGATTTTGCGTCAACCCGACCTGGGCACCACGGTAATGCTGTTGTTGGCCAGCGCCGCCATTTTTTTCGTCGCCGGGGTGCGCATGTGGATGTTCGCCGTGGTCGCCCTGATCGCCTTGATTTCCGCTCCTGTCGGCTGGCATTTTCTGCACGAATATCAAAAACAGCGGGTACTGACCTTCCTTAACCCGGAAAACGATCCCCTGGGCGCCGGATACCATATCATCCAATCCAAGATTGCCTTCGGTTCGGGGGGGGTCTTTGGCAAGGGATTTTTGATGGGCAGTCAAAGTCACCTCAACTTCTTACCGGAAAAACAAACCGACTTTATTTTCACCATGCTGGCCGAAGAATTCGGAATGATCGGCGGGCTTACGCTTCTGGCGTTGTACACTTTGATCGTCATCTATGGCTTTGCCATAGCGCTGGGCGCGCGCAGCCACTTCGGCCGGATGGTGGCGATGGGGGTCAGCACCACGTTTTTTCTCTATGTCTTCATCAATATCGCCATGGTCATGGGTCTCATTCCGGTGGTCGGCGTGCCGCTGCCGCTGATCAGCTACGGCGGGACGGCCATGCTGACGTTGTTGATTGGTTTCGGCTTGCTGCTGGGCGTGCACGTCCATCGTGACGTGACCATCGGGCGGCGCGGTAGCACAGAAGATTTTTAAGCGGCGCACGAAGCCGCCACCTACCCCGAATTCTTGGGTGTTTGCGCATGGCGATGTCTCATCCAAGGAGAATATCTGAGCGTAAAAGGGGCGGGACGTGCTTACGTCTTGATAAGCGGTAAACTACAGGTGTGCACGATGGTCGATCTCGAAGCCTACAGGATCAATACCAGTGTTTACGAATGGTGTGTCGGCGCCTTTTCACGCCTGGAACGGCACCTCGGCCTGAAAATAAAACTGCATTCGTCCCCCGAACTTCTTGCTCAGGGGCAAATTTTTCTGTTCAATCATTTCGCCCGTTTCGAAACGGTCATTCCACCGTATCTCGTCTATAAGCACAGTGGGCGGTATTGCCGTTCGGTCGCCGATCACACCCTCTTTGAGGGCAGCGAGATGTTCGCGAAATTCCTGCGTGGCGTCGGGGGGGTTCCCAACACAACCGCCGGTTTGATGCCGTTTTTGGCCGCCGAAATCTTGCGCGGGCGCAAGATCGTCGTGTTCCCCGAGGGGGGCATGATCAAAGACCGCCGCGTCCTCGATAAAAGGGGGGCCTACAATGTTTATTCGCCGGTCGCCCAAGAACGGCGCAAGCACCACCGGGGGGCGGCGGTGATCGCCTTGACTCTCGATACCTTCAAGAATCGCATTCTCAGCGTCCACGCACACGCGGAGGAAGAGCGCCTTCACAGGTGGGTGGACGCCTTGGGCTTGGAGAGCGTCGATCAGCTTCTCGAACGCGCCCGCGAGCCGACGATGATCGTGCCCGCCAACATCACGTTTTACCCTCTAAGGGTGACGGAGAATATTCTCCATCGGGGCATGGAATTGTTGATGAAAGACATGTCGGGGCGTTTTTCCGAAGAGTTGCTGATCGAGGGCAATATTCTGCTGAAAGACACCGACATGGACATCCGCTTTGCGCCACCGGTGATGGCCGCTAAAAAATGGCGCTGGTGGGAACGCGTCCTGTTGAAATCCGTGTTTGAGCGTATCGATTCCTTGGAGGAACTGTTCGCCATGCGCGACGGGGCGGTCGGTTGGGCGGAAAAAATGATGAACCGTTGTATACAGGACGAAACGATGCGCATCCGCGACGCCTACATGGCCGGGATGTATTCGGTGACGACGGTGAATTTCAGCCACCTCGCCTCACGCCTGATTGTAGATCTGGTCGCCGCCGGGCGACGGGAAATCGGTAAGGAAGAATTTCACAAGGCGCTCTATCTGGCCATCAAAAACCTGCAAAACGCCGAAGGCGTGGGCCTGCACCGCAGCCTGCTCGCGCCCGAAAGCTATCGTGGTTTGCTCGACGGACAGTGCGACGCCCTGGAACAGTTTCTCAGGACCACCAAACAGGCCGGCCTAATCGGACGGACGCCAAGCAAGTATCGTTTTTTGGATAGCTTAAGTGCGGACAGCACGTTCGATCGGATCAGGATTGACAATCCGATCATGGTCTACGCCAACGAGGTCGCCCCCATCGCCGCCGTCCGCGCGACCCTGAACGACGCCCTCGAAAGGGCGGGACGGGTGCTAGATGAAGAATTGGCGTCCGACCAATTCGACGACGAATTGCGCGCGCACCAGTGGAACCACGCGCACTATCGGGGGGAACGCCACCACGAGATTAACGCCAAGGAAACCGCGACACTTTCAGGGGAGCCTTTTCTGCTGATCCCAAAAGAGATCACGGCGGTCGGCGTCGTTCTGGTTCATGGTTTCCTTGCCTCGCCCGCGGAAATGCGCGCCTTCGGTGAAAAATTGGTGCAAAAGGGGCATCCCGTGATCGGGGTGCGGCTGGCGGGACACGGCACGTCACCTTGGGATTTGCAGCACCGAAGCTGGCGCGAGTGGCTCCAATCGGTGCGCCGGGGCTGCGCCATATTGGGTGCGTTTTGCGAAAAAATCGCCGTGGTCGGATTTTCCGGCGGTGGGGTTTTGGCGTTACGTCTGGCCAGCGAGGCGCCGCGTTCCCTGGTGGGCGTCGCCGTGGTCAGCGCGCCGATGCGCTTCTTGGACCGGCGCATGGCGTTCGTGCCTCTGGTGCACCGTCTGAATACCCTGACCGAATGGTTGCCGTCTTTCGATGGCGTCATGCCCTTTCATGAAAACGCGAGTGAACATCCCGAGATAAATTACAAAAACATCCCGACGCGTGGCGTTTACGAATTGCGTCAATTGGTGGAGGAAACCCGGCATGTTTTACCCACGGTACGGTGCCCGGCGCTGATTGTGCAAGGAGATCGCGACCCGGTCGTCGATCCCGAAAGCGCGACGCTCATTCACGATCGGCTAGGCAGCTCGCAAAAGACGCTTGTTTACGTTCCCTCCACCCGTCATGCCATATTATTGGAAGATATCGCGGGCGCTCAGGATCGGGTCGCGAATTTTTTGAAGGGGCTACCCTGGGAGGCCGACGACAGTGGGACATCGTAATTTCAGGGGTGGGCTCAAGGATCGCTCGTCTTCGTAAGAAGACGCCTTACTTATAAAACGTGAAAGAGGGTTCGGGAGGATGTCATGACGCACGATAGCAATATCTCGGACGCACCCGAAACGCCGGATACCGGCGGGCGGGAATTTCGTGTTCCGAATGGCCCCCTGCACGCTATTTTCGACGATGCCGCGGCCCGCTGGCCGCACCGGCCATGTCTGGATTTTCTCGGTCGCACCATGAACTATCGGGCCGTCGCCCGGCGTGTCGATCGTGCGGCCAAGGGGTTGATGTCTTTGGGCGTGGGGCGCGGCGTCAATGTCGGGTTGTGTCTGCCCAACAGTCCTTACTATGTGATCGGTTATTTCGCGATCTTGAAAGCGGGAGGGACGGTGGTCAACTTCAACCCACTGTACAGCGCCGAGCAAATCGATTTTCAGGTCCGCGATTCGAAAATTCAAATCATGTTGACGCTCGACCTTCAAACGGTGCTGTCCAAGGTGACGCAAAGCAATGTCGGCAAGATTGTCGTCTGTCGGTTCGCCGCCGCCTTGCCCTTCGTTAAAAAGGGGCTGTTTTCGATTTTCAAGCGCCGGGAAATCGCCGCCATGCCCAAAGACGGACGGCATATTGCGTTCGACGCCCTGATCCATAACGATGGCGTTTTCACGCCGCCCGCGATTGATCCTAGGCGCGATCTTGCGGTGATCCAGTATACTGGCGGCACCACCGGCGCCCCCAAGGGGGCGATGCTGAGCCACTACAATCTCCGTGCGAATACGGCGCAGGTGCGTATTTTGCTGGGGGCGCTGTGCGACGGTCAGGAAAAATTTGTCGCCGTGATCCCGTTCTTTCACGTCTACGCCATGACCGTGTTGATGAATTTGGGGATCGCCACGGGATCGCAGCTTATCTTATTGCCCAGGTTCGACGCCGACCAATTGTTGAAGGCGATCTCGCGCAAGAAGGCGACGTTGATCGCCGCCGTGCCCACGGTTTACGCTGCGTTGGCGGGCCATCCCCGTGTGCGGAACCATGATTTCAGTTCGTTGCGCCATTGCGTGTCGGGCGGCGCGCCGCTGCCGTTGGCGGTGAAGGAAACGTTTGAGGGACTGACCGGGTGTCCCTTGATCGAAGGATATGGCCTCAGCGAAGCCTCGCCGGTGGTGTCGTTCAACCCACCGGACGGGGTGCAAAAAGCAGGATCGATCGGCCCCGCGTTGGCGGGGACCGATATCGAGGTGCGCGACCTGGAAGACCCCACCGTTGTTTTGGAACGCGGAAAAAAAGGCGAAATCGTCGTTCGCGGCCCCCAGGTGATGGTCGGATACTGGCAAAATACCGCGGCGACGCAGCAGGTTTTGGACAGAGAATGGTTGAGGACGGGCGATGTCGGTTATATGGATGAGGACGGTTATGTTTTCTTGATCGATCGCCTGAAGGACATCATTATCACCGGAGGGTATAAAGTCTACCCGCGCAATATCGAGGAGGTGTTGATGCGTCACCCCGAGGTTGAGGAAGCGACGGTCATCGCCATCGATCATCCTCTGCGCGGCCAAGTGCCCAAGGCTTTTGTCAAAGTGCGCCCGGGCGCGGCGGTGGACGAAGAAGCCCTGAAGGTCTTCGTCGGCGAGCATCTGACGCCGATGGAGCGTCCGGCCGAGATTGCGTTCCGCGACGAACTGCCGAAGACCTTGATCGGAAAACTCTCGAAAAAAGAACTGGTGCACGAGGAAAAGGCGAAAAATCGAAACCCGAACGACGCGCCGGAATAAAGACCGCGCGGGCGACGGAGGTGGTCGCGCGCGTAAAGAAACAACATCGTTAAGGAGAGCCCGTTCATGAAACCTGTCGTGATTGCGGCCTATGTCCGCTCACCGTTTACTTTCGCCAACAAGGGCGCGTTGGTGAAAACCCGACCCGACGACCTGGCCGCCCAGGTCGTCCGCGCTCTGATGGTGCGCACCGGCGTCGCTCCCGACAGTATCGAAGATTTGATTTTGGGGTGCGCCTTTCCCGAAGGTGAGCAAGGTTTCAATATCGGTCGTTTGGTTGGGTTTCTCGCCGATCTTCCGCTTTCGGTATCGGGGATGACGGTCAACCGCTTTTGCGGATCGTCGATGCAGGCGATCCATATCGCCGCGGGGGCGATCCAGATGAACGCTGGCGCGGCGTTTATCTGCGCCGGGGTCGAATCGATGAGCCGGATTCCAATGACCGGTTTTAATCCGATGCCCCATCCCGGATTGGCCGAACGCTACCCCCAGGCCTACATGTCGATGGGGGAAACGGCGGAAAACGTCGCGGCGAAATGGGATATTGGGCGCGACGCGCAGGACCGCTTCGCCGTTGAAAGCCACCGCAAGGCCGCCGCCGCTCAGGAAGGCGGATTGTTGCGCGACGAAATTGTCTCGATCACGACTCCGGGCGGCGCGCGCGTCGAAGCCGACGGCTGTATCCGTCCCGGCACCGACATGGAAGGTCTGAGCACCCTGAAACCGGCGTTCGACCAAAACGGGGTGGTGACGGCGGGAACCGCTTCGCCGTTGACCGATGGCGCGACGGCGGTACTGGTGTGCAGCGCCGAGTACGCCGAAAAATACGGTCTCGAACCGCTCGCTTACGTGCGTGGGATAGCGACCTCGGGCTGCGCCCCGGAAATTATGGGGATCGGCCCTGTCGAGTCTTCGCGCAAGGCGCTGGCGCGGGCCGGGATCGAGGTCGGCGATGTGGATGTCGTCGAATTGAACGAGGCGTTTTCCTCGCAATCGATCGCCTCGATCCGGGAGTTGGGCCTGGACGCGGCGAAGGTCAACCTCGACGGCGGGGCCTTGGCCCTGGGCCATCCCCTGGGGGCGACGGGGGCGCGGATTACGGGCAAGGCGGCGGCGCTTCTTGGGCGCACCGGGGGGCGTTGGGCGCTGGCGACGCAATGTATCGGCGGCGGACAGGGGATCGCCACGGTGATGGAGCGGGTGTAATGGCCGAGATTGAAAAAATCGCGGTGATCGGCGCCGGCGTGATGGGGGCGGCGATCGCCGCCCACGGCGCCAACGCGGGGGCCCTTGTGGTGCTTCTCGACGTCGTTCCGGGGGCGGCGCGAAAGGCGATCGACCGCTTGGCGAAGACCGACCCCGCGCCCTTGATGAGCAAACGTTTCGCCGCGCGCATCACGCCGGGAAGTATCGAGGACGATTTCGATTTGCTTGCCGATTGCGACTGGATTATCGAGGCGGTCATCGAGGACGCCGCCATCAAGCGCGACCTTTACGCACGCATCGAAACGGTGCGTAAACCCGGCGCGATCGTCTCTTCGAACACCTCGACCTTGCCTTTGGCGGTGCTCTGCGAAGGTTTGCCGCCATCGTTCCGGCAACGCTTTTTAATCACCCATTTTTTCAATCCGCCGCGCTATATGCGCCTTTTGGAGATCGTCAAGGGGGCGGATACGGCGCAGGAGGCCATCAACACCGTGGTCAACTTCGCCGACCAGAAGATGGGAAAATCGGTGATCGCATGTCGGGATACGCCGGGCTTCATCGCCAACCGGATTGGAACCTATTGGCTGCATTGCGCGGTGACCGAGGCGATCGCCCAGGGCATTGATGTCGAAACCGCCGACGCCCTCATCGGTCGGCCGATGGGCATTCCGAAAACAGGCGTATTCGGCTTGCTCGATCTGGTTGGGCTCGATTTGATGCCCCATGTTCTGGGCAGTTTGGAAAACGCCCTTCCGTCCGATGACGCCTTTCACGCCCTGGGAAAGGCGCCCGACATCCTGTCCCGTATGATTGACGATGGGTATACGGGGCGTAAAGGGAAGGGGGGGTTTTATCGTCTCAACGCAAAACGTGAAAAAGAGGTGATCGATCTCGCTACCGGCGCCTACGGCCCGGCGCAAAGACCCGTTCCGGCGGCGGTGAAGGCGGCTAAGGCGAAAAAGGGCAAGGGCGCCCTCAGGGCGATGATGTCCCACGATAGCCCGGAGGGACGTTACGCCTTTTCCGTGATCGGCAAGACGCTGTCCTACGCGGCGGCGCTGATCGGCGAAATCGGCGATGATATCGATGCCGTCGATCGCGCCATGCGTCTGGGCTATAACTGGAAGTACGGTCCGTTTGAATTGATCGACCGCTTGGGGGCGCATTGGCTGGCGCAGCGCCTGAGCGCCCCACCGTCCTTTTTGAGCGCGGTCGGCGAGGGCCGTTTTTACCGGGTCTCGGCTGGTCGCCTGCACCGCTTCGACGGGTCTGGATATATCGCGGTGACGCGCCCGGCGGGAGTTCTGCTGTTGGAAGACGTCAAGCGCCGCACCCGGCCTTTGGCGACCAACGGCTCCGCCAGCCTGTGGGATATCGGAGACGGTGCGCTATGCCTGGAATTTCATTCCAAGATGAACACCATCAACCCGTTGACGTTGGCGATGATCGCGCGCGTGGTGAAGATCGGACCGCGCGCGCTGGTGATCTATAACGAGGGCGCGAATTTTTCCGTCGGGGCGAATATCGGCCTTTTCCATTATGCCGGGAAATTCGGCCTGTGGCCGTTCGTTCGTTGGATGGTGAAACGGGGGCAGAGGGTTTATCGGGCGTTGAAACACGCGCCGTTTCCGGTTGTCGCCGCGCCCAGTGGGATGGCGCTGGGGGGCGGTTGCGAGATCGTGTTGCATTGCGATGCGATACAGGCCCATAGTGAGACCTACATCGGGTTGGTCGAGGCCGGGGTTGGTATCGTCCCCGGTTGGGGCGGCTGTGTGGAAATGTTGTCCCGTTGGGCGGTTCGCGAGAACGCGCCCAGAGGACCGATGCCGCCGGTAATGAAGGCGTTCGAACTGATCGCCACGGCGACGGTGGCCAAATCCGCCGAACAGGCGCGCGAGGCGGGCTTCTTGCGCCCCACCGACGGGGCCACCATGAACCGGGATCGGGTCTTGTTCGACGCCAAACAAAGGGCGCTGAAGATGGTCGAGGGCTATATGCCGCCCGCTCCACAGCCCTTGGTTTTGCCCGGACCGACGGGGAAGGCGGCCTTGGTCTTGGCGATCCACGATTTCGTCAAGCGCGGCTTGGCGACGGCGCATGATGAAACGGTCGCCTTGCAGTTGGCGCGGGTGCTCAGCGGCGGCGATTGCGATATGACGGAACCGCTTGAAGCGGACCGTGTTCTGGACCTGGAACGCGATGCGCTGTTACGCTTGGCGCATACCCCCCAGACCCGCGCCCGGATCGCGCATATTCTTAAGACCGGAAAACCGCTGCGCAATTGAGACGACAGAAGGAGGGTCGAATGACCTGGATAGTGATTGTAATCGTCATAGCCTTGATTGTGGTGTTCGGGGTGTCGTCGTTTCGCATCTCGTTGATTTCGGCGCCGCTGATGCGTTTGGTCGGGCGCATGTTGCCCGCCATCGGAGAGACCGAACGGATCGCCCTGGAGGCCGGCACCGTGTGGTGGGATGGCGATCTGTTTTCCGGCAAACCCGATTGGAAAAAGCTGCTCGCCTTTACGTCGCAGGGGCTTAGCGCCGAGGAACAAGCCTATCTCGACGGCCCGGTCGAGGAATTTTGCCGCGCCCTGGACGATTGGCTAATCGCCCAGGATCGGGACCTGCCGCCCGAGGCCTGGGCGTTGATCAAGAAACATCGCCTATTCGGCATGATCATTCCCAAGGAATATGGCGGCCATGGCTTTTCGGCGATCGCCCATTCCGCCGTGGTGACCAAGATCGCCAGCGTCAGCAGCGCCGCCGCGGTGACCGTGATGGTGCCCAATTCCTTGGGGCCGGGTGAATTGCTGGTGCACTATGGAACACAAGCGCAAAAGGACAAATACCTGAAGAAGCTGGCCAGCGGGGACGATATTCCCTGCTTCGCCCTGACCGAACCGGGCGCGGGCAGCGACGCCGCCAACGGGGCCAGCCGGGGCGTCGTCGCCAAGGGGCGTTACGGCGGCAAGCAGGTCTTGGGGCTGCGCCTCGATTTCGATAAGCGCTATATTACGCTGGCCCCGGTTGCGACCGTGATCGGTCTGGCGTTTCGCGCCTATGATCCCGACGGGTTGCTCGGCGATGTCGAGGACCTGGGCATCACCTGCGCCTTGTTGCCGCGCAAGCTGAAAGGATTGGAAATCGGCGATCATCACGATCCCATGGGGGTGCCCTTTCACAACGGCCCGGTGCGCGGCAAGGGGGTCTTTATCCCCCTGGAATTCGTGATCGGCGAGCGTGAAGGGGTCGGCCAGGGCTGGCGCATGCTGATGGAAAGTCTGGCGGCGGGACGCTCGATCTCACTGCCCGCGCTCTCGGTGGGGGCGGTCGAACTGGCGGCCCGCGTGGCCGGCGCCTATGGCGTGGTGCGCGAACAATTCGGCCTGCCGATCGGGCGCTTCGAAGGGGTCCAGGAGGCCCTGGCGCGCATCGGTGGGTATGCCTACTTCATGAACGCCGCCCGGCGGTTGACGGCGGGCGCGGTCGATGCCGGGGAAAAACCGGCGGTGATCTCGGCCATCGTCAAGGCGTACCTGACGGCGGGCATGCGCGATCGCGTCAACGACGCCATGGATATTCGCGGCGGCGCCGAAATTTGTCGGGGGCCGCGCAATATCTTGGGCCGGGGTTATTTGGGCGTCCCGGTGGCGATCACGGTGGAGGGGGCGAATATTTTAACGCGCTCGCTGATCGTTTTCGGTCAGGGGGCGATGCGCTGTCATCCCTATGTGCAAGATGAAATCCAGGCGATCGCCGCCAAAGATATGGAGGCCTTCGACCGAGCGTTCTTTGGTCATATCTTGCATATCTTCAAGAATGCGGGACGGGCGTTCGGCCATGCCGTTAGCGGGGCGATGTTCGCAGATTCCCCGGTGATGGGACCCGAGGCGAAGTATTATCGCCGCCTGACCCGGCTCAGCGCCGGGTTCGCCTTCGCCACCGATGTCGCCCTGATGAGTTTGGGGGGCGCACTGAAGCGCAAGGAAAGCTTTTCCGGGCGGATGGCCGATGTGTTGGCCTGGATGTATATGGCCAGCGCCGCCCTCAAACAATTTCACGACGACGGACGCCCGCCATCGCAATTGCCCCATTTGCGATGGGCATGTGAGCACGCCTTATTCCAGAGCGAACAGGCCCTGCTCGCCGCGGTGCGAAATTTTCCGCTGTGGTGGGCGCGCGTACTTCTGCGCGTCGTGATTTTCCCCCTGGGAGGGCGCTATGCACCCGTCAATGACGCGCTTTCGAGAACTGTCGCCGGAAGTCTTACGGACGGAAGTTCGGTGCGGGAAAAATTGAGCCCCGATATTCATATCCCCGAAGCCGAAAAAAACGGCCTCGGCCGACTTGAGGCGACGCTGGATAAAATCCTGGCCACGGATGCGACGCGCAAAAAAATTCAGGCCGCGGTCCGTGGGAAAACGCTGAAAAGGGGACCGATAGAGGATATGATCGATCAGGCGAAGGCGGCGGATCTGATCGACGACGACGAAGCGCAGAAACTCAAAGACGCCGAAGAGGCGCGCTGGGAAGTTATCCAGGTTGATGTCTTTTCTCCGGATACGTACAAGGGCCTTAAGGGATAGATTGCAAGGCGGGCGAAAAACCCACCGAATCACGCCACCGGCGCATTAAGCGCCGGTGGCGTGGTGAAGCGACAAGACTATTTTGTGATGTCGATAACGCCGGTCATGCCCGATTCGTAATGACCGGGAATGTTGCAGTCGAACTTGATTTTGGTCGGGGGACCCGCGAATTTCCAGATCAGTTCTTTGGTCTTACCCGCAGGAACGCTTACCGCCCAAGGTACGGTCATGGTGTCGGTCATGCCTTTTTCCGCCATGGCCTTCATCTCGACGACGACGGTGCGATCGACATGAGCGGCGGAGCCGGCTTCTCCGAAGGTTACCGATTCCTCCGCGCGCGCAGATGGCGCATGCACCGTTGTTAAGACCAAAACGCATAAACCGAGAAACGAAGCGGTGTCCATTTTCATAGATGTACCCCCCTTGTCGGTGACTCTGATTGTCATAATCGAAGACGAGCCTAAAGCTTCCCGTTGGCGTAATGTCAACGCGCCGCTTTATTTCCGTCGGTTTAGGGTCAGAACCTATTAATCTGACCCTAATCGGGAAAGGGGGGGGGCGAACGCTCCCCCTCCATGGCTTGAGGGGAGAAAAATTATTTTATGACGGAGATCGTGCCGTGCATGCCCTCGGCCTCGTGTCCGGGTTGGGTGCAGTAAAACGTGACCGCGCCCGCCGACGCGAAAGTCCAGATCAGGCCTCGACTCGCGCCTGCGGGAATGTCAACGGACCAGGGCGCCGTCGGGGTCAGTTCAACGTCTTCGCCGTCAAGCGTGGCCAACATGGCCGATGGGGTCGTCGCGGGGTTCTTTTTTGCGCCCAGGACGAATGCGTGATGGATATTGTCATGGTTTTTAACGACGAAACGAACGGTTTCATGCGCCCTAACCTTGATGGTTTTCGGGCCGAAGCCTTTGTCCTTAATCGCTAGGGTAATGGTGCGATCGACGTGAGTTGGGGCGCCGGGGCGACCGGGGGGGATGTCCGCGGCGTGGACCATGGGCGTGCGGCCAAGCGCGCCGCTTAGAACGGTCGTGAATACAAAAAGCAATGTGAAGGTTTTTATGGTTATGGCGGTTTTTGCGGCCATGGGAGTTGTCCTCTCGTTATTATTTTTTTTACGCGAAAACGCAGGCGTGAGGCGCCTTTCTCAGATGTGGGCAAGGCGCTGTAGTTTTGCACCTTATTTGTGCGTCGAGGGTGCAAAAAGAGGAGACAGCCGCGAACGCATGCGTTCGACTGCGGCGATAACGACACGTTTACGTCGCCCGATGCTCTACCGGGTTTTAGAGTGTTGTGTGTGTTGGGTTTGCGAATTGGTCATGCCGACCAGACGGCCAGTTCATTGCCGTTGGGATCGCGGAAATGGAACCTGCGCCCACCGGGAAAGGCATAAATCGGTTTGGTGATTTCCCCCCCGGCGGTGGCGACGAGCTCATTTTTTCGTTCTAGATCGTCGGCGTATAACACCACAAGGATGCCGGGTTCGGTCGGTTTCGCGTCATCCACGGCGTTGAAACCGCCGTCGATCCCGGCCCCGCTAAAGCCGAGGTAGTCCTCGCCCCAGGCGGTAAATTCCCACCCGAAGGCCTGCGCATAAAAGCGCTGGGTTTCCTTGGCGTCGATGAGAGGAAATTCGATATAGTTTATCGTGTTGTTTCGGGGTGTCATTTGTGTTTTCTCCCGGGTGTTGGCGTTAGATCGGGGTCTGTCCGCGGGTTTAGGGTAAAAACTGCTCGGTGAGAATGCGGTTCTCCAGGTTGTGTTCCGGATCGAACAAGAGGATCGGCTTGTTCGCCCGATCCTCGCGTACGCTCACCGATTGCACCCGGCGCACCTCGGTGCCGTCCGCGACCGCGCTGACCGGGCGTTGCGCCGGGTCGAGTATGTCGAAGGTTACTTCGGCGTTATGCGGCAGGAGCGCGCCGCGCCAGCGCCGGGGACGGAAAGCGCTGATCGGGGTCAACGCCAGCACGCCCGCGCCGATCGGGATGATCGGTCCGTGGGCGGAAAGATTATAGGCGGTGCTGCCGGCAGGCGTGGAGACGAGGACGCCATCGCAGATCATTTCCTCCAATCGGGTGACGCCATCGACGATGATGCGGATTTTCGCGGCGAGACGGGTCTGACGCAGCAAAGAGACTTCATTGATGGCGAGGGCCTCGTGGACGATCCCCTTGGTGTCGGTTGCGATCATCCGCAGGGGATGCAGCTCCACGGGTTCGGCCCGGCCTAACCGTTTGAGAAGCCCCGTTTCGCGATAGGCGTTCATCAAAAAGCCGACCGTCCCGCGGTTCATGCCATAGATCGGAACGCGCCTATTGAGGTAGTGGTGCAAGGTGCGCAACATATAGCCGTCCCCGCCTAGGGCGACGATAATGTCGGCGCGCGAGGGCGGAACATGTTTGTAGCGCGCCTTCAAGCGAACGAGAGCATCCTGCGCCTCTTTTTGGCGCGCCGCGACGAAGGCGATGGTTTTGAATTTCATAAGGTCCCGCCGGATCGATTGCGCGGGAAGTATACCCTATGCGTATGATGCTGGCTATCCGCCGGTTACGCTCATATGTCGGGCGACGGCGGGCCCGGAGCGACCTTCCTCGATCGTAAAATCGTGCCCCCGGGGCTTAAGCGCGATGGCTTTGTCGATGGCGGCGTTAAGGGCGACGTCGCTTTCGCTGTGGCGCAAAGGTTCACGCAGGTCAACGGCGCTATCTTGACCTAGGCACATATATAACTTTCCTGTCGCCGTTATGCGCACGCGGTTGCAGGTATCGCAAAAATTGTGGGTCATCGGCGTGATGAAGCCAATTCTTTGACCACTTTCTTCGAGGGTGACATAACGCGCCGGGCCACCGGAGAAATGGCTGTTGTCAACAAGCGTCCAGCGCGCCGACAAGCGTGCGCGCACCGTGCTCAGGGGGAGGTATTGTTCCGTTCTATCGCCGCCAATATCGCCCAACGGCATGGTTTCGATAAAGGTCAGGTCGAAACCTCGTTTTGCGCACCATATGACGAGATCGTCCAACTCAAATTCATTGAATCCGCGCAAGGCGACGGTGTTAATCTTAATTTTCAACCCGGCGTCCCGGGCCGCGTCAATCCCGCTCAGGACCTTATCGAGGGCGCCGCGGCGGGTGATTTCGGCGAATTTTTTGGGATCCAGCGTATCCAAGGAAACGTTGACCCGCTTGACGCCATGGCCGGCCAGCTGATGGGCGTATTTGGCCAATTGGCTGGCGTTGGTGGTCAAGGTTAATTCTTCGAGGGCGCCGCTACGCAAGTGGCGCGACAGTTCGCGCACCAAGTCCATGACGCCGCGCCGGACCAGAGGTTCGCCGCCCGTCAGACGGAGTTTTTTCACGCCTCGGCGGATGAAGGCGCTGCAGACCCGATCGAGTTCTTCAAGGCTCAGGATGTCGGCTTTGGGCAAAAAGGTCATGTCTTCCGACATGCAATATTGACAGCGGAAGTCGCAGCGGTCCGTCACCGACACGCGAAGATAACGGATACGCCGCCCAAAAGGGTCGGTCATGGATGGCGTTTGCGTATCCTTGTGAGCGTGCTTTTCCATGAGAATGGCCGTCGCCTTGTTTCGTGATCGTTAAGTCAATATGTATATAACGCTTGGTCAATAGATAATACGTCTTTCGTTGAAAATCGTCCCCAATTTTCCTGCGGGTATATCCGTCGGGGCTTAGCCTAGGAGCAGGGCGTCGTCGTCGATGGTTTCCCCACGCACCTTTTCGAACATGTGCAGCAGGTCTTCGATCGTTAACCCCCGGCGCTCGCTTCCCGATACGTCGAGCACGACCCGTCCCTCGTGCAGCATCACGGTGCGATCTCCGATATCCAAGGCCTGACGCATGGAGTGGGTGACCATCACCGTGGTCAGGCGGCGTTCGCGGACGATGGTGCGGGTCAGATCCAAGATGAAGGCCGCCGTCTTCGGGTCGAGCGCGGCGGTGTGCTCGTCGAGGAGGAGGATTTTCATCGGCCGCAAGGTCGCCATCAGCAGACTGACGGCCTGACGCTGTCCGCCCGACAGCAATTCCATCTTGTCGTTGAGGCGATTTTCCAGACCCAGGTCCAATTCGTGGATGCGCGCCTTGAAAGTCTCGCGCATGGTGTGGGTCAGGGCCGGCCATAGGCGGCGGCGCTTGCCCCTGGATGCGGCCAGGGCCATGTTTTCGGCGATGGTCAGATTGGCGCAGCTTCCCCCCAAGGGGTCTTGGAAGACGCGCGCGACCCGCCCGGCGCGGCGCGCCGTGGGCCATTTCGTGACGTCGTCGCCGTCAATCACGATGTGGCCGTGGTCAACGATGATTTCTCCGGCCAGCGCGTTCAGGAAGGTGCTTTTTCCGGCCCCGTTGGAGCCGATCACGGTGACGAATTCGCCTTCGGAAATGGTTAGGTCGATGCCACGCATGGCGCGGGTTTGCATCGGGGTTCCGGGGTTGAAGGTGACGTGCAGGCCCTTGGCTTCAATCATGAGGTGGCCCTTTCGCGCGGCGCGGGCGTAGGGGATTGCGCATACCCGGCAAGACCATGGCGAGGGTCACCAGGACCGCGGTGATCAAGTTCAAATCCTGGGTCTTCAGGCCGATGAAATCGGCGTTCAGGGCCAACGCCATCGCCAAGCGATAGAGGATCGAACCGATGACGCAGCCCAGCGTCGCCAGAAACACGGTGCGTGGCGGGACGATCGCCTCGCCGCCGATCACCGCCGCCAGGCCGACGACGATCACGCCGACGCCTAAGGTGACGTCGGCGAAGCCCTGGCTTTGTGCGAACAGGGCGCCGGCGAGGGCGACGAGGGCGTTGCTGATCGCCATCCCCAGGAGAATATGAAATTTCGTGTTTACACCCTGGGCGCGGGCCATGCGATCGTTAATGCCGGTGGCGCGCATCGCCAACCCCAATTGCGAAGAAAGAAAAAAGTCGAGGGCGATTTTGACGACCAAGACGACGACGGCGAGCACGATGGGGGTGGCGATATGCATCGCGATGGGCAAGTTTTGCAGCACCGTGAAGACCGTATCGTCGCCCAGCAGGGCGATATTGGGGCGCCCCATAATGCGAAGATTGATCGAATAGAGCGCGATCATGGTCAGGATCGACGCCAAAAGATGGAGAATTTTCAGGCGCACGTTGAGCCACGCGGTCATCAGGCCCGCCAGGGCGCCGGCCCCGATCGCCGCCAGTGTCGCCAGATAGGGGTTCACCCCCGAGACGATCAGGCTCGCCGACACCGCCGCCCCCAACGGAAAACTGCCGTCAACGGTGAGGTCGGGAAATTCCAACACCCGAAAGGAAAGAAAGACCCCAAGCGCAACGAGACCGAACAGCAGTCCGGTCTCGATCGCGCCGAGAAAGGCAAATGAACTCATCGCGCGTCCTGGTTAAAGTGTGTCACCCGTTTTTCGTGAACCCCGTTTTAGCGGATCACGTCCTTGGCTTCTTTGACGATGTCGGTGGGAACGGTGACGCCCATCTTGGCGGCGGCGCGAAGGTTTAGGTACAGTTCGGTCTTGGAGACGCCCTCGACCGCCATGTCGCCGGGTTTTTCACCGTTCAGAATACGGGCGACCATGGCCCCGGTCTGCCGCCCGACATCGTAATAGTTAAAACCGGCGGCGGCGATGGCGCCGCGCTTCACCGAGTCGGTGTCGGCGGCGAAGAGGGGGATTTTCGCCTCTTCGGCGACCTTGACCACGCCCTCGAAGGCCGAAACGACGGTGTTGTCGGTGGGAATATAAATGGCGTCCACCTTGCCGACCAGGGACCGGGTGGCGTCGAGCACGTCGCTGGATTTATAGGCCGCCGCCTCGACCACGGACATCCCGATCTTGGGAGCCTCGCTCTTCACCAGATTGACCAGCGATACCGAGTTGGCTTCGCCGGGGTTATAGACGATCCCCAAGCGTTTCACCGTCGGGACGATGCGCTTGATCAGGCGCATGTGCGCGCCGATCGGCGACAGGTCGGTGACGCCGGTAATATTTTTACCGGGGTGTTCCATGTTGGAGACCAGTTTAGCCCCCACCGGGTCGGTCACGGCGCTGAACACCAAGGGGATGGTTTTGGTGTTGGCGGCCACGCTCTGCGCCGAGGGGGTGGCGATAGCGACGATTACATCGGGGGCTTCGCCGATGAATTTCTGCGCGACTTGGGCCGCCGTGGTGGGACTGCCTTGGGCGCTTTCGTACGTCCACTTCAGGTTTTTCCCGGCGACGTATCCGGCGTCGGCCAGGGCGTCCTTGATGCCCTTGCGACAGGCGTCGAGGGCGGGATGGGCGACGATCTGGGTAATGGCGACGGATTTTTCCGCCCCCTGGGCCGCAAGAGGCATAATACTCGCCATCAGGGCGAGAAGACCAAGACGCAGAGCCTTCATGATAGTCTACCTTTGTCCTATTTTGTCGGGGCGAATAGCGCAACGTACGCCAATCCCCGCCCGCGCGACGTTTGTCCGTGCGTGAATATTTTATCGCGCTGATAACGCCACGAAAGAAAAATGTAAAGGGATCGTCACGAAATTACGCTTTTTTGGGCGTTTTTACGCCCCGGATCGTGGTTTCGGAGAGGTTGGCGTTTGGGGAACCCAATGCTCGGGCAGCCTAGCGATTGTGAATAGGGTCGCGCCGCGGACCGCTGCCCCGCCGCCACCACAGAAGCTTCCCGTTCATGAAGGCTTGCGCCAGGTCGTTTTTCGGTTCCTTGAAGAAAGCCTTCGCCGGAGATTGTTCGAGTAGGCGCCCGCGATGGAGGAACAACACCTCGTCGGCCAAACGTTCGGCCTGACCGAAATCGTGCGAAACCATGACGATGGTGGTCCCCAGGGCATGTATGGCGTTGATTACGTTCTCGATAACGTGGGTCGCCGAAGGATCGAGGCTGGCGGTCGGTTCGTCCAAAAAAAGCACTTTGGGTTTCAGCGCCCAAATGCGTGAAAACGCCAATTTTTGTTGCTCGCCGAAGGACAGCGTCCGGGCGGACCGGTCGGCGAGCCGGCGGATTCCGGTGCGTTCGAGGGCTTCATCGACGATGTCGCGGCGATGGCGGGCGTCGATCCCCCTCAGCGTCAGGGCATAGGCTACGTTGGCGCGCACCGAACGGCGCAGCATCACCGGTCTTTGAAAAACCATCGCCTGGTGGCGTGCGGGATCGACGGCGTCGCCGTGCCAGATCACTTGCCCCTCGCTGGGGCGCACCAGTCCATGACAAATGCGCAAGAGGAGGCTCTTCCCGGCGCCGTTTGGCCCTAAAATCAATACCCGCCTGGCGCTCTCGATGCGCAGGTTCATGTCCTTGATCAAGGGCATCGTGTCGACGCGAAAGCAGACGTTTTTCAATTCAAGGGGGAGAATTTCGCTCATCATGCGGGGACGATGGCAACCAGGAGGGAAGATGTCAACATGATCGAGGGCTCACGCATAGAGGTGTCGGCTCGCGCGCTCGCGGATCCAAAACACGGCGGCGTTCACGCTGATTGAAATCGATATCAAGATGAGGCCGAGGCCGAGGGCGAGCGGCAGATCGCCCTTGCTGACCTCCAACGAGATCGCGGTGGTCATGACCCGGGTGACATGGTCGATGTTGCCACCGACGATCATCACCGCGCCGACTTCCGCGCTGGCGCGGCCAAAACCCGCGAGTACCGCGGTGAACAGAGAAAATCGCCCGTCCCACAACAAAGTGAACAGCGCACGCAGGGGGCCTGCGCCCAAGGAGCGGAGCTGTTCCTCGTATTCACGCCACAGGTCTTCGATGACTTGGCGGGCGAGGGCGGCGATAATCGGTGTGATCAATAAAAACTGCGCGATAATCATGGCGCTGGGGGTAAATAGGAGCCCGAACACGCCGAGCGGACCCGACCGGGATAATGATAGATACACGATGAGACCGACGACGACGGGCGGCAACCCCATCATGGAATTCAGGGCGACGATCGCCATCTTGCGCCCGGGAAAGCGGAACAAGGCGACCGCCGCGCCCACCGGCAGTCCGACCACGGTGGCCAGGGTGACGGCGAGGAAGCTGACCCGGAACGAAAGAAAAACGATTTCGGCCAGGCGAGGATCCATGCTGACGATAAGATGAAAAGCCGCGACAAACGCGGCGCCGATATCGGACATGCGGGAACGGGTTCCACATCGCTAGAGGTTAAAAAAGAAGATCGAAGGTGTAAAAGGATAGCACGCCCAATGGGGCGGGCAAAAATCTCCCTTTTCGGTGACGCCGCTCAATCCGGGGCGTAAGGGTTGGCGCCTTTACGCATTAAGATACGGATCGGCAAACCTTCCAAGGCGAAGTCCTCGCGCAGGGCGTGAGTCAGATAGCGCAGGTACGATTCGGGCATGCCCTCGGGCTGGCTGACGAAGACGGCGAAGGTCGGCGGGCGGCTTTTGACCTGCGTCATGTAGCGCACCTTGATCCGCCGTCCCTTGGCCAAGGGCGGCGGATGGCGTTCCGTGGTGATTTCCAGCCAACGGTTTAGCTTGCCCGTCGATATCCGCGTGTTCCATGCATCGTAAACGGATAGGGCCTTAGGAATAAGGGCGGCGACGCCCTTCCCCGTGTGTGCGCTCAAAGTGACGACGGGAACGCCGCGAACCTGGGGCAATGACGTTTCCAGGCGATCGGCCAGGCGTTGCAACGCGCCCTTTTTGTCACGCACCATATCCCATTTGTTGACGGCGATGATCAAGGCGCGCCCTTCGTCCGCGACCAAACGGGCGATGGTCAGGTCCTGTTTTTCAAGAAGATCCTGGGCGTCGAGCACGAGAACGACGACCTGCGCGAAACGAATGGCGTTTAGGGTATTGGCGCTGGACAGGCCTTCGATTTTTTCGGTGATCTTGGCCTTGCGGCGCAGCCCCGCCGTATCGACGAGATCGACCCGCCGCCCTTTGTGATGCAGGGGAATGGTGATGGCGTCGCGGGTGATGCCGGCCTCGGGACCGCTGAGCAGGCGGTCCTCGCCGATCAAGTGGTTGATCAGGGTGGATTTTCCCACATTGGGGCGACCGACGATCGCCATTTGGATCAATCGGGGTTCGCCGTCGGCATCGTCGTCCGTGAGGGTGTCGGGGGCTTCGGCTTCACCTTTTCCATTTCGATCGTCATTCACGGCGGCGGTGGTCGGCGCGGGGTGGGATTGGGCGTCGGCTTTTTTGTCCTGCCATGTTTCTTTTTCCCGCCGGGCATCGTGCAGCGGGCGCAGGGCGTCATACAATTCGCCCATACCCTCGCCGTGTTCGGCGGAAATGGCGATCGGCTCGCCCAGGCCCAGTTCGAAGGCCTCGATCATGCCGCTTTGACCGGCGCGGCCCTCGCATTTGTTGGCGATCAGAATAACCGGGGTCTTGCGTTTGCGCAGCCAGGACGCGAAGTGCTTGTCCATCGGCGTGACCCCGGCGCGGGCGTCGATCAGCAACAACCCGACGTCGGCCTGATCGACGGCGGTTTCGGTTTGCGTGCGCATGCGCGCTTCCAAGGAATCGTCGAAGGCTTCTTCCAGTCCGGCGGTATCGACCACGGTGAAAGCGAGGTCGGCGATCCGCCCCGGCGCGGCGCGGCGGTCCCGGGTGACGCCGGGAGTGTCATCGACAATAGCCAGACGCTTACCCGCCAGACGGTTGAATAGCGTGGATTTCCCCACGTTGGGGCGGCCGATAATGGCGACGGTCAAGGGCATCGGGCAGGAACTCCATCAGGCCTCTTGGGGCCCGGCGTTGGCTGTTCAGCGATAGGCGATCAGCTGTGCGTTGTCGGTCAGGAAATAAACGCTGCCACCCGCGATAATCGGCGGGACGGAAACGCCCGAAGGCATTTCGACCTGACCGAGAATTTTCCCGGTATAAGGAGAAATAGCGAGGGCTTGTCCCTTGGATCCGGCGACGATAAGCCGGTTGCTGGCGAGCAAGGGTCCGGTCCAGATAACAGGGTGTAGGCGGGTTTTGGGGTCCGTGTACTCGGGCAGTTGCCGCACCCAATGAATTTCCCCATCGGCGCGCGATATCGCGATCAGTTCTTGATTATTGGTGATCAGATACAGGTAATCGCCCGCCGTCCAGATGGTTTGTTGTCCACCGATGGCCTTATCCCAAAGGCGTTTCCCCGTGCGCAGGTCGATGGCGACCATGACGTCGCCGTTACCGATGGCGAAAACCCGACCGCGATCGATGACGGGCGACGCCTTGATCTGGGAAATTGTCGAAATAGCGTTCGTGCGTTGTACCGAGGTTAGTGAATCGGCCCACACCATCAGTCCGTTGTCAACCTTGAACGCCAGCAGCTCGCCCGACGTGAAGGGGGCGACGACGACCCCCTGATCGACGGCGGGACTGCCCCCGCCGAGCAGGCTTGCGCCCTCGGCGATGGCGTTGTGGGTCCACAGCGTCCGACCGTCGGAGGCGGCCAGGGCGTACAGGGTATTGTTCAGGGTGACCGTAAACACGCGCCCGCCGCGCGCCGTGGGGCCGGAGTGTATAGGTCCATCGACCGGGCTGCGCCACAAGACCTTTCCGGTGGCGCTGTCCAGCGCGATCACTTGGGCGAACCCGGTGGTGACGAAAACCCGTCCGTGGTCGTAGGCCAATCCACCCGAAATTAGGCTGCTGCTCTCGTCTTTGGGGGTCAGCGAGACGCGCCACAACCGGGCTCCGGTCTTGGCGTCATAGGCGCCGACGTTGGTTTCGGTGTCCATGGCGAAGACTTTGCCCTCGGCCGCGATCGGCGAGGTGACGAAGCGCCGGCTCGAACTGGCTCCGGCGCCGATATTGACGCGCCATGCTTCATGCAGGGTGGCGTTGACCTGGATGTGATACATGGCGTGGTTGGCATAGCCTCCCTGCTGCGGCCAATCGGGGTTGGGTGAGGGGGCGGGCAGCAAAATGGGTTTAGCCTTGAGTTGGGCGTCCGGCGTCAGCGTGCTTTGATGGGTCAGGACGGAAATACGCTTACCGGGCAGCGGCGGGGCGCTGGAAGTGCCGAACCAAGTGTCGCAACCGCCGAGTAGGCTCAGCGCACCCATCGTCAAAACGAGCGCCGATAGCCCCCCCAGGCGGCGTTTTGCCCGTGGGAAGGGCGCGACCGTGAGGGGGGGGGGCGTATCGATGCGTTCTGACGTCATGTTCGGAGCCTCAATTAGCGGCCAACGCCGCGGCCAATTCGCCGGCGCGGGTGCGCAACGACTGTGGCGCGCTGGCGTCGGTGGCGATGGCGTTGAAAAGGTCGTGCGCTTTTTTGCGGTCGCCTTTTTTCAGGTAATAGGCGGCGGAAACTTCCTGGGCGCTAAAACGCAGGGGGTTGTCGGCGGCCTCGATCGGCTGCAGGCGTTTAATGACGGCGTCGGCGTGCGCCTCGGCGCCGGGAAGGCTTATCGACGCCTGCGCGCTTTCGATGGCGGCGATGTCGCGATATAGAGGGTCGAGGCTGGCGTTCGCGCTGAGCGCGTCATAGATCGCGATTGCCCCCGAGGCGTCCTTTTTTTCCAACAAAAGCGCGGCTTCCTTGAAGCGGGCGATCATCGCATATCCGCCACCGGCTTTTTTAGCCAGGGCGTTGAGGTCGGTCACGGCAGCGTCGATCTTGCCTTGGGCCGCCAGGGTAAAAGCCGCGTGGAGGCGTTCGCCGTATTTTTCCCGGTGATGGGTGTCGTATGTTTTCCAGCCTTGGTAACCGGCGACGCCTATGATAATGGCGATCGTCACGCCAAGAATATAGGCGCCGTATCTCTTCCAAATCTTGGCGATGGAATCCTGCCGCAGTTCATCGTTGATTTCCCTAAAAAGCGCTTCTTCGCTGTGTTCGGCCACGAACGTCTCCACTCCCCGGCGGGGTTTTTCAGTTGCTTGGTCTTTGCGCGAAAATGCCGGCGCGCCGCCGCGCCGGGCGCACGATACGTCGGCTCGCCGGCACAAGATATCGCCCCCGGCCCGCGAAGGCAAACGTCGTGATGACGTTGGCGGCGTATTTCTGCCTTGACGAACCTATCCAGGCAGGTTTTTCGGGGCGCGCCACGTTTGAGGGGAAAAAATTTATCCGACCGAAAACATGCGCTGCAAGATGCGGTGCCCCATGATTTGGTGCAGCACCGCGAGCGAGGCGTGGGCGATCAAATAGGCCCACATCAAGTTGGCGACGGCGCCGTGAACCTGCGCCGCGCCCCAGCCCAGGGCGGTCAGGGCGCCGTTCGGCGCCATCGAGAAGAAAATAAAAGTTCCACTGACGGCGAGGATCGTCGCGATGGTCAGGCCCAGGCCGTGGATCGCACTGGCCAGCGGGGATTTTTCGTCGGGCTCGGGCAGGCGACCTTTTTTCAGGGCGTCGGCGTGGGTCTTGAGATCGTCAATGACGGCGCGCCGCTCGTTTGTGGAAAACCAGGGTATCAGCGTCTTTACCGAGGTCTCCCGGCGACGGACCAGGGTCCATATCCAAAACAGCATGATGACGGTAAAGCTGACGAGCCCCCCGTATTGGTGCAGTTCGAAACCGAAATTGGCGGCGCGACCGATGGCGGGGCGGGGAACGCGCATGACCCAGGTGACGACAAGCTGGAAGACGATCGACGATGCCAGAAGAAGGTGAAGAAAACGTGTAATCAAGGATCGTTTCATGGTGCAGTTTCTTTGTTTTGGACTCAACGCGAGGTCGGTTTCGGTGATTTTGCTCGGGTCGGGATGGTTTCTCGGGTCGCGATGGTTCGAAGAGGATTACGCCGAAGACGGCGAGGGCGCGCCATGCGCGGGCGAGTCGGAGAGAACGCCTTCGTGGCTGGCCTCGAACGCCGCTGTACGGCGTTTTTCAAAACGCCAGACGAACGCGGGAGGCATGTTTCGCCACACGAAGGCGACGCGCCTTCCGGTGATCCCCAATCGGTTGAGCACTTTGGGCGAGATCGGTGTTTTCGGGCCATAGGTGAACTGCACAAAGGTGCCCCCCGAGCCGATCAGGGCGAAGGCCTGCTTTAAAATGGCGTATTGTTTTTTGCGTGTCAGCAGCAGGAACGGCAACCCCGAGACGATATCGCACGCCTCGCCGACATTGTGTTCACGCGCGATGACGCCCAGTTTGGCGGCATCGCGTTCGACAATCTGGGCATCGGGAAACGTTCCACGCAGCAATCCGGCCAAATTCGGATTATTCTCCACCACGATCAGTTGGTCGGCACGGGAAACCGCTTTTAAAAGGACGCTTGTGATCACGCCGGTACCCGCGCCCAGTTCGATAATGGTTCCGTTTTCACGCATGCCGACTTGGCGCGCCATGGCGTTGGCCAGGGTGCCCCCGCTGGGGACCAGAGATCCCATTTCCTGTGGACTTTTGATCCACTGCAGCAGAAATGCGCCAAGGTGTGAATCGGTCATTAATTCAGCTCTCCATAGTTAGGCTTGAACGACGATTAAATCGGTCATGGCATTATTCGGTCCGCCCGGCCCATCGACCGGACGGGGTCTGAGTATTGGAACTTCGGGCCGGACCAGTGATAGCGCGAACCATGCGATGCGTGGGCGAAAACGCCACGTATCGTGACCGCGGTGGGTATTGTCTTGAAGGTTAACGCACGATGTTTTCTCGCAGTGTCGATTTTAAAAGCATTAACATGAACAGGCGGTTCAAAAATCCAAAAGAAGCGAAAGGGGACCACGTCGCGACCGGATGAAACCCGTTTTCGCGGTTTGATCCTTGTTGTTGCGGCTTATCGGTCCGGTGCGTGGTATGTATCCCATGCTCATCTTAGGGTTATAAGACAGCACGGATGGAAAGGCATTGTAAAGATACCGATTTGTAAGGTTGAGACCACATTCTTGACATTAAAGACCGATCGGGAAAAATCAGGGGTCCCGGTCGGTCTTTGTCGTGTGGACCGAAACAATGACGTCATTCTCACCGGGGCCATTTTCCGGTGGTTTTTCGGTGGGCGGCGATTTTGACCAGGCGGTCTGCGCGGGTGCCCGCGGGCGGGGTGGCGCGCTGGTGTTCGATCCATGCGATGGCCCGCGCGCGTCCCGGTTCCTGGGCGATGGTGGTGCGTTGCGGGGCGTTGGGGGTGTTGTCGGCGTAGGCGGCCTTGAAGAAATTGCGCACCGCGTTCGCCGCGAAGGCGTGCAGCGGATGGCTGGCGCTTGCGTAGGCCTTCGACGTCATCACCCGTTCGGCCATTGCCTTGTCGAGCAACAGCCCGGCGATCTCGGCCGTTTTCGATGATGGAACGGCCGCGCGGGCGGACGTGGGTGATGACGATGAAGCCGACGATGAAGGCGACGATGGAACGGGCGAGGCCGACGGAAAAGGCGATCGCGTGGGGATCGGCGAAAATCCCCCTTTCGCGGCGGCTTTTCTGTTTCCCGGGGCCGTGTTTTTTGGGGCCGTGCTCATTGGCAAGGGGCTTTTCTTGGGGGCCAATATCTTGGGGGCCAAGATCGCCTTCAGGGCGGCGACGCCGTCGTTGGCGTGGGTGAAGAAGTCCTTGTTTCGGACTTGCTCGGGGATGGTTCCGCGCAGCACACGCGATGCCCGCGCGCGGTCGCCGTAAAGGTGGCTCAACCGGTCGATGGCGTTTTGCGAAAGATCGGGGCCGGGAGTTTTCGCCGGGGCGGGAACTTTCCCCGCCGTTCCCGGGGCCGCGTCCTTCTCCTTCGTCTCCCCGTTTCCCGCAGGCTTGTTTTGGGGGGCGGCTTTGTCTTTTGCCGTGACTTTGTTTTGGGCCGTGGGGGCATCTTGGGACGGCGCATTTTGGGCATGGGGCGCCGTTCCCGCCCCGTCGCCGCTTTGCCCGGGGACGGCTTGTTTGGGCGCGTTTCCCTGGTCCGTCGGTGCGCCTTTCCCCGATTTATGGACGGGGCGGTTATCGGGAGCGGGATTGCCCGACAGGCCGTCTTTGCCGGCATCTTTTGTCGCCCCGACTTGCGCCTTGGAGGCCGCGCCGGGCGCGTCGGAAGGGTTTTGTGCGGGACCTTGGGCGGATGGCGCCGCCGGGGCGTCGGCCCAAAGATCGCCGGGTTTTTGCCGATACGCCGCACGGGGCAGACAAATCAGGTCTCCGGCGCGAATTTTATCGGCGTTCGCAATGTCCGGGTTCGCCGCCATGACGGCGCGTAGGGGAACGTGATAACGCGCGGAAATAGCGCCGAGGGTATCCCCATTGTTCACCGTAACCGTGCCTTTCTCGTTGGTGTTCATGAAGTGCTTGGCGAAACTGAGGCCACGACTTTCGTCGTGTAGGTATCTGCCGATACGGATAAGGATGCGCCCGACGTCCTTCATGTCCCCCGCCCGAAGGGCCTTTTGCAAGGCGTCCCGTTCGCGCCGGACGCTGGCCGGGGACTGATACGTGACCAGCGTCAAAATCCCCTGACGTTTGGGACTGAGGGCGGCGAACAGGGGATCGCCGATGATGTTGCGGGTTTGGTCGTAAAAGCGGGCGTAGGACTGCGCGAACAAAGCCTTGGTCTGTTCTGGATTAAGTTCCGGGCCGCGCAGGGCGGAGATCATCCCATCGAGACGCTTGGTGTCGGCGTTCTCGCCCTTGTTCAATTCGTCGGCGATGGCGCGCAGGGTCTTTTTTTGGGAATCGCCCAGCGGGATCTTCGCCGCGCGCATGTCCGCCTCCAAGGTCGGCTTGATCACCCACCGCCCGTCCCGCCCCAAAACCACGGCGGCGTAACCGATGCCGATGGTCGGAACGTGGCGACCGTCGTTGTAGTAGGTGGATTGCATTCTTCCTTCTATTCCTCGGGCAATGTCGTAGATATGACCCAACGACTGTTTGTACGGATCGCTAATTTTGTTCTCGGTCATTTTTTGTCCTCCATGTTGTTAAGGGCACAAAAAAAACAGCGCGGAGGCGCTGTTTTTTGGAAATTGGGTATAGCTGAATTTTGGGATGTTACCTTAAATCAACTTGCTTGGAATCTTCATTCTCTGCGGTTTTTATAAGGAATGTATGTGTGCCAACCACAGAAATCATTCTTTTGTTTTTTTGGGGGGAGCCAAGTGTTCTCGATCGCGTTTTTAGCTCTTTTTTCTGTTCTGCATGTATTGACCCATATGAGGCACGATTCAAAAGCGATCCCCTCATGGTCATAATTAAGAACAATGTAATGTTCTATAATGGGGTATCCGTAAGCCACGGGCACGTCGAGGAGTTCGAGGTAAGGCACGTTGCGGGGCCCCCGGTGAATTTTGAAGCGGAATTCGCCGAGCTTGCCGAAGCGGATGCGGTCTTTCTTGATCTCCATGATGCCCAGGGTGGGCATCGTTATCCGGCTGAAAGGGTACCACTTGCCGTAGGGTGTTTTGGGGCAGGGGGGTGCCGGAGCCAGGGCCAGCGGGTCGGGGTTGGCGGCTTGTTTTGATCCCGGGGCGGGGATGACGACCTCGCGCGCGGCGCGGGTGATTTTTGCCTCGGCCTCGGCGTCGGCGATGGCCAAGGTGGAAAAGAGGACGGCGCTTAGGGCGGCGATAAGGCCTCCGACGACGCGCCCGCGCCGTGACGATGCAAACCTAACCATGGCGCGGTTCCCTCATCCTCAATCTCCCTCCCATCACGTTCCCATCTCCCCGCCGTATCCCGGCAGGAAAACGGCGCACCTATGGCGCGCCGTTGGGGTCATCTTATACACCAAATCGTCGGATCAATAAAGGAAAAAATTCACATAAATGCACATGTCGTCACCCCCCCTGACGTTTGGGACTGAGGGCGGCGAACAGGGGATCGCCGATGATGTTGCGGGTCTGGTCGTAAAAGCGGGCGTAGGACTGAGTGAACAAAGCCTTGGTCTGCTCCGGGGTCAATTCCGGGCCGCGCAGGGCGGTGATCATCCCATCGAGACGCTTGGTGTCGGCGTTCTCGCCTTTGTTCAATTCGTCGGCGATGGCGCGCAGGGTCTTTTTTTGGGAATCGCCAAGCGGGATCTTCGCCGCGCGCATGTCCGCCTCCAAGGTCGGCTTGACCACCCACCGCCCGTCCCGCCCCAAAACCACGGCGGCGTAACCGATGCCGATGGTCGGAACGTGGCGTCCGTCGTTGTAGTAGGTTTTCCCTGGTCCCTCCGCGCCTCCTGCGAGCGAATATATTTTATTTAAGGATTGCCCATATAAATCGAGGTTCGCCTTTTGTTTGGTCATAAGAGATTCTCCATACTGTTAGGTGCATAAAAAAAACAGCGCCGAAGCGCTGTTTGGGGGATTGAGGGTAGTTGGGCTGGGGCTTTAATTTGTAAACCTCTTGGGCACGGTGCTGCGTTCGCTATTCCCTGCGATTTTTATAGGGGATGTATGTATCTCCATTGCAGTAATTATCTTTTTGTTTTTCTTTGGGAAGCCAAGCGTTTCCAATTATATCTCTAGCATATTCCGCCGTTCTGCATGTATTGACCCATATGAGGCACGATTCAAAAGCGATCCCCTCATGGTCATAATTAAGAACAATGTAATGTTCTATAACGGGGTATCCGTAAGCCACGGGCACGTCGAGGAGTTCGAGGTAAGGCACGTTGCGGGGCCCCCGGTGAATTTTGAAGCGGAATTCGCCGAGCTTGCCGAAGCGGATGCGGTCTTTCTTGATCTCCATAATGCCGAAAATAGGCATTGTCCGGCGGCTGAAAGGATACCACTTGCCGTAGGGTGTTTTGGGGCAGAGGGGCGCCGGAGCCAAGGCCAGCGGGTCGGGGTTGGCGGCTTGTTTTGATCCCGGGGCGGGGATGACGACCTCGCGCGCGGCGAGGGTGATTTTTGCCTCGGCCTCGGCGTCGGCGATGGCCAAGGAGGAAAAGAGGACGGCGCTTAGGGCGGCGATGAGGCCTCCGACGACGCGCCCGCGCCGTGACGATGCAAACCTAACCATGGCGCGGTTCCCTCATCCTCAATCTCCCTCCCATCACGTTCCCATCTCCCCGCCGTATCCCGGCAGGAAAACGGCGCACCTATGGCGCGCCGTTGGGGTCATCTTATACACCAAATCGTCGGATCAATAAAGGAAAAAATTCACATAAATGCATATGTCGTCACCCCCCCTGACGTTTGGGACTGAGGGCGGCGAACAGGGGATCGCCGATGATGTTGCGGGTCTGGTCGTAAAAGCGGGCGTAGGACGGAGTGAACAAAGCCTTGGTCTGCTCCGGGGTCAATTCCGGGCCGCGCAGGGCGGTGATCATCCCATCGAGACGCTTGGTGTCGGCGTTCTCGCCCTTGTTCAATTCGTCGGCGATGGCGCGCAGGGTCTTTTTTTGGGAATCGCCAAGCGGGATCTTCGCCGCGCGCATGTCCGCCTCCAAGGTCGGTTTGACCACCCACCGCCCGTCCCGCCCCAAAACCACAGCGGCGTAGCCGATGCCGATGGTCGGAACGTGGCGTCCGTTGTTGTAATAATTGTGTTTGTCGCGCTCCAAATGGCTGGCCAAGGGGTATATTTTATCAAGGGATCGTTGGCCGTAATCATCAATTTGCCGCTTTTTGTGATCAGTCATCGTGTATCCTCCTTGTTGTTAAAGGCATAAAAAAACAGCGCCGAAGCGCTGTTTTAGAAACTGGGTGTGGTTGAAATTTGGGATGTTATCCTAGAGTGTTTCCCGATTATTCTGGCTCATACCCTGCGGCGGTAAAATAGTTTTTCGCTTCTCCTGGCGTGATCGCGTCGATGGCGTTTTTGACGGCGTCCCACAGGTCTTCGATTTTTCGGGCGGCGGCCTTTTTGAGCAACGCCTTGATTTTGCTGAACGCCATTTCGATTGGATTGAAGTCCGGGCTGTAGGGTGGCAAAAACAGGAGCCTCGCCCCGACCCGTTCAATGGCCTCTCGGATGGAGGCGCGTTTGTGAGCGGGCAGGTTGTCCATAATGACGATATCGCCACGCTTTAAAGTCGGCGCGAGGCATTGTTCTACGTAAGCCAGGAAAGCGGCGCCGGTCATGGCCCCGTCCAGCGTCATTGGGGCGGTGATCCCTGACGGCCTGAGCGCGCCGACGAATGTCGTCGTTTTCCAATGCCCGTGCGGAACCGGCGCGCGACACCGCTCACCGCGGAAGGATCGGCCACGCAGACGGGCCATCTTGGTCGATACACCGGTTTCATCGATGAAGACCAAATGCTCGGGATTGAGGTCCGGTTGTTCGTTGAACCACGCCTCACGCTTCGCCTTTACGTCGGCCCGTTCCTGCTCGCTGGCGTGCGCAGTCTTTTTTTGAATGTCACGCCGTGTCGAGCAAAGAACCGGTCCACCGAGCTCTTCGATGTTTCCACGCCATGGGCTCGGTGCAAATGAACGACGATTTCACCCAGCGTGATGTCGGCTTGCTCCTCGACCAAAGCCAGGATTTCCGTCCGCAACCCGTCCAGGGGGCTCCGGGGAGCGCCGCTGCCCCTCTTGTCCGGTTCCCAACTTCCGGTCCGGCGATACCGGGCAACCCAGCGGATCGCCGTCGCCTCACCAACATCATACTTCGCCGCCGCTGCCCGCCGCGACATCCCGCCGTTAACGGCTTCAATCACTCGTTTGCGTAGATCGTTTGAAAGGGTTCGTGCCATAGGGGCTGGCCTCCTCATCCAGCCCTTAGCTTGAATCATAAAACGCCGCTCAAGGGAATCCCTTACGATTCAAAAGGGGCGGGAAATGCTCTAGGTTAACTCGCCTGGGATCAATGTCATGAATCTTCATTCTCGGCGATTTTTATAGGGGATGTATGTGTCGTAGGCGCAGTAGCCAAATTTCCGTATCTTTGGAGGGAGCCAAGTGTTCTCGATCACCTTTTTGGCCTTTTTAACCGTTTCGCATGCGCTGACCTGTATAAGGCACGATTCAAATGCGATCCCCTCATGGTCATAATTAAGAACAATGTAGTGTTCTATAACAGGGTATCCGTAAGCCATGGGCACGTCGAGGAGTTCGAGATAGGGCACGTTGCGGGGGCCACGGTGAATTTTAAAGCGGAATTCGCCGAGTTTGCTGAAGCGGATACGGTCTTTTTTGATCTCCATGATGCCGCGAGTGGGCATCGTTATACGACTGAAAGGGTACCACTTTCCGTAGGGCGTTTTGGGGCAGAGGGATGCCGGAGCCAGGGTCAGGGGGTCGGGGTTGGCGGCTTGTTTTGATCCCGGGGCGGGGATGACGACCTCGCGCGCGGCGAAGGTGGTTTTTGCCTCGGCGTCGGCGATGGCCAAGGTGGAAAAGAGGACGGCGCTTAGGGCGGCGATAAGGCCTCCGACGACGCGCCCGCGCCGTGACGATGCAAACCTAACCATGGCGCGGTTCCCTCATCCTCAATCTCCCTCCCATCACGTTCCCATCTCCCATCTCCCATCTCCCCGCCGTATCCCGGCAGGAAAACGGCGCACCTATGGCGCGCCGTTGGGAACAGTTTATATCCTAAAACGGCGCCCCTAGGCAACCCAATAAAGGAAAAAATTCACATATCATTATCTAGCGTTAGCTGGAGTGAGGGCGGTTAATACACGTATTTATAGAATTTATTTTTTTATTTTTATTTTAGAGTATGCGGTGTTTTGCAGGTGTTTTTATGAGGGGCGTATTTTTTATTTTATATTAATACACCTAATAATTTTATTTTATGTAGACATTTTAGCTTGTTTTTTTCGAAATGATATACATCAACTATTTTATTGATGATGCGGTATCATTAGGTGTGTATATAATTTTTTATTTTTATTTAATTGGTTATGATGTTTTGGTGACATATTTTCGCATAGAATTTTTATAAAAAAACACGTAAAACGAGATAAATTGAGCTTGTCATGCTTTGTCGTTATGGGTTAGTCTTTATCAACTTAAAGATGAAATTTATAACTTTTGCATGGGGAGTGAGATGGCGCCGACGTATACCTTATCCTGGCGTGTATATTAAGGAAGTACCCAGTGCTGTGCGCGCCATTGCCGGTGTGCCGACCTCCGTCGCGGCGTTTATCGGGCGGACGACCATGGAGCCAGTCAATCAACCGGTTCGAGTTCAGAATTTCAGCGCATTCGAAAGGGCGTTCGGGGGCATGAACGCCGCCTTTGCCCTACCGTACAGCGTGCAGCAGTATTTCCAAAATGGCGGCGCGGACGCCTATGTGGTCAGGTTGGAAAAAGGCGCTACGGCGGCCCAGATCCATGTTCCCGTGGGGGTGACGACGCAGCAGCCTATCAATGCGGGCGCGACTACCCCCCAGACCGTGCAGGCTCAGGACGAGAAGATCGCGGGGAGGACGGTCATCACCGATCCTCCCAAGGCGCTTAAGGAAAACACTACGCTTTTTATCGCGCCCGGCCAGCAGGCGTTCAGCCAGGATTACACTTATGTCGGACCCGCCGTGATCGTCGGCGACGAGGGGATACCCTTTGAGAAGGCGGTGACTCTGGAGATGCCCATCGCGGTCGAGAACATTCCCGACGGAAAGAAAATTACGGATGTCAAGTTTCTCGTCTGGAGCCATAAAAACGGCACGTTGAGCCTACAAGCGCAAGCTTCGAGCGACCCTGACAAGAAAAAGGCGAGCTTAGCGACAAAAACCTTCTCGACCGTGCAGCCGGTGATCGAGGCCGCGAGCGCCAAACCGCCGAAGGCCGATCCCGCGCCGATGGTTCTGAGCGCCAAAAACGGTGGGGCATGGGGTAATGGGTTGCAGGTTATTATCGATTACAACACGCGCAATCCCGCCGATGCGACGTTGTTTAATTTGACGGTTCAGCTTGTCGATCCATCGACCCAGGGCGTCGTCGCGTCGGAAACGTTCCTTAATCTTTCGTCGGATGCAAGCGCGCCTTCGTATGTCGTGCGCACGCTCAATGACGATTCTCAATTCGTTCAGGTCGAAGGCGTGGTTACGGAGCGCCCGGTGGCGACGTCGCGTCGGAAACGTTCCTTAATCTTTCGTCGGATGCAAGCGCGCCTTCGTATGTCGTGCGCACGCTCAATGACGATTCTCAATTCGTTCAGGTCGAAGGCGTGGTTACGGAGCGCCCGGTGGCGACGCCTGTGGGGCAGGCGTATAAGGTCGATCAAAAGGGGAGCGACGGCAATGCTCTGGATGCGGCGACGATCAACGGCAACCTGGAAAATAAAACCGGGATGTACGCCCTTGAGGACGCCGACATTTTCAATCTTCTGATCATTCCGCCGTTGGCGCGCTACGATGGGCAAAGTCCCGATGTTCCCCAGGCGGTCTGGGATCAGGCGATTTCGTATTGTGATCAGCGCCGCGCGGTGGCCCTGGACGATCCCAACAAGAACAAGAAATGGGTCGTTTTCGGCACCCACCAAACCCGCGTTGCTCCGTAAAGGCGCGGCGCGAGCTCAATCGCGAAGGGGGTCGGGGATAAGGGGGCGGGGCATCGCGCCCAGGGCCAGCGCGCCGACGCCGCCCAGGGCGGAAAAGACGACCATGACGTAAAACGCGCCGGTGGCGTAATGCTGATACGCCCAGCCTGCAAGTAGCATCGCGATCGCGAATACGAAGCCCATCGCGAGGCCGCTATAAAGACCTTGGGCGCTGGCGCTCTGTTCGCCGGGAACGTTGCGGGCGATAAAGGTCACCGCCGCCAGATGGGTGCCCGCGAAGGTCAGCGCGTGCAGGCTCTGAACGGCGATTAGGAGCGTAAAATCGGCGCTGCTTCCCAGTGCCGTCCAGCGGATGATCCCGGCCAGCGCCGCCATCGCCAAAAGTTTCCAAACCCCAAATCGCAATAATATCCGTTGCCCGAAAGTAAACAGTAAAATTTCAAAGACCACCCCTTCGGCCCATAAAAAACCGATCGCTCCGTCGCCGATCCCGGCGCTGCGCCAAGCCAACGTGGCGAAACCGTAGAGCGCGGCGTGACTGGATTGCAAAAACGCCGCGCTGAAAATAAACACCATGAAGCGGCGGTTGGATAAGAGTTCGATCACCGGCCAGCGCCGCGCGCGCCGGGGCGCCGTACGATGATCGGGCAGCAGCGCCATGCCCGCCGTGGCGGCGGCGGCGGCGGCGATCAGCAGGACCAAAATGGCGTCGTCGGAACGGCCCTGGAGAAACAGTCCGCCAAGGAACGAGGCGGTGATAAAGCTGATCGATCCCCACAGGCGAATTTGGCCGTACTTCGCGCCGTGGCGCGTGATCGCGATCACCGCCAAGTTGTCGGTCAAGGGCACCATGGTGGTCAATACGGTGCCGACGATTATCCAACCAATCAAGATGGCCTCGTAGCCGTGCAAAAACGTGAAGGCGATAAATCCTGTCAAAACGAGGGCGCCGGCGGCGATCAAAATCCCCTTACGCCGACCGCTGCGATCTGCGAAGTGGGCGAGAAACAGGCTGATGGGGATGCGCGCCCACAGGGCGGCGGCGAAAACGACGCCGACTTCCTGGGGGGAAAGGCCGCGGCTTTTAAACCAGGCGGGCAGGAACGGCACATAGACGCCGATCATCAGGAAAATGGTAAAAATGCCCAGGGATAATCGGGCCGTCGGGGTGAGCGCGGACGACATCTGCGGCCTCGTGTCCATAACTGGGGTGAAACGGGCGTGCGGTGCATAGTTTGGGGGAGTATGCCGCCGTTCGCGCCGGGAGGGTACTGGAATTTACCGCGCCGCCTTTCCGGGATCGTGACGATTTGGGCGTTGACTTTTCGGCGTGCGCGGATCACCCTGAAAAAAAAATCATCAAGCGAAAAAAATTTCACATTGTGGCGCTTCGAGACGCCTAAGGGCGCGCCGGTAGGGCTTTGTTTGTGCGACCCACGAGGTCCGTAGGATCAACTTGGGGGTGTGCGGGTGTGTGAAGAAGGGTTGGCTGTTCCGTGAAGTCCACGACGATGACGAATGACGAAAGCCTCGCGGCGCGGGCGGCTTGGCTGTCTTATATCGGTGGCTATACGCAAGGCGAGATCGCGCGGCGGCTCGACGTGTCCTCGGCCAAGGCGCACCGCCTGATCGGCCAGGCCCACAAGGCGGGATTGGTGCGTGTATTTATCGAGGGCGCACCGGGCGAATGCCTTAGGTTCGAAGAAGAGATCGCGCGCCGCTTCTCCTTGCAGTCATGCGTCGTCGCCCCCGATATCGACGATGACGACGCGCGCGGCTCCCGTTTTCGCTTCGCCGGCGTCGGCGCGGCGGCGGCCAAGCGCCTATACGCCGTTCTGGAAGGCGGCAATGGGCTAACGATAGGTCTGGGCAAGGGGCGCTCGCTGGCCGCCATGGTGCAAAATTTTCCGCGCATCGAACGGCCCGACCTGAAATTCGTTTCGGTTTCCGGCAGCCTGACCCGCAATCTTTCGGCCAATCCCTACGACATCGTGCACAACATGGTGGAACGTACGGGCGGTGAGGGATATTTCTTGCCGGTGCCGTATATCGCCGCCAGCACCCGGGAGAGAGAATTGCTGATTGCGCAAAAAAGCGTCGCCGACGTGATGGAACTGGCGCGCCGGGCCGATGTCTACGTGATCGGCGTCGGGGCCGTCGGGCGCGACCCGGCGATCAAGGCCCACATCCAGCAGGTCGGCATGGTCAGTGACGACGAATGGCGCGATCTACAGGATAAAAACGCCGTTGGCGATATCATGGGATGCTTTATCGACGCCGACGGGCTTCGTGTCGATAGTGCGATCAACCGGATGACGCTCGGTTTGCACCTGGAGGACCTGAAGGGACGCAGGGTGATCGCCGTTGTCGGGGGCAAGGATAAGGGACAGGCTGTCTTGGCGGCCTTACGGACGGGCGCCGTTACCGATTTGATCATTGACGAGGGAACCGCCGCGTCCATATTGAAGATCGCCGACGGAGAGGGCGCATGACGAAGCTGGACGAACGGGCCGCCGCCCCATTAACCGCCGCCGAAGCCACTTCCGCTATGGATTCGCAGAACCTGCCGCGCAATCCCGGCGGCGATCTGGACCTCGACTGGGTCGCGTCCTTGCGCGTCAACCGCAGCGCCGTGGAGCGCCGCGCGGCGAGCATCGGCGCGCGCCGTTCGGTGAAGAAACAATGGCAGGCGGCATGGTTGATTCGGGCGTTGGAGTGCATCGACCTGACCACCCTCGCCGGGGACGACACGCCGGGCCGGGTGCGCCGGTTGTGCGCCAAGGCGCGCGCGCCGCTGTCGTGCGAAACCCTTAACGCCCTGGGGCTGGACGGGCGCGTCGTCACCACGGCGGCGGTCTGCGTCTATCACGAAATGATCGCCCCCGCCGTGACCGCCCTTAAGGGCAGCGGTATTCCCGTCGCCGCGGTCTCGACGGGATTCCCCGCCGGACAGACCCCGTTCGACCTGAAGGTGATGGAGATCGCGCGTTCGGTCGCCGCCGGGGCGCGCGAAATCGATATCGTCATCTCCCGTAAACATGTTTTATGCGGCGACTGGCAGGCGCTGTATGACGAGGTCCGGGCCTTTCGCGAGGCCTGCGCCGACGCCCACATGAAGACGATCCTGGCGACCGGCGATCTGAAAACCCTGCGCGCCGTGGCCAAGGCGTCGGCGGTGTGCATGATGGCCGGGGCCGATTTCATCAAGACCTCGACCGGCAAGGAAGACGCCAACGCCACCCTGCCGGTGTCGTTGGTGATGATGCGTATGGTGCGCGATTATTTCGAACGCACGGGATATCGCGTCGGCTTCAAGCCCGCGGGGGGCATCGGTTCCGCCAAGGACGCCCTGAATTATCTGTTTTTGGTCAAGGAAGAACTGGGGTCGCGCTGGCTGCGACCCGACCTGTTCCGCTTCGGCGCGTCGAGCCTATTGGGCGACATCGAACGCCAGCTCGATCATTTCGCCCGTGGGGCGTACAGCGCCGATTACCTCCATCCGATAGGGTAAGGTCATGGATATTGTGGAGATCTTGAACACCATGGAATACGGACCGGCCCCGGAGGACCGCGGTCCCGCCGATACTTGGCTGGAGTCTCACAAGCGGACGTTCGGCCATTTCATCGACGGCAAATGGTCGGCGGTCAAAGGCGGCGCGCATTTTGAAACCTGCAATCCGGCGACCGGCGAGGTCCTGGCCAGCATCGCCCAAGGGGGGGACAAGGCGGTCGGCGACGCCGTGCGTGCTGCCCGCCGTGCGCAGCCGGGATGGGCCGCCCTGGGCGGCGCGGGCCGTGCGCGCCATCTGTACGCCCTGGCCCGTCTGGTGCAAAAACACGCCCGTATTTTGGCTGTTCTGGAAACCCTGGACAACGGCAAGCCGATCCGCGAAAGCCGCGATATCGACGTGCCCTTGGTGGCGCGCCATTTTTATCATCATGCCGGTTGGGCGCAATTGATCGAGGATGAATTCCCGGCGCATCGGCCCCTGGGCGTGATCGGCCAGATCGTGCCGTGGAATTTCCCCTTGTTGATGCTGGCGTGGAAAATCGCCCCGGCCCTGGCGGCGGGCAATACGGTGGTGCTCAAACCGGCGGAATATACCCCGTTGACGGCGCTACGCTTCGCCGAAATCTGCGCCGAGGCGGGCCTGCCCGCGGGCGTCGTCAATATCGTCACCGGCGACGGGCGCACCGGAGCGCTGCTGGTCGAAAACGAGGCCGTCGATAAGATCGCCTTTACCGGCTCGACCGAGGTCGGGCGCATCATCCGCCAAAAAACGGCGGGCAGCGGCAAGAAATTGTCCCTCGAACTGGGCGGGAAATCGCCGTTCATCGTCTTCGACGACGCCGACCTCGACAGCGCGGTCGAGGGCGTGGTTGACGCCATCTGGTTCAACCAGGGGCAGGTCTGTTGCGCCGGGTCGCGCCTTTTGATCCAGGAAGGCGTCGCCGCGCGCTTCACCGAAAAGCTCAAGGCGCGCATGGAAACGCTGCGCGTCGGCGATCCGTTGGACAAATGCACCGACATCGGGGCGATCGTCGATGCCCGCCAGTTGGACGGCATCAACGAAATCGTCGGGCGGAGCGTGGCCCAGGGGGCGCGATTATGGCAACCCGCCGCGCCGTGTCCAAGCACGGGGATCTTCTATCCGCCGACCCTGCTTGAGGACGTCACCACGTCGTCGATCGCCGCCCAGGAGGAAATTTTCGGCCCGGTGCTGGCGGTGATGACCTTTCGCACCCCGGAGGAGGCGGTGGCGCTGGCCAACAACACCCGCTACGGACTGGCCGCCAGCGTGTGGAGCGAGAATATCAACCTCGCCCTCGGCGTCGCCCCGGCGATCAAGGCCGGTTCGGTGTGGATCAACAGCACCAACATGTTCGACGCCGCGGTCGGTTTCGGCGGCTATCGCCAATCGGGCTTCGGGCGTGAGGGCGGGCGCGAGGGCATGGCGGAATATCTGCGCCCGGAACCGATCCCAAGCGCCCCCAAGGCGGTGCGGGCCAAGGACGCCGCGGGCAAGACAAAACCGATCTCGGGAGTAAAGCGGTCCTCCGTCGCCGGGCCTTCGGTGGATCGAACCGCCAAGCTTTATATCGGCGGCAAGCAGGTTCGCCCCGACGGCGGCTACAGCCGCCCGGTGCCGGGCGCGGATGGGGCCGTTCTCGCCGAGGTCGGCGAGGGCAACCGCAAGGATATCCGAAACGCCGTCGAGGCGGCGCGCAAGGCGGCCGCTTGGGGAACCGTGAGCGGTCATGGCCGGGCGCAGATCCTGTATTACATCGCCGAAAACTTGTCGGCGCGTGCGGACGAATTCGCCCGGCGTCTTCAGGCGATGGGCGCGATGGACGCCGCGGCGGCGGAGCGGGAGGTCGCCGACACGCTCACGCGGCTGTTCTATTACGCCGCCTGGGCCGATAAATTCGACGGCGCCGTGCATACCCCGCCGATCCGTGGCCTGGCCCTGGCGGTCAACGAGCCGGTCGGCATTTTAGCCCTGTCGTGTCCCGACGGCGCGCCGCTTCTGGGCTTCGTTTCGATGCTCGCCCCGGCGATCGCCATGGGCAACCGGGTGGTCATCACGCCGTCCGCGCGCCATCCCCTAAGCGCCACCGATTTTTATCAGGTCCTGGAAACGTCCGACGTTCCCGCCGGTGTGGTCAACATCGTTACCGGCGATCAGGACGTCCTAGCCGAAACCTTGGCCGCGCATGAACAGGTCGATGGAATGTGGTATTTCGGCGCACCCGCGGGCATGGCCGATGTCGAGCGATTATCGGCGGGAAACATGAAACGCACCTGGGTGCTGGACGCCGGGGATTGCAATTTTTCCGACCGGCGCTTCGGGCTAGGTCGGCGCTTCCTTGACCATGGCGTCGAAGTGAAGAATATTTGGGTCCCCTTTGGGGAATGATGGGGCGTTTCAGCCCTGCTTGGCGGTGCGCGATCACCGCGCTGCTGTAAAAGGAGATACGTTTATGAAGGCCCTTATCCGTTTGGCGGGCGCGGCGATCGTCTCGTTGTCCGCGTTTTCCGCGTCGGCCGCCGAAATCAAACCGGCGGTGGTTTTCGACATGGGTGGAAAGTTCGACAAATCGTTCAACCAGTCGGTTTACGACGGCGTGGAACGTTTTAAGAAAGAAACCGGCATCGGGTATCGCGATTTCGTCGTCACCAACGAAACCCAGCGCGAACAGGCGATCCGCAAAATGGCCCAGCGCGGCAGAAGCCCGATTATCGCCGTCGGCTTTAGCCAAGCCCCCGCCGTCGCCGTGGTGGCCAAGGAATACCCCAAGTTGAAATTCACCCTGATCGACGGCGTGGTCAAGTTGCCCAACGTGCAGTCGGTGGTGTTCAAGGAACACGAAGGTTCGTTTCTGGTCGGCGTGTTGGCCGCGATGGCGTCGAAAACCGGGAAGATCGGTTATATCGGGGGTATGGATATTCCGATGATCCGGGCCTTCGGTTGTGGCTATGCCCAGGGCGCGAAATACGCCCGTCCCGATATCCAGGTGATCCAGAACATGACCGGATCAACGCCTTCGGCCTGGAACGATCCCGGGCGCGGAACGGAATTGGCCAAGGGTCAATTCGACCGTGGCGTCGATGTGGTCTACGCCGCCGCCGGGGCGACCGGAATCGGCGTCTATCAGGCCGCCGCGGATGCCGGGAAATTGGCGATCGGAGTCGATTCCAATCAAAATTACCTGCATCCGGGCACCATGCTGACCTCGATGGTCAAACGGGTCGATGTCGCCGCCTATAACAGCCTTAAGACGGCCATGGACGGCGATTGGAAGGCCGGCGTTCAGGCCATGGGTTTGAAGGACGGCGGCGTTTCGTGGGCCTACGACAAATACAACAAAAGCCTGATTACCCCGGCCATGAAAGCCAAGGTCGATCAGGCCGAAGCCGACATCATCGCCGGCAAAATCAAGGTGCACGATTACCGCACCGACAACGCCTGCCCCAACTGATCGACGGGCGGGGACGAAAAAATGCTTGTGTCCAATGCGCTCACCGTGGCCGGCGGCGATGTTTCCTTGGGCGAGAAGGAACACGGCCCGCCCCCGGCGATCGAGTTGCGGCACATCCATAAATCCTTCGGCGCCGTTCACGCCAACAAAGACGTTCATCTTTTTGTTCGCCCCGGCACGATCCACGGGATCGTGGGCGAGAACGGCGCCGGAAAATCGACCCTGATGAGCATCCTCTACGGCTTTTACGAGGCCGACAGCGGCGACATTCTGGTCGATGGGCGAAAGGTCAGGATCAATTCGTCCCAGGCCGCGATCGACGCCGGGATCGGCATGGTGCATCAACACTTCATGCTGGTCGATACGTTCACCGTCTTGGAAAACGTGATGCTGGGGGCGGAATCCGGCCCTCTGTTGAGGGAAAGCGCCGATGCGGCGCGGCGTAGACTGGCCCAATTGGCGGACGATTACGGCCTGCGCGTCGCCCCCGATAAGATGACCGGCGATTTGCCGGTGGGCGAGCAGCAGCGGGTCGAAATTTTAAAGACGCTCTACCGCGGGGCGCGGGTCCTCATCTTGGACGAGCCGACCGGCGTGTTGACGCCCCAAGAAACCGAACAACTGTTTCGCATTCTCGCTGCCTTGAAGAAGGAAGGCGTGACGATCATTCTGATTACCCATAAGTTGCGCGAAATCATGGCGGCGACCGACTATGTTTCGGTGATGCGCGGCGGCGAGATGGTCGCCCACCGCCACACCGCACGGACCAGCAAGGAAGAACTCGCCGAACTGATGGTCGGGCGGCGGGTCAATCCGACACAGCGCCGCGTGGGGTCGGCCCTTGGCGAGGTTCGCCTGAGTGTGGAAAAAGTCAGCGTATTGCGCAGGAGGTCCGCGCCGCTTCTCAAGGACATCGATTTTTCCGTGCGCGCCGGCGAAATCGTGGGCATCGCCGGCGTTTCCGGCAACGGGCAAAGCGCGTTGCTGGACGTTCTCAGCGCGATCCGGCCCATCGACGAGGGGCGGATCGTCGTCAACGGACGGGAAATCACGCCGCGACACCCCAGCGACCCCGCTCAATTGCGCGACCTGAAGGTCGCCCACGTCCCCGAGGATCGCCACCGCTTGGGGTTGGTGGCCCGTTTTTCGGCCATGGAAACGGCGATCCTGGGCTATCATCGTCGCGCCCGGTTCAACCGGGGTCCCTTTGAGTTTTCCCAGGATCTGCCCGCGATCGAACGTCATTGCCGGGCGTTGATGGAACGCTTCGACGTCCGTCCGCCGGAGCCGTTTATCAAAAGCGCCAACATGTCGGGCGGCAATCAGCAAAAATTGATCCTGGCGCGGGAAATCGATCAGGCGCCGACGGTGCTGTTGGTCGGCCAACCGACCCGGGGGGTCGATATCGGGGCGATCGAATTCATTCATCGCCAATTGCTCGACCTGCGCGATCAGGGCTGCGCCATCGTCATGGTGTCGGTCGAGCTTGATGAAATCATGGCGCTGAGCGATCGCATTTTGGTGATGTTCGACGGCCGCATTGTTCACCAAGTCGATAACGAGGACGCCGACATTCAGAGCCTGGGGTTGATGATGACCAACGCCTACGACAAGGAAAAGCACCCGCCCGCCGCCGGTGCGCGCGGGAAGAGGGGGGCGCCATGAGCGATCAGACGCGGACACTGCCCCGGTGGATCGATATCGGCCTGATACCGCTGATCAACGTCGCCATGGCCTTGGTCGTTTCGGGCGTCATTATCCTGGCGATCGGGGAAAATCCGATCGACGCCGTCGTCATCATGCTTCACGGCGCGCTGGGCTATGAAGAGGGGGTCGGTTACACCCTGTACTACGCGACCAATTTCATTTTTACCGGGCTCGCGGTGGCGATGGCCTTTCACGCCGGATTGTTCAATATCGGCGGCGAGGGGCAGGCCTATATCGGCGGTCTCGGCGTCGGGCTGGCGATGCTCGGGCTGGATCATGTGCTGCCGATGGGCCTATTGATCCCGATCGCGATTTTGATGGCGGCGGCGGGCGGCGCGTTGTGGGCGTTGATCCCGGCCTACCTTCAGGCCTATCGCGGCAGCCATGTGGTGATCACCACGATCATGTTCAATTTCATCGCTTCGGCGCTGATGGTCTATTTGATGGTCCACGTCCTGATCGAACCCGGCCAGCAATCCCCGGAAAGCCGGGAATTCGCCGCCAACGCCCAACTTCCGTTCATCTATCAAGTCCTGGGGTGGTTCGGTATCCCGATGGCCAAATCCCCGGCCAATCTGTCGCTCGTTTGGGCGCTGATTTGTTGCGTCGGGGTGTGGTTCTATATCTGGCGCACGAAATGGGGTTACGAGCTGCGCGCCGTCGGCTTTAACGAACGGGCGGCGATTTACGGCGGGGTGCGTCCGGCGCGGGTGATCATCCTGACGATGTGCCTTTCCGGCGCCCTGGCCGGGTTTGTCGGATTGAACGAAATCATGGGGGTGCAGCATAAATTGCTGCTCGATTTCACGGCGGGCTACGGGTTCACCGGGATCGCGGTTTCCTTGATGGGGCGCAACCATCCGCTGGGTATCATCCTGGCCAGCCTGTTGTTCGGGGTGTTGTACCAAGGCGGCGCGGACTTGGCGTTCGACGTGCCCAACATCACCCGCGAGATGGTGGTCGCCATTCAGGGCCTGATCATCCTGTTTTCGGGGGCGCTGGCGTACATGTCAACGCCCTGGATCACGCGGCTTTATTTCCGGCTGCACGACGGGGCGACCCCATCCGACCCACCCAAACCCGCCCATGAGGAGGCGTAAATGGCGGATTTTTTCTTATTGGCCGTACTTACGTTGGACGCCACCCTGCGCGTTTCGACCCCATTGATTTTCTGCGCCATGGCGGGCATTTTCTCCGAACGCTCGGGAATCATCGACATTAGCCTGGAAGGCAAGATGCTGATGTCGGCCTTTGTCGCGGCGGCGATCGCGGCGGTGACCGGATCGCCCTGGCTGGCCCTGGCGGGCGCCGTCGCCGCGGCGTGCGCGATGGCGTTGCTGCACGGTTTCGCCTGCATCACCCACAAGGGCAACCAAGTGGTCAGCGGGGTGGCGATCAATATCCTGGCGTCCGGTCTGACGGCGGTACTGGGCAACGCCTGGTTTCAGCGCGGCGGGCAAACCCCGACCCTGGACGCATCGTCGCGTTTCATGCCGATCACCCTACCGATGGCCGACACCCTGGGCCAGATTCCGATCATTGGGACCATTTATAAACACGCGATCAGCGGCCATAACGGTTTTGTTTACTTGGGCTTCGCCGTCGTTCCGTTGACGTGGTGGATCCTGTTTCGCACCCGTTTCGGGTTGCGCTTGCGCGCGGTCGGCGAAAATCCGCAGGCGGTGGATACCGCCGGCTTGTCGGTGACCGCCCTGCGCTACCGCGCGGTATTGATGTGCGGCGTGTTGACCGGTCTCGCCGGGGCCTATATCTCGATCGCGCAAAATGCCGTGTTCGTGCGCGATATGACGGCGGGGCAGGGCTATATCGCCCTGGCGGCGATGATTTTCGGCAAGTGGCGGCCCTTTCACGCCTTGGGCGCATGCTTGATGTTCGGTCTGTTGGACGCCGTGGCCATCCGGTTGCAGGGGGTTCATTTGCCCGGCATCGGCGAGGTGCCGGTGCAGTTTATTCAGGCCTTACCCTATATTTTGACGGTGGTGCTGCTCGCCGGGTTTATCGGCAAGGCGGTCGCGCCCAAGGCGATCGGCACCCCTTATGTGAAGGAGCGCTAGAATGGCCATGGACGACGCCATGCGCGAAGCCCTTGATAGGGCGGTCGAGAGATCATACGCCCCCTATTCGCGGTTCGCCGTGGGGGCGGTGGTGCGCGGCAAGAACGGCCGACTTTACGGCGGCTGCAATGTCGAAAACGCGGCCTATCCCGAAGGAAGTTGCGCGGAAACGGCGGCGATCGCCGCGATGGTCATGGACGGCGAGCGGGAAATCGTGGAAATCGCCGTGCGCGGAAGGGGGGATACCCCGGTCACGCCGTGCGGCGGCTGCCGACAACGCATCCGCGAGTTTGCATCCGCGGCGACACCGATCCATCTGTGCGGTGCGGGGGGCGTGATTAAAACCGTAACCTTGGACGATTTATTGCCGATGTCTTTCGGCCCCGATACCCTGGCCGACGGCGGCGAGGATGCGCCGGCGCGAGGAAATCCATCATGAACGAGGATAATGCGAACGAGAATGTCGCACGGTCGTTGGAGGTTGTCGCCACACGGGCCGGGAATCTGGCCCCTAAGGTCGCGGTCGTCCTGGGTTCCGGCCTGGGGAATTTCGCCAACAATGTGGAAAACGCGATCGCTATCGCTTATGGCGATCTGCCGGGCTTTCCCGAAGGCGGCGTCGGCGGCCATGCCGGGCGGTTGATTTTAGGGCGCATCGGAGGCGCCGACGTCGCCTTGATGCAGGGCCGGGCGCATTACTACGAAAACGGCGCGCCGGACGCGATGAAGGTGGCGGTGCGCACATTGGCCGGGCTGGGATGCGAAACCTTGGTGCTGAGCAATGCGGCGGGCAGCACGGACGCCGAGGTTGGTCCGGGTAGCGTCATGGCGATCTGCGATCATATCAGCTTCACCGGGGTTTCCCCGCTGTTCGGCGCGCCGGGCGACGATCGCTTCGTCGATCTGAGCGAAGCCTACGATCCCGCCCTGCGTCAAAGTCTGCACGCGATCGCCGCCGACATCGGGGTGACGCTGCATGACGGCGTCTACATGTGGTTTTGCGGCCCCCATTTCGAGACCCCGGCCGAAATTCGCGCGGCGCGGATGTTGGGCGCGGACGCGGTCGGCATGTCCACCGTGCCCGAGGTCATCCTCGCCCGTCACGCCGGAATGCGCGTCGCTGCGCTGTCGATCATCACCAATTTCGCCGCCGGCATGAACGCGGTCCCGCTCAGCCACGAACAAACCATGGATAACGCCGCCTTGGCGAGCCGGGCGGTGCAGGATCTGCTGCACGGATTTTTGACCCGCTACGGAGAATAAGCATGTTTCTGGCCCAGGAAATCATCCGCAAGAAACGCGACGGCGGCGTTCTTAGCGATGCGGAAATCGCCTTTGTCGTCGAGGGCGTTTCGGACGAGAGCATGAGCGAGGGGCAAGTCGCGGCCTTCGCCATGGCGGTTTTCTTTCAAGGCATGTCGATGGACGAGCGCCGGGCGCTGACCCGCGAGATGACGGCCTCGGGCGATGTGCTCGATTGGCGCGATCTGGATTTGCCCGGCCCGGTTTTGGACAAGCATTCCACCGGCGGCGTCGGCGACAAGGTCAGTTTGATGCTGGCCCCGATCGTCGCCGCGTGCGGCGGCTATGTGCCGATGATCTCGGGACGAGGCCTGGGGCACACCGGGGGCACGCTGGATAAGTTGGACTCCATCCCCGGCTATCGGACGACGCCCGACAACGCCCTCTACCGCAAAACGGTGAAATCCGTGGGCTGCGCGATTATCGGTCAGACCGCCCGCCTGGCTCCCGCGGACAAGCGTTTTTACGCCATTCGCGACGTTACCGCGACGGTCGAATCGATCCCCCTGATCACGGCGTCGATCCTGTCGAAAAAGTGCGCCGCGGGTCTGCAAGGCTTGGTGATGGACGTCAAGACCGGCTCGGGCGCATTCGCCCGGGAAATGGACATGGCGGTCGATCTCGCCGGCAGCATCGTTGAGGTCGCCAACGCCCTTGGCCTGCCGACGTCGGCGTTGATCACCGACATGGATCAGGTGTTGGGGCGCGCCGTCGGCAATGCGCTGGAGGTTGTCGAAGCGGTCGATTTCCTCAAGGGCGACGGCGATCCCAGAATGCGGGAGGTGACGCTGGCCCTGGCCGGGGAAATGTTGGTCCTGGGCCGTCTCGCCAGGAACCGCGACGCCGGGCGCAAGCAGGCCCGGGCGGCCCTCGACAGTGGTCAGGCGTTGGAGGTTTTCGCGCGTATGGTCGCCGCTTTAGGCGGGCCGAAGGATTTTATCGACGCCCCGCAAAAACACCTGCGCCCGGCCCCCGTCGTGCGGCCCTGTCCGATCGGCGATGCCGCACGGGACGGCGGATACATCACCGCCGTCGATGCCCGCGCGGTTGGGGTCGCGGTGATCGGCCTGGGCGGTGGGCGCCGTCGGGCAGATGATAAAATCGACCATGGCGTCGGTCTTGACGACGTGTGCGCGCCGGGACAGGCGATCACTCCGGAAACGCCGCTGGCCATGGTCCATGCCGCCGATGAAGACGATTATCACGGCGCTTGCGCCGCCTTGCGCCGGGCGATCCGCCTCGGCGACGCCCCGCCGCCCGCCCGTCCGATGGTGATCCGCGAAATGCGCGGCGACGTCGCGCACGAGCAAACGCCATGAGCCGGGCCTTTATCATCGTCATCGATTCCTTCGGCATCGGCGGCGCGCCCGACGCCGCCGCCTTCGGCGATGCGGGGGCCGACACCCTGGGCCACATTGCCCAGGCCTGCGCTGCGGGCGAAGCGGACATTCCGGGCGTGCGCCGTGGCCCTTTGGCGCTGCCCCATCTGACCCGCCTCGGCCTCGCCCGCGCGGCGCTGGCCAGCAGCGGGGAGGCCTCCTTGGGGGTGGACCCGAAGACGCCGGTCGGCGGCGCTTATGGCTACGCCCGCGAGAAAAGCGTGGGCAAGGACACGCCGAGCGGCCATTGGGAAATGGCCGGACTTCCGGTGATGTTCGCCTGGGGCGTGTTTCCACGTACTGTGCCGTGCTTCCCCGCCGAGGTTACCGACGCCTTGATCGCGCGCTGCGCCTTGCCCGGAATTTTGGGCAACCGCCACGCCTCGGGCACCGAAATCCTGAAAGATTTGGGCGAAGAGCATATCCATAGCGCAAAGCCGATTTGCTATACTTCCGCCGATTCCGTGTTTCAGATCGCCGCCCACGAGGATCATTTCGGGTTGGCGCGCCTCTACGCGGTGTGCGAAACCGCCCAGGAGATTCTTAAACCGCTGTCGATCGGCCGGGTCATCGCGCGGCCCTTTGTCGGGGAAACCGCGGCGACGTTTAAACGCACCGCCCATCGCCGCGATTACACCGTACCGCCGCATGGCCCGACCCTCCTCGATCACGTGCGCGACGCCGGCGGCGAGGTGATCTCGATCGGCAAGATCGCCGATATTTTCGCCCACAAGGGGATCGGCCGGGCGGTCAAGGCGGACGATACCGACGGCTTGATCGACGCCACCGTCGCCGCGGGCCGCACCGCGCCGGACGGGGCGCTGGTATTTACCAATTTGGTCGATTTCGATTCCGTTTACGGCCACCGGCGCGACGTCGCCGGGTACGCCCAGGCGCTGGAGGCGTTCGATCGACGCATTCCCGAACTGGAAGCGATGCTGAGGCCGGGCGACCTGTGCGTGCTCAGCGCCGATCACGGCTGCGACCCGACGTGGCCGGGCAGCGATCACACCCGCGAGAACATTCCCGTCTTGTTTTTCGGCCCCGATGTCGCGCCCGCCGATCTGGGCGGGCGCGATACCTTCGCCGATATCGGCCAAACCGTCGCCCGGCATTTGGGGGTCGAGGGGCTTGCCCACGGCGTCGATTGCCTCGCCGGGCGCGGTGTGGACGAGAAATAGAGGCCCGAGAAAAGCCCCCCGGAGACGGAATTACTTCGTGCCGAACAGGCGATCCCCGGCGTCGCCCAATCCGGGCAGGATATAGGCGTTTTCGTTTAACCCGTCGTCCAGCGCGGCGATGTAAACCGCTACTTTAGGATGCTCCTTGAGCAAGACGCCAACCCCTTCGGGGGTGCCGACCAAGGCCATCAGGCGAATATTTTCATCGGGCACGCCGCGTTTGTTAAGAACGTCCAGGGCGTAGGACGCGGAGTGGCCGGTCGCCAGCATCGGGTCGGTGACGATAAACAGCCGTCCCTCCACATCGGGAAGCTTGACCAGATATTCCACCGGACGCTGGGTGTCGTGGTCGCGGTACAGCCCAATATGGCCGACCCGGGCCGAGGGCATCAGTTCCAACAGGCCATCGGCCATGCCTTGCCCGGCACGCAAAATCGGAATTACGCCGACTTTCTTGCCGTCGATCACGGGGGCGTCTTCCATAACCTGCAAGGGGGTTTCGATCCTCTCGTGCGTGAGGGGGAGCCGGCGCGTGATCTCGTACCCCATAAGTAAGGAAATTTCCTTGAGCAGGGCGCGAAAGGTCTTGGTCGAGGTGCCGATTTTACGCGTGTGAGTCAACTTGTGCAGGATCAGGGGATGATCGAGGATATGCAGATTGGGAAATTGAAGATGCTGCGACATGGGTTCTCGTCTTCGATGTTCGATGGCGGCGAATTTTCTGTGGCGGCAGTAAAACAAAACAGGGGGGATAAACCAATGCCTAACTTACCACGGTGCGCGTTTTCAGACTCTTCGAAAATGAGGACGGACGCAGGGGCGTTATCCCGGATTAGGCATGCCCTCGCCATTCGCCTTTGTACGGGCGTTTGCGTCAATCGCGGTGCGAATGACGGCACGCAGAGTTTCGTTGCTGGTTCGCGACTTCACCAAGGAGGCGTAGATGGCGTCGATGGTTTCTTTTGTTGTGTCCTGCACCGAGAAAATAATGGTTGGCGTCGCGCTGTTGCGCGTTTTTTTCAAGAAAGGCAGTAATTGCTGGCCATCGCCATCGGGTAACATGAGGTCGAGGATGATAAGGTCGAAAATTTTGTCGCCCAGCAATGTCCGCGCCTCGGAAAGATTGCCGACGGAGGTGATCTCGGCCATGTCGTCGACCAGAGCGGCGACCACTTGGGCGACGTCGGGGTCGTCTTCAATGTGCAAAATTTGGGGGACGTGGTTGGCGGTGTCGCGCATGGCGCGCTTCAGCCCTTGGAAAAAGCGCGTTTGATCAATCGGCTTTTGCATCCAGTCGATGATACCAACGGTATCGCCGTTTAATTCCAACTTTCCTTCGTTCGCCGTCGCCGAAATAACGATGATGGGCAGTTCGCGAGTTTTCTCGTTGTCGCGCAATTCGCGGATCAAGGAAACGCCGTTTTGATCGGGCAAGTCGAGGTCCAGGGTCATTGCACTATACCTGGTTTGGGACAGTAAGTGTTTTGCCTGTTTGGCGTCGCGGGCGATATCGGCGACGAAGCCGTCGTTGTGGAGCATAAGTTGGATCAAAGCCGCAATATCGGGATCGTCCTCGCAGATTAAGATATGGCGCGTATTATTTTTCAACGCCGTCGAACGGTTGTTGGAAATGTTGTTGGGAGCCAGGGGGAGGTCGAAGTAAAATGTCGTTCCGACGCCTTTTTCGGTCTCGTAGCCAATTTCTCCGCCCAACTGTTCAATGATGGCTTTGGCTATGCTCAACCCCAATCCGGTGCCCCCTTTTTGGCGTTTGTCGGAAGAATCCGCCTGGGTGAATTTTTCAAAAATTTTATGCTGAAATTTTTTGTCTATGCCGGGGCCTTGATCGGAAACGGAGACGCGAATACGACCCTCGACCATGCGAAGGGCGATATTCACAGCCGCGCCTTTGGGTGAAAACTTGGCGGCATTGGACATCAAGTTGCTCATCACCTGCATTAAACGGTCGGGGTCGGCATGGACTGAGATGTCGGGAAGTTCGTCGGTAAAAGTGAACTGAACGTCGAGGGTGGCGGCGTAATCCTGATTGACGGCGATGGCCTGATGGATGAAGGGCGGCAAGCGCATCGCCGTATTGTTGAAGGGCATTCTCCCGGCGGCGATTTTTTCGATGTCCAGGATATCGTTGATCAGGCGAGTGAGACGATCGCTGTTGGAGTAGGCGATGTCGAGCATCGCGCCGAGTTTGTCTGGTAATGTGCCGATGACGCCCGAGCGGATCAATCCCAGCGCCCCCTTGATGGAGGTGAGCGGCGTGCGGAGTTCGTGACTGACCGTGGAGACAAATTCGACCTTGAGGCGTTCCGCCGCTTTGCGTTCGGAAATATCGCGCGTAACCCCGACGAAGGTGCGCTGTCCACTTTGTTCCATTTCGGCTATGGACAGCTCAAGGGGAAAAGTTGAACCGTTTTTGCGTTGTCCGACAAGTTCACGGCTATTGCCGATAATTTTTGCGCGGCCCGTTTTAAGGTATTCGTGAATGTACGCGTCATGTTTGCTGCGATACGGTTCGGGCATCAACATGTTGACGTTGTGGCCGACCATTTCATCTTCTTCATAGCCAAATAATTTTACCGTCGAGGGATTGACGGTTTTGATGACGCCCTTCTCGTCGATTGAAAAAATGCCGTCGATAACGGTGTCCAGGACGGCCCTTAAGTGGCTTTCCCGTGCCGTAAGCTCCGCGGTGGTTTCAATTAATAGCGCCTGCGTTAATTCCTGTTGCACGCAGTCGGCCAGATCGCGCAGCGCCTGAAATTCCTTTGGCGACAAGGTCCGGGGGACGGTGTCGATAATACATAACGTGCCTACTTTTTGACCGTTGGCGACACTGAGGGGGGCTCCGGCGTAAAAACGGATATGTGGCGCGTCCGTGACAAGCGGATTGTCGTAAAAACGCGGATCCTCAAGGGCGTCGGGGACACAAAAAACATCTTCGCCTAAAATGGCGTGACCGCAAAAAGAGACGTCCCGCGGAGTTTCGCAAGCATCCAAACCCTGGCGCGACTTAAACCACTGCCGGTCTTTGTCCACGATGCTGACCAGAGAAATGGGAACCTCGAAAAGATTTTTTGCTATTCGCGTCAGACGATCGAACCGTTCCTCCGGGGGGGTGTCGGTGATGTTTAGCTTGTCCAGGGACCGCTGACGTTCATGTTCGGTTGCGGGGAATTCCGGTGCTTTCACTTCGGCTCTCACCATGGGGCTAAACCCACGGTCCTTTTCTGGTGTTATGATTTACCCTGAGCGCGGCCCAGGTGAAATCGGTATGCAAATTCGGCTCATGGTGCAGTGGAAATATGGTATGGAACGTTGGGCGTTGCGATATTTATTTTTCCACGGGAGGGCGGCGACGGCCCCCATGGCGGGGGCGTCTTCTCGTGGTGTTTTTAAAATGTGACGTGACTCCCAAGTTCCCTCCGGTTATGGGGGTAGAGCCCGCTTGCAAAGCATTGCCCGTTGCGGGCGCTTTAGTTCAAGCCGATATGGGGCATGCCTCATATCGGCTTTTTCGGCGAACTCGACCAGTGTCGCCCCACCATGGGCGGAGTGCGGTCGGTGGTGGTTGTCATCATGCTTCCATGCCGCCAGTATGGTCCCGGCATGCAAAATAGGGTCTCGTTGAGACATTTTCCCACAGCTGCCCGTTGAAGCTTTCCACGAAGGCGTTCTGTGTCGGCTTTTCCGGCTGAGTGTAATGCCATTTCACGTGGCGCTCCTGTGGCCATTTGAGGATCGCGATGCTGGTCCGTTCGGCGCCGTTGTCACTGACAACGCTTTGGGGCTTGTCCCAGCGCTGAATGTTCCCGTGCAACCCGTAAGTCCGACAGGGCGGTGTCGGCCGCTAGGCCGAGGCATTCTCGCGTGAAGTCATCGACGACACACAGGATGCGGAACCGCCGTCCGTCGTCGAGCACGTCGGAAACGAAGTCCAGGGACCATCTTCGGTTCGGTCCCTCGGGCAGAATCGGCACCCGCGTGCCCAAGGCACGCCGCGCACCTGAAGACCTTTTTCCCGGTACAGGCGACGCAGATTCTTCTGATTCATGTGCAGGCCCTCCCGGGTTAACGGCAGGTGCAGACGGCGATAACCAAACCGGCGCCGTCGGGCGAATAGCGCCCGCAGCCGCTCCCGAATCGAAACATCATCCGGCTTGATCGACCGGTAACGGACCGAACTGTGGCCCACGCCCGTCGCGCGACACACCCACCGCACACCCACCGCACACTCACCTCACAGGTCTTGCGGAGGTAGGTGTCGGTCTCGCGCCTGGTGGAGGTACACATCCGCCGTCTTCTGACCCGCTTCCTGCTCGTGCAGAATCCCAATAATCCGTTCCTCTGAGAAACGTGAACGCTTCATGCCCATTTCCCCGTTTGGGTGATGGCCTCTCTACCTTGATGTGGAGGAAAATTCGGAGCGTACGCCACACGTGCGCATATGGAGTCGAAATAAGAAAAAACCAATGATTGCATTATAAATATAATCAATCACCTACAGTTTTATACTCCATAAAATTAAAGGAAATTCCTTGATGTCGGTCAAGTGGACACCAGGTGACACCATGGTAGAACGCTCTGTATAGGTACGAAGATAGCCGGAAATTTTGAGAGGGGTTTTCGGTGATGTGTGACGGCGTTTGGTTCCAGGCCTAATTTTTGGGTCCCGTTTCCGGGCGTAGGCTCGGGTTTGGGCTTGCGCGCGTGGTTCCGGCGAGTTGGTGGCGGATGGCGCCGCCCAGGGGAGAGGTGCGACTTGCGTTCTCTAGCGATGTTTGGTATCCCGCGGTTGCGTGGGAGTGTTTCTTTTTTCGTGTGCATTGTGGCGTTGGCGATTTTGGCGATCGCGCCGTCGCGGGCGCAAGGGGCCGATGATTTTCATCTCGCCGCGTTTTTGCCCAAGATTCAGATAAAAACCTTTTTTCCCGGCGCCGATCGGATCGAGATCGTCAAAGATACGCCGCCGGTGGCCGCGGTGTACGGTGGCGGCAAAAAACTGGGATACGTGTTCCTTAATTCGGATTTTGTCGATTCCACGGGATATTCCGGCAAGCCCATCAGGATTTTGATCGCGATCACCACCGAGGGTGTGATCGTTAACGCCAAATTGGTCGAACATCACGAGCCGATCGTCCTGGTCGGCATTCCCGAGGCTCGGATCGTCAAGGTTTTCGACGATTACAGGGGCCTCAACATCGCGCATCTGGCGGAAGGTGGGACCCAGGACCACAAGTTGGACATCGTCAGCGGCGCCACGGTGACGATCATGGTGATCGACGACAGCATGTTGCGTTCGGCGATCAAGGTTGGGCGCAAGTACGGTCTCGGCGGGCTGACGGCGCTTGCCCAGCAGGCGAGCGGGCCCAAGTTTTCGATCGCTCCCGGCCCCGGCACGGTCAAGGACTGGCCGGCGCTGTTGGGCGACGGCTCCGTGCGCCACTTGAAGATCACCGTGGGCGAGATCAATCAAGCGTTCGCCAAATCCGACGATCCCGAGGCCAAGAACCGACCCGAGTCGGGCGACCCCAAGGACACGTTCATCGATTTTTACGCCGCCTTGGCGACGGTGCCGACGATCGGGCGCAGCTTGCTCGGCGAGGGCGAATACAAAAATCTGAAAAATCACATTCCGGAGGGGCGCCAAGCCATCCTTCTGGCCGGGACCGGGCGTTTTTCGTTCAAGGGTTCGGGCTATGTGCGCGGCGGAATTTTCGATCGCTTTCATATCATCCAGGGCGAAAATTCCGTCCGTTTTCGCGACCGCCATCACAAGCGGTTGTCCAGGATCGCGGCGAAGGGTGCGCCCAAACTGAAAGAAGTGGATCTTTTCTACATTCCGAAAAACGCCAAATTCGATCCGACCCAACCGTGGCGTATCGAATTGCTGGTCAACCGGCCGACGGGGCCGACTAAAAAGGCGTTTTTGACGTACACCTTGGGATACCAGACGCCGAAGGTCTATTTGCGCGCCGAAGCGTCCGCGAAATCCGCCTACGAGGAAAGCGCGTCGGGAGGAAAGACCCCCCTGTGGCGCAAGCTGTGGCACGAGAAGTTTTACGAAGTGGTGGCGTTGAGCGTCGCCGTCGGCCTGTTGACGATTATCTTCTTTTTCCAGGATTGGGTGGTCCAGCGGCCACGTCTGATCAAGCGCACCCGCCTGGCGTTCCTTATTTTCACGTTGTTCGGGCTGGGCTGGTACGCCAACGGCCAAATTTCCGTCGTTAACGTGATGACCTTCTTCAACGCGCTGATCACCAAGTTCAGTTGGACCTACTTCCTGCGCGAGCCGCTGATCTTCATCCTGTGGTTCTCCGTGGTGGTGTCGTTGATCTTCTGGGGACGAGGCGCGTTCTGCGGTTGGCTGTGTCCCTTCGGCGCGCTTCAGGAAATCCTGAGCAAAATCGCCAAGGCGTTCAAGGTGCCGCAAATTCAGGTGCCGTGGGCGATCCACGAACGCTTGTGGCCCTTGAAATACCTGATCTTTCTGGTCTTGTTCGGGCTGTCGTTGTATTCTACCGGCCTGGCCGAACGTTGGGCCGAGGTCGAGCCGTTCAAGACCGCGATCGTCTTGAAATTCGCCCGTGAATGGCCGTTCGTGATCTTCGCCCTGACGGTGCTGTCGGCCGGGTTGTTCATCGAGCGGTTTTACTGCCGCTATTTGTGCCCCCTGGGCGCGGCGTTGGCGATTCCGGGGCGGCTGCGGATGTTCGAATGGCTGCGTCGCTACAAGGAATGCGGTTCGCCGTGCCATCGCTGCGCGCAAGAATGCATGGTTCAGGCCATTCATCCCGATGGTCATATCAATCCCAACGAATGCCTGTATTGCCTGCACTGCCAGATCCTTTACCACGACGACCAGAAGTGTCCGGTCGTCGTCCAACGCAGGCAAAGGCGCGAACGGCGCGCGGCTCTGTCGGCGGAAACGAAGAATGTGGAGGGCAAGGCCACGTAATACGAACGTCAAGGAGGAGGGTACGATATGGCGATAAGAACGATACCGATACGTCAAGGAGGAAGGTACGACTTAACGATAAAAATAATGTCAAAGGGTTACATCTAGGTCTTAGAAAAATGGAGAGAGAAAATGTCTAAGAACAAAGAAAACAAAAGTACGGGCTATACGCGCCGCGAGCTTTTCGGGGGCACCGCGAAAATTGCCGCCGTCAGCAGCGCCACGGTCGCCGGACTGGCCGGGTTCATGGGCAACGCCCTGTTGGCTCCAAGCGCCAGTCGCGCCAGCGAAAGCGAAAAAGTCACCGTCAAGCCCGGCGAGTTGGACGAATACTACGGCTTTTGGAGCGGTGGACAATCCGGCGAGCTTCGCATTCTCGGCGTGCCGTCGATGCGCGAATTGATGCGTGTTCCGGTGTTCAACCACGACAGCGCCACGGGTTGGGGGCGAACCAACGAAAGTCGCAAGATCCTGACCGAACACCTGCAACCGGAAACCAAGAAGTACCTCGAATCGCGGGGCGGTGTTTGGTTGAACGGCGATCTGCATCACCCGCACATGTCGTTCACCGACGGCACCTATGACGGGCGTTACCTGTTCGTGAACGACAAGGCCAACACCCGCGTCGCCCGCGTGCGCTGCGACGTGATGAAGGTCGATAAAATTATCGAAATTCCCAACGCCGCCGATATCCACGGGCTGCGCCCGCAAAAATATCCGCGCACGGGATATGTCTTCGCCAACGGCGAACACCGGGTTCCGATCCCGAACGACGGGACCATTTTGGACGAACCGAAGAAATACCACGCCATCTTCACCGCCGTTGACGGCGACAAGATGGAGGTCGCCTGGCAGGTGATGGTGGACGGCAACCTGGATAACTGCGATGCCGACTATCAGGGCAATTACGCGCTTTCGACCTGCTACAACTCCGAAGAGGGCGTCACCCTTGAGGAAATGACGGCCAACGACCAAGATTGGGTCGTCATCTTCGACATCAAGCGCATCGAAGCCGGCGTTAAAAAGGGCGACTTCAAGACCATCAAGGGGGTTCCCGTGCTCGATGGTCGCCACGGTTCGCCGTATACCCGCTACGTTCCGATCCCGACCAGCCCCCACGGCTGCAACACCGCTCCCGATGGTCGCTATGTGGTCCTCAACGGAAAATTGTCGCCGACCGTTTCGGTGATCGACTTGACCTTGGTTCCCGATCTGTTCAACGACAAAATCAAACCGCGCGATTGCGTCGTCGCCGAACCCGAATTGGGGCTTGGGCCGCTTCACACCGCGTTCGACGGCAAGGGCAATGCGTTCACCACTTTGTTCCTCGACAGCCAGGTCGCCAAGTGGAACATCGAAAAGGCGGTGCGCGCGTTCAAGGGCGAGAAGGTTAATCCGATTATCGAAAAAATCGACGTCGCCTATCAGCCCGGACACAACCACACGACCATGGGCGAGACCAAGGAAGCCGATGGAAAGTGGTTGATCTCGCTGAATAAGTTCTCGAAGGATCGGTTCTTGAATGCCGGTCCATTGAAACCGGAAAACGACCAGTTGATCGACATCACGGGCGAAAAAATGATTCTCGCCCACGATGGCCCGACCTTTGCCGAGCCGCACGATTGCATCATGGTGCGTTCGGACATCGTCAATCCGATCGATATCTGGAAACGCGACGATCCGATGTGGTCGGACGCCCGCGAATGGGCGAAAAAGGACGGCGTTAACCTGGAAGAAGCGGCGAACGTTATCCGCGACGGCAACAAGGTGCGCGTTTACATGCACTCGATCGCGCCGAACTACAGCCTGAGTAAGTTCACCGTCAAGGAAGGTGACGAGGTCACGGTGTTCGTCACCAACATGGATGACGTCTCGGATTTGACCCACGGCTTCACCATCGCCAACTACGGCCTCGCCATGGAAATCGGCCCGCACGCGACGTCGTCGGTGACGTTCCATGCCGATCGCCCGGGCGTGCATTGGTTCTATTGCCAGTGGTTCTGTCATGCCTTGCACATGGAAATGCGTGGGCGCATGCTGGTCGAGCCGCGTTCGGCCTAGACCATGAAAACGCGAGTGCGACATCTCGCCTCTCTCGTGGCCACAACCTTCATGAGTTTCATGATCGTCGTGGCCACGGGACTGCTGTGCGCGTGGGCGGGGCTTGTCTTGGCGAGCCCCGCCGCGTCCGCGGCGACGCGTCTCGTCGCGCCCGGTCCCGACGCGTTGCGCCGGGCGATCGCGGCGGCGGCCCCCGGCGACCGCTTGGAACTGCAAAGCGGAACCTTTCATGGGCCGGTCGTTGTCGATAAACCTCTGACCCTTGAGGGCGAAAACGATAGCGTCATCGACGGCGGCGGCAAGGGGCGGGTCATTACGATCTCCGCGCCCCACGTCACGGTGCGCGGGGTGACCATTATCAATTCCGGGATCCGTTTGGATATCGAAGACGCCGGCATTTATGTTCTGGCGACGGCGAATGACGCGCTGATCGAAAACAACCGGTTTCGCCATAACCTGACGGGAGTTTTCCTGAAGGGCCCCAAGGCGGCGGTGGTGCGCAACAACGATGTCGTCGGACGCAAGGACTTGCGCATGAACGAGCGGGGCAACGCCTTTCATATCTGGAATTCGCCCGGTTCGGTGATCGAGAACAATACCGTGCGCTATGGACGGGACGGCATTTTCGTGACCACCAGCAAGGACAATATCTTTCGCGGCAACACGTTTCGCGATCTGCGATTCGCCGTGCATTACATGTACACCAACGCCAGCGAGGTTTCCCATAACCTGTCCACCGGCAACCACATCGGCTACGCGATCATGTTCTCGCAGAACCTGAAAATTGAGGACAACGTCTCACGTGACGACCGCGACCGCGCCTTTTTGTTCAATTACGCCAATTATTCTCTGGTGGACGGAAATTTCGCCGACGGCGGGGCGAAAAAATGCGTATTCATCTATAATGCCAACCATAACGTTTTTCGCGATAATATCTTTTCCGGGTGCACGATCGGGATTCACTTCACGGCGGGGTCCGAGGATAACGAAATGGTCGGCAACGCCTTCATCAATAACCGCACCCAGGTTAAATATGTCGGCACCCGTCACTTGGAATGGTCGGTGGCGGGGCGGGGTAATTATTGGAGCGACAATCTCGCCTTCGATCTCGACGGCGATCACATCGCCGACCGCCCCTACCATCCCAACGATATGATCGACAAGGTGATGTGGCGTCATCCGTTGGCGAAGTTGCTTTTGAACAGCCCAGCGGTGCAGGTGCTGCGCTGGGCGCAATCGGAATTTCCCTCTCTGCGGCCGGGCGGCGTGGTCGATAGCGCCCCTTTGATGTCTCCGCCGAAACGACGGCAATATAAAGGAGCGCGCTCGTGAACGTGCCATCGTCTCCCGTGATTACCTTTGAAGGGGTCTGTAAACGTTATGGGCGCAAGGACGTGCTCAACGATATCGATTTGCAGGTCTTCGAGGGGGAAAACCTGGTCCTTCTCGGCCATAACGGGGCGGGGAAGACGACCTTGATGAAGATCGTCCTCGGCCTGACCCGGGCCAGTGCGGGAAAGGTTCGGGTGATGGGCGAGGACCCGGTGGTCGCGGCCTCGACGGTGTTGCGCGGGCGCTTCGGTTATCTGCCCGAGAAGGTGTCGCTCTATGAAAACCTGAGCGGGCGCGAGGCGCTGCGCTTTTACGCCCGCCTCAAGGGGGAAAATTTCGCCGCCTGCGACGACCTGCTGGAACAAATGGGGCTGGCCCCCGCCGCGGACCGGCGCATCGCGACCTATTCCAAGGGCATGCGCCAACGGCTGGGCCTCGCCCAGGCTATTCTCGGTTCCCCCCGGTTGTTGTTCCTGGATGAGCCGACGACCGGATTGGATCCCACGTCGCGCCAAGATTTTTACGCCCTTCTGCGCGATTTGCGTAAAAGCGGGGTGACCATGTTCCTGTCGTCCCACGCCCTGAGCGAGGTCGAACATCAGGCCGACCGCCTGGTCATCCTGCGTGAGGGCCGGGTGGTGACGTCGGGCACCCTGGACGAACTGCGTCGGCGCGCCGGGCTTCCCGTGCGCCTGAGAGTCAGCATGGCCGGCGATGACGGGCAGGTCGGCGTCGAGGGCGCGCTTGGGGCGGCCGACGGGAACGCCCAAGTGACGCGAATCAACGGCCACACCATCGAGGTGTCGTGCGCGCAGGCGGACAAGATGGAGACCATTCGTCGCATTCTCGCCGCGGACGAGACGATCGATAACATCGAATTGACTCCGCCGGGATTGGAAGACATCTACCGCGTGTTTACAGAGCAAGGAGGCCCGCGATGAGGACCTTAGCCATACTCGCCGGCAAGGAGTTTCGCGACGGTCTGCGCAACCGTTGGGTCTTTGCGACCATCGTGTTGCTCACCGCTCTGGCCCTGGCCCTGACGTTGCTGGGATCGGCCCCGGTCGGCGAGATCAAGGCGAGTAGGTTGAGCGCCACCGTCGCCAGTCTGTCCAGCCTGAGCGTCTATCTGCTGCCGCTGATCGCCTTGATGCTGTCCTACAATGCCCTGGTCGGCGAGTTCGAGCGGGGAACGATGATCTTGCTGTTGACCTATCCGGTGGCGCGCTGGCAGGTGGTGGTGGGAAAGTTCCTCGGCCACATGGCGATCCTGACGGTGGCGATCGTCGTCGGTTACGGCGTGTCGGCCCTGTATATTCATTTTAGCGGCGGTGGCGACGCCCAGGGATGGCGGGCGTTCTCCGCCCTGATCGGAAGCTCCGTTTTACTGGGCGCGGTATTTATCGCGCTGGGCTATTTGCTCAGCCAGCTCGCCCGCGAGGAGAGCATGGCGGCGGGGCTGGCGATCGGAACTTGGATCGTGATGGTCGTTTTATATGATCTCGCGTTGTTGGGGATGTTGGTCGCCGACCATGGCGAGGGCGTGGGCAAATCTTTGTTCTCCTGGCTGTTGCTGTTTAATCCCACCGACGCCTACCGGATATTCAACCTGACCACCTTCAATAGCGTCACCCTGGCGTCGGGAATGGCCGGCGTTGGACTGAAGGTCGGCCTGGGGGCGGGAACGTCGTTGCTGACCATGCTCGTCTGGTTGGCGGCGTCCTTGGGGGGGTGCGTCTATCTGTTCCACCGACGGGAGTTGTAGCCATGACCATGCCTCGCGCCGCCCTAATTTTACTTGTCGCCCTGGGCCTGGGGGCCTGCGGCGATAATACCCCCGCGCCCAAGCCGCCGCCGCGCGAATTGACCCGTGCCGCCAATGGCAATTATTGCAATATGATCGTGATCGACCATTTGGGACCGAAGGCGCAGGTCTTCGTCAGCAATCGAAACGATCCGCTTTGGTTCCCTTCGGTGCGTGACGCCATGTTCTATCGTCTCTTGCCCGAAGACGACAGCACTGTCATCGCCATCTACGTCAACGATATGACCGGCCAAAATTGGGATCATCCCGACCCCAAATCGTGGGTTGACGCCGATAAGGCCTGGTACGTCATCAACAGCAACAAAGTGGGAGGCATGGGCGCGCCCGAGGCGGTCCCCTTCGCCACCCGTAACGCCGCGGTGGATTTCAGCCGCAGGCACGGCGGCGATGTCCGCCGTCTTAAGGAAATTCCATCTTCCTATTTTCTCGACCCCGTGGACACGCCCGTACCCGGTGCGCCAAGCGTCCCGGGGGCTATAGATGAGGCTCCAAAACCATGAAGTTTTCTTCCTTAGATTCCCGTGGCCCCGTCCTTTCCCGTCGTCGGGCGCTTGTGATCATGGCCGCCGCCGGAGGCTTGGGTCTGGCCTTTAAGGGGGCGAAGGCGCGGGGGGCGTCCGACGTCGCCCCGGTGCGTTGGCGCGGCGTGGCGCTGGGCGCACGGGCGGAAATGATCCTTTATCACCCTAATCGTGTGGAGGGACGGAAAATACTCGATCGGGCGGTGCTCGAAGTGCGGCGGTTGGAAAACGTCTTCAGCCTGTACAAGGCCTCGTCGGCTCTGTCGCGCCTGAACGGGGCGGGATACCTCGACGCCCCGCCGTTGGACCTGGTTCGGTTATTGAGCACGGCGCAGCGTTTCGGCGATATTTCCGGCGGGGCGTTCGACATGACCGTGCAGCCGCTGTGGGCGGCTTACGCCCGCGCCGCGCAGATCGATGGAGGTGGCTCCCAGGGGCCGGACGCCCGGCGGCTTCGCGCCGCCCTGGAGTTGGTCGATTACCGCCGGGTGGATATCCAAACGGGGCGTATCGCGTTCGCCAAGCCGGCGATGGCGATTACCCTGAACGGCATCGCCCAAGGGTACGTCACCGACCGGGTCGCCGATCTTTTGGGCCAGGAAGGCATAGACGATATCCTCGTCGATCTGGGCGAAATGCGCGCCCTGGGCGGCCATCCCGACGGCCGACCATGGCGGGTCGGGGTGCAAAACCCGGTTCACCGCGATAAGGTCAGCGTGCCGCTGGCGTTGCGCGACAAGGCCTTGGCGACATCGGGCGGATACGGCTTCGCCTTCGGCGACAACGGCGAGAATACCCATATCTTCGACCCGCGCACCGGTCGCTCGCCGAAACGCTACGAGAGCGTTTCCGTGACCGCCCCCCACGCCGTCACCGCCGACGCCCTATCAACGGCGTTCTGCTGCATGGATACCGACGCGATAAAAACCGTGCTGGGTAAGATGCGCGATACCGGGGCGATTATCGTCAATGGCGTGAACGGCGAGAAGGTCACCCGGCTTGGGGCGTAGGGGGGGTATCTCTCCCGCCCGACAGGGTGCGTGCGACGGCGCGCCGCCAGCCTTGGTATTTGCGCTCGCGCACGGCGGCGTCCATTTCGGGCGTGAAGCGTTTCTCGAAACGCATGGAGGCGGCGAAACTTTCCATATCGGGATAAAGCCCGATCGCCTTTCCCGCCAGATACGCCGCGCCCAGGGCCGTGGTTTCCAGGGTGTGTGGCCGATCGACGGTGGCGTTTAAGATATCGGCGAGGCATTGCATGGTCCAGTCGTTGGCGACCATGCCGCCATCGACGCGCAGCGCCGTCGCCGCGCCCTCGCTCCGGGGCCAATCCCGGCGCATCGCTTCAAGAAGATCGCGGGTCTGATAGCACACCGCCTCCAGCGCGGCGCGCGCGAACTCCTTCGGCCCCGTGGCCCGGGTTAGTCCGAACATCGCGCCGCGGGCGTGGGCGTCCCAATAGGGCGCGCCAAGCCCGGTGAAGGCGGGCACCAGATAGACGTCTTGGAGGGGGTCGCCGTCGCGTGCCATCCGGTCGGTATCGGCGGCGTTTTCAATGATTCCCAGGCCGTCGCGCAGCCACTGCACGGCGGCCCCGGCGATGAAGATCGAGCCTTCCAGGGCGTATGTCGTCCGCCCACCGATGCGGTAGGCGACGGTGGTTAACAGGCGGTTTTGCGATAGGACGGCCTCGGCCCCGGTGTTGAGCAAGGCGAAGCATCCGGTGCCGTAGGTCGATTTCATCATGCCGGGTTGAAAGCAGGCCTGTCCGATGCTCGCCGCATGTTGATCGCCGGCGATACCGCGGATCGCGATGGCGCGGCCGAAGAGGGCCGCCGCCGTGACGCCGAAATCGTCGTCGCTATCGCGAACTTCGGGCAGAATCGCGCGGGGAACGTTAAACAGGTCGAGCAGATCGTCGTCCCAGCAATGGTCGTGAATATGGTAAAGCAGGGTGCGCGCGGCGTTGGTCTCGTCGGTGGCGTGTACCGCGCCGCCGGTTAGCCGCCAAAGCACGAAACTGTCGATGGTGCCGAACGCCAGTTCGCCCTTTTGCGCCCGCGCCCGCGCGCCGGGGACGGCGTCCAAAATCCAGGCGATCTTGGTCGCGGAAAAATAAGGATCGAGCAATAGACCGGTTTTGTGGCGCACGACGGCTTCGTGGCCGGCATCTTTCAGCGTATCGCAGAGATCGGCCGTACGCCGGTCTTGCCAGACGATGGCGGGATGGATGGCGGCGCCGGTTTCGCGGTCCCAGATCACGGTGGTTTCGCGCTGGTTGGTGATCCCGATGGCTTGAATGTCGGCGGCTCCGGTCTTGGTTTCGACCTTGGCGATCGCCTCGCGCGCGCTGTCCAGGACGCTTCGCCAGATGTCCTCGGGGTCGTGTTCGACCCAGCCCGAGGCCGGAAAATGTTGCGGAAATTCTCGCTGCGCGATCGCCACCGGACGATGGTCGCGATCGAACACGATCGCCCGCGACGATGTGGTGCCCTGGTCAATGGCGAGGATATACGCGGTCATGGTGTTCTCCCGAATGTGTGACGGCGCCGTCCGTCCGTATGGTAGCGTCGGACCTCCGGGCCGGGAATCGGAATTTCCGGCCCGGAGGCTTCGAGTGTGGGCAAGCCTATTTCGCCGTTTCGTTCCAGCTTGCGATCAGTTTGTCGTAATCGACGGTAACGCCCTGCGGCTTCTCGTTGGCCAGCTTAGGCTTCGGCGCGCCGGGGCGGTTTAGCCAGACGGCGGGATCGACCTTCGGGTTCAGCTTCGGGCCGCATTTGCCTTGCACGCCGGCCCGTTCGATACGCGCCATCACCTTGTCTTGTGCTTGGGCGAGACTGTTCATGGCCTCTTGTGGGGTTTTCGCGCCCGAACTGGCGTCGCCGATGTTTTGCCACCACAATTGCGCCAGTTTCGGATAATCCGGCACATTGACCCCGGTGGGTGTCCACAAAAGACGCGCGGGCGAGCGGTAAAATTCGATCAATCCGCCCAATTCCGGGGCCCGTTTGGTGAAGGATTTGTCCCAGATATCGCTGTTGCGGATGAAGGTCAGCCCGACGTGGCTTTTTTTCAGGCTCACGGTTTTGGACACCGTGAATTGGGCGTAAAGCCAAGCCGCCATGCGCCGCTTGACGGGGGTGGATTTGAGCAACGTCCACGACCCGGCGTCCTGATAGCCCAATTTCATGCCTTTTTCCCAGTAGGGACCGTGGGGCGAGGGGGCCATCCGCCATTTCGGCGTGCCGTCGGCGTTGACCACGGGCAGGCCCTTTTTTACCATGTCGGCGGTAAAGGCGGTGTACCAGAATATCTGTTGGGCGATTTCGCCTTGGGCGGGTACCGGACCCGCTTCGCTGAAGACCATTCCGGCGGCGGATGGTGGGGCGTATTTCTTCAGCCAGTCGATATATTTACGTACCGAATACACGGCGGCCGGGCCGTTGGTGGCTCCGCCGCGGGAGACCTCGGAGCCGACCGGACGGCAGCCTTCCATGCGGATGCCCCATTCATCGACCGGGAGTCCGTTGGGTAGCCCCTTGTCGCCGGCGCCGGCCATCGACAGCCAAGCGTCGGTGAAGCGCCACCCTAGGGATGGGTCCTTCTTACCGTAATCCATGTGGCCATAGACCCGCTTGCCGTCGATTTCCTTGACATCGTTGGTAAAGAAATTGGCGATGTCCTCGTAAGCCGACCAGTTGACCGGTACGCCGAGGTCGTAGCCGTACTTGGCCTTAAACTTGGCCTTCAGTTCGGGGTTGGTGAACCAGTCGTAACGAAACCAGTACAAATTGGCGAACTGTTGGTCGGGAAGCTGATAGAGCTTGCCGTCGGGCGCGGTGGTGAACGACAGGCCGATAAAGTCCTTGATATCCAGATACGGGTCGGTGACCGATTTTCCGTCGCCGGCCATCCAGTCGCTCAACGGTTCGACGAAGTTGTATCTGAAGTGGGTGCCGATCAGGTCGGAATCGTTGACATAGGCGTCGTAGATGTTTTTCCCCGACTGCATTTGCGTTTGCAGTTTTTCGATCAGGTCGCCCTCGCCGATGATGTCATGGTTCACCTTGATTCCGGTGATTTCATAAAACGCCTTGGCGAGCACTTGGGATTCGTATTTGTGGGTTGTCAACGTTTCCGAAACGACGTTGATTTCCATTCCCTTGAAAGGTTCGGCGGCCTTGATGAACCACTGCATTTCCTTCATTTGATCGGCCTTCGACAGGGTCGATGGCTGAAATTCGTTATCGACCCATTTTTTCGCCGCATTCATATCCGCCAAGGCGGTATGCGAGACGAACAACAGGCCAATTGCGGCAATCGCCGCCTTTGAGCGCGGTCTCATTTATAAACTCCCCTTAAAGTTGTCGGGCGCGACGTCGTTTCACCCCATTACAAAAAACTCCCGTTGATTTACACCCAGCGAAAAACCGCGAGGGCGTATACGGCGTCGAAGGCGAGAGCCCACCAGAGGTCCGGCCCGATCCAAAGGAGCCATCCCAGGCAGATGAAGGCGCTGCCCAGCAGCGCGACGAACAGGCGATCTCCGCGCGTGGTGGGGATGCGCAGGATGCCGACCCGTGGGGTTTCGGGGGACGCAATCGCCCATACCGTCATGCCCACGAGAATCGCGAAAATGGTGATGAAAAAAATCGCGGTAGGCCAGGTCCAGGCCATCCATGCCAATGCGTTCATGGTGTTCCCCCCCCCCTTAGACCCGACCCAGGGCGAAGCCCTTGGCGATGTGGTTGCGGACGAAATAAATCACCAGCGCGCCGGGGATAATGGTCAGTATCCCGGCGGCGGCGAGAACGCCCCAGTCCATGCCCGCGGCCGAAACGGTACGCGTCATGGTGGCGGCGATCGGTTTGGCGTTGACCGAGGTCAGGGTCCGCGCGAGCAGCAATTCGACCCACGAGAACATGAAAATAAAAAATGCGGTAACGCCGATGCCGGACGAAATCAACGGCATGAAAATACGCACGAAAAAACGCGCAAAGCCGTAGCCGTCGATATAGGCGGTCTCGTCGATTTCACGCGGGACGCCGGACATAAAGCCTTCCAGTATCCACACCGCCAGGGGGACGTTAAACAGGCAGTGCGCGAGGGCGACCGCGATCGGTGTGTCGAACAGGCCGATCGACGAGTACAATTGGAAAAACGGCAGGGCGAACACCGCCGGCGGGGCCATCCGGTTGGTCAGCAGCCAGAAAAACAGGTGCTTGTCGCCGAGGAAGCGATAGCGTGAAAATGCGTATGCCGCCGGAAGCGCCACGGTGAGCGAGATCACGGTATTCATGACGACGTAGGTTATCGAGTTGATGTAGCCCGAATACCACGCCGGGTCGGTGAAAATGACGATATAATTGGCCAACGTCGGGTGCTGTGGCCACAGGGCGAAGGTGGACAGGATTTCCTCGTTGCTTTTCAGCGACATGCTGAGCAGCCAGTAAATCGGCAAAAGCAGGAACACGATGTAGGCGATGGTCGCCCATGTACGCTTTCTCATGATCCGCTCTCCCGCTTATCGGTGTTGGTCATCACCGTGTAGAAGACCCAACACAGCGCCAGGATGATCAGGAAATAAATGATCGACATCGCCGCCGCCGGACCGAGGTCGAATTGTCCAAGCGCCATTTTGACCAGATCGATGGATAAAAACGTGGTGGCGTTGCCGGGCCCGCCGCCGGTGACGACGAACGGTTCGGTGTAGATCATGAAGCTGTCCATGAACCTGAGCAGGACCGCGATCAGAAGCACCCGGTGCAATTTCGGAAGCTGAATGTAGCGGAACACCGCCCAGCGGCTCGCCCCGTCGATTTTGGCGGCCTGATAAAAGGCGTCGGGGATGGACTGCAATCCGGCATAGCACAGAAGCACGACCAGCGACGTCCAATGCCAGATATCCATGGTGACGACCGTCGCCCAGGCGTCGAAGACATTTTTGGTGTAATTGTAATGGAGCCCGGCCTTGTTGGCGGCGACACCCAAAAGTCCGATATCGTCGCGGGCGAAAATCTGCCAGATGGTGCCGACCACGTTCCAGGGAATAAGCAGCGGCAGGGCCATCGTAATCAGGCAGACCGGGACCCAGAAGCCACGCTTGGGCATCGCCAGCGCGATCGCGATGCCGAGGGGAATTTCCAGCGCCAGAATAATAAAGGAAAAGAGAAACTGACGCCCCAAGGCGCTGTGGAAGCGCTGCGACGACAGAATTTCACGGAACCATTCGATGCCGGCCCAAAAGAATTGGTTGTTGCCGAAGGTGTCCTGTACCGAATAGTTGACCACCGTCATCAGGGGGATAATGGCGCTGAAGGCGACCAGAACGACCACCGGGGCGACCAGGAACCAGGCGCGGTTGTCGGTCCATTTGTTCATCTCAGGTTCCCTCCACCAGATGGCCGTCGGCGTAGATCAAGGCGTGCGCGGGGTCGCAGGTCATGGTCAGACCGTCCGGCGCGATGGCCCGATCTTCGGGGACGGTGACGTTGAATTCGAACGTGTCCAATGCGACGCGCGCCAACTTGTAGCGCCCCATGTCCTCGACCTTGATCAGGGTGACGGCGATCCCCGAAGACGCCGAGGACAGGGTGATGAATTCGGGGCGGATTCCCAATTCCGTTTTCGTCCCGGCGCGTTGCGCCGGATAATCGCGCCCGAGCGGAATATCGCGCCCGCCAACCCTCGCGACATTGCCGTGCACCGAGCAAGGATGCACGTTCATTCCCGGCGATCCGATGAAATAGCCGACGAAGGTATGGCTGGGGCGCTCGAACAGGTCTTCCGGCGATCCCATCTGAACCACCGCGCCGTCGTACATGACGACGACGGTATCGGCGAAGGTCAGCGCCTCGGTCTGGTCATGGGTGACATAGACCATGGTGTGATTGAAACGTTTATGCAGGTGCTTGAGCTGGCTGCGTAATTGCCATTTTAGGTGGGGGTCGATCACGGTCAGCGGCTCGTCGAACAGGATTGCGGAAACGTCGGACCGCACCAATCCCCGCCCCAGGGAGATTTTTTGCTTGGCGTCCGCCGTCAATCCCCGGGCTTTATTTCGCAGGCTGTCCGACAGGTCGAGGAGGGCCGCCGTTTCGCGCACCCGCCGCTCGACCTCGGCGTTTTTGACGCCCCGGTTGCGCAGGGGGAAGGCGAGGTTGTCGTAGACCGTCATGGTGTCGTAGATCACCGGAAACTGGAAGACCTGGGCGATGTTGCGCTGTTCGGGCGGCTTGTGGGTCACATCCCGGCCGTCGAACAGCACCCGTCCCTCGGTCGGCGTGATCAGCCCCGAGATGATGTTCAACAAGGTCGTCTTGCCGCACCCCGATGGGCCCAGTAGGGCGTACGCGCCGCCGTCTTCCCAGACATGGTTCAACTCTTTGAGGGCGAAATCCACCGAACCGGTGGGATCGCCGAGATACGAATGGGCGAGTGCGTTCAATTCGATACGCGCCATGACAATCAGTCCCCCGCCCGAGTCTGAGGCGCGGCGACCAGCGCGCCCGCCGGAGTGAAGACGAAAGCCCGCGCCGTGTCGAAGTAAACTTCTATTTGCGTGTCGATCTCGAAGTTATGGACGCCGCGGGTCAGGCTGACCCAGCGTTTCCCGTCGAAATCCACATGCACGAAACTTTCCGATCCGGTAATCTCCGTGACCGCGACCTTGACCGCAATGGGAATTTGCGCGGCGTTGCTGCGATGGACGTGCAGGTGATTGGGGCGAAAGGCGAGGGTGTACCGGCCCGGCGCGAGCCCGCTGAGGACGCCGCCCAGCGGCGCGTCGAGGCCGTCCGGGTTATGGACGGCGCCGTTTTCGACGGTGACGTCCAAAAGGTTCATCGGCGGGTCGGAAAAAACCATCGCCGCACGCAAATCGTGCGGCTTGCGGTAGACCTCCAAGGTGGGTCCGAACTGCACGACGCGCCCCTCATGTAAGCTCGCCGTGTTGCCGCCCAACAGCAGGGCTTCGCCGGGTTCGGTCGTCGCGTAGACGAAGATGGACCCGGTTTTTTCGAAAATTCGAGGCAGTTCCTCGCGCAGTTCCTCGCGCAGCTTGTAATCCAGATTGGCCAGCGGCTCGTCGAGCAGCACCAGATCGGCGTTCTTGACCAGGGCGCGGGCGAGGGCGGTGCGTTGCTGCTGTCCGCCGGACAATTCGAGCGGTTTGCGCCCGAGCAGGCCGTCCAGGCGCAGCAATTGCGCCGCTTGATGAACTTTCCTCTCGATTTCTTTCCTGGGATACCCCCCAACCCGAAGGGGCGAGGCGATGTTATCGAACACCGTGAGGCTCGGATAATTGATGAATTGCTGATAGACCATGGCGACGTTGCGCCGACGGACGGAAATGCCGGTGACATCGACATTATCCATCAGGACGCGCCCCTCGTCCGGGCGGTCAAGGCCGGCCATTAGGCGCAGTAGGCTGGTCTTGCCCGACAAGGTCGGCCCGAGCAAAACGTTGATGCTTCCCCGTTCCAGGGTGAGCGAGACGTCCGCGATGTGTGTCTCGCCGTCAACGATCCGCGAGACATGGTCAAGTCTGAGTGACATCTCCTAGCGCTCTCCCTGTTGTCGTCTCCGTTCCAAGCGGTTGAGGGTCTTTTTTTATGTCTTGGGACGTAACGGCCAGTGTGCCGATCCAGGCGTCGAGGCCTTGTTTTTGTCGCTTGGACATGCGCAGTCCCAGTTTGGTGCGCCGCCAGAGGATATCCTCGGCGGTCTGCGCCCATTCATTGGCGATCAGGTAGCGAACTTCGGCCTCATACAGTCCCGCGCCGAAATCGTGTCCTAGGTCGGCCAGACTGTCGGCGGCGCCCAAAACGGTCTCGACGGTGCGCCCGTAAGTACGCGCAAGGCGTAGTGCGAGCGCGTCGGGGAGGAAGGGGTGGCGCGCCCGAATATCGTCGAGGAAGCTCTGAAATGCGGTGGTTGGAAAGTCGCCGCCGGGCAGCGTCGCGCCCGCGGTCCACGGCGCGGACATGCCCGGCAGATACGGTCCGAGATGGGCCAGCGTCTGTTCGGCGAGTTTGCGGTAGGTGGTGATTTTGCCGCCGAAGATGTTGAGCATCGGCGCGCCGCCGACCCCGTCGCGTCCGGGTATGGTGTCGATTTTTAGGACATAATCGCGGGTCGCCTTGTGGGCGGCCGACGCGTTGTCGTCGTACAGTGGGCGCACTCCGGAAAAACTATGGACCACGTCGGCGGGCGTGATTTCCGTCTTGAAATAATCGTTCGAGACCCGGCACAGATAATCGATTTCCTTGGGCGTGATCGCGACATCTCCGGGATCGCCTTGATAATCCTCATCGGTGGTGCCGATCAGGGTGAAGTCGTCTTCGTAGGGGATGGCGAAGACGATGCGCCCGTCGCCGTTTTGGAAAATATAGGCGTGGTTGTGTTCGAACAGGCGCTTGACGATGATGTGGCTGCCCTTCACCGTGCGTACGCGGTGTTTCGTCTGTCCGCCGATGGCGTGCTCCAGAAATTGAGAGACCCAAGGCCCACTGGCGTTGATTAAGGTTTTTGCCCGGATCGTCATCGGCGCGCCATTGGGGACTTGTTCGGCGCTCAGTGTCCACATGCCGTTCTCGACCACGGCCCTGGTGCAGCGGGTGCGAGTCAGAATTTCGGCGCCGTTCTGCCGTGCGGCGATGGCGTTGAGAACGACCAAGCGGGAATCATCGACGGCACAGTCGGAATATTCGAACCCCGTGCGTGCGATGGGCTTCATCGGCGCGCCCAAGGGATCGTGAACGAGATCGATCGTGCGCGTGCCGGGAAGCAACTTGCGCCCTCCCAGATGATCGTAAAGGAACAGCCCCAGGCGCAACAGCCAAGCCGGGCGCAGTCCCTTGGTGTGGGGGAGGATGAAGCGCAGCGGGTGGATGATGTGAGGCGCCATCGACCACAGCACTTCGCGTTCCAAGAGTGCTTCGCGCACCAGGCGGAACTCATAAAATTCGAGATAGCGCAATCCGCCGTGAATAAGTTTGGTGCTCGCCGAACTGGTGGCCCCGGCAAGGTCGCCCTGTTCGACAAGGCAGACCGACAATCCCCGACCGGCGGCGTCGCGTGCGATGCCGCAGCCGTTGACGCCGCCGCCGATAATGGCGATATCGAAAATATCCCTCACGCGTTCCCCCAAGGACAAAATTGGTGTGAAAAATTGAACCCCTGTAAAATTTTCCGACGCCACTTCCCGGCGGAGGTTTGTACACGGACGCTATCCGCCGAAAAATCCCTCCCCGAGGCGGGTGATCCGGGATGAGCGGTGTCCGGGATGCGATCCATCCGGGACGAGACCCCGCTTTGGGGAGGGATTTGGGAAAAGGCTAAACCGAATATTTATAACTTTCAATCGAAAGTTAATGATGCGCGAAAAATTATCCGATACCGGCCTCGATCAAATGCACGCCGGCGTTTTGGCAGACCAAGCGCAGGGGCTCGGGAGCCAAGCGGTCGGTGATGAAACTTCCCACCTGCGACAGGTGGGCGATGCGCACCGGGGCGCTGCGCTCGAATTTCATGCTGTCGGCGACCAGGATAACGTGTTTGGCGTTGGCGATGATGGCCTGGGCGACTTTCACTTCACGCAGATCGAAATCCAGCAGGGAGCCGTCCTCGTCGATGGCCGAAACGCCGATCACCGCGTAATCGACCTTGAACTGATTAATGAAATCGACCGCCGCCTCGCCGACGACGCCGCCGTCGGCATGGCGGACCTTACCTCCGGCGATAATGACTTCGTTTAGGGGGGAGTGACGTAAGATATTGGCGACATTTATATTATTTGTGATCACCAGGAGGTTTTTATGGTCCGTAAGGGCGCGGGCGACGGCTTCCGTGGTGGTGCCGATGTTGATAAACAGGGAACACTGGTCGGGGATGATGCGTGCGGCGGCGGCGGCGATGAGGTTTTTTTCGCCTTGGGCGAGGTGGTGGCGGGCCTCGTAGTCCAAATTTTCGATGCTGCCCGCCAGAACCGCCCCGCCGTGGATGCGCCTCAGGACGCCCGCTTCGCAAATGTCGTGGAGGTCCTTGCGGATCGTTTGTTCGGAAACTTGAAATTGGCGCGCCAACGCCTCGACGCGAACGCCGCCGCCGTGACGGGCCTGAGCAATGATTTTTTGGTGTCGGTCGGAAAGTAAACGCATTTGTCCTCTCGTTGCGCCAGAGTAAGAGGGGGGCTTCATACAGCCCGATGGCCGCTTATGAAGTTTCGTTTTATTTTCGCTTTTTATAAAATCGAAAGCAAGACGATCTTGGGTGGCGGCGGTTGGTGATCTGTTTTAAAATCCGGCGCACGGCGCACCTAGTAGTTTGAATTTAACATTTGAGTCCGATGCAATTGGACACAAATGTGTGAAGAAATCAAACAGCAACAAAAAGATAGATAGTGGTCGGCCCGATGGTTCGCGGGAGCGAAACGTCGGAGTCGATCCACTAGGTCCCGATCTTGGTTTTTGAGGAATTTCCATGTCTGAAATGCATTGCGCGCCGCCCTTAAAACGCGCCCTGTTTGGGCTTTATTTCGGCAGGTCCGTGCGGGCCGTCCGCTTTCGCTACGCGTTGGTGGCGTTCGATATTGTGACGGTGCTCTACTTCGTCGTCGTCTCGATGATACACCAAGCCGCCTGGATGGGGGCGTTGGACATGGCGATAGCGGTTTTTCTGGGGCTCGATTACGGCGCGCGTTTCTGGCTGTCTACGCACCGCCTCAAGTTGTTGCGCAACCCCATCACCATCGCCGACGCGGTCGTCTTGGCGTCCCTGGTGATCCCGGCGATGACGGAAAATTTCGCCTTTCTTAGGGTAGCGCGGGCCTTGCGTTTGGTGCGCTCGCACCACGTTCTTCAGGATTTGCGCCGCTTTTCGTTTATCGCCCGCAATGAGCAGATGATTCAAAGCGTCATCAATTTGGTCGTTTTTATCTTTGTGGTGACGGCGCTGGTTTACGTGCTTCAAGTCAAAACCAATCCCGCGATCGCCAATTATGTGGACGCCCTGTACTTTACCGTCGCCACCTTGACCACGACCGGGTTCGGCGACATCACCCTGACCGGATCGCTGGGGCGGATTTTGGCCGTGATCATCATGGTGTTCGGGATTTCATTGTTTTTGCGCCTAGTGCAAACCATCTTCGTCGCCCAAAAATTGCACTACGTCTGCCCGTCGTGCGGTCTGAGCCGCCACGATCCCGACGCGGTTCACTGCAAGCACTGCGGCGAAACGGTGCATATTGAAACCGAGGGTCATTGAGAGATTCGCGCCGCGAATTTGGCGTTTTGCGGGAGATATAGGTATGGTGGTTCCCCGGGACGGGCTGAACCGCCGGGCGCGGCCTCGGGCCGTTTTTTAGGGGTGTGGAGGTCTTATGGGTAAGAGCAGATTAGAGGCCTTTAGCGATGGCGTGATCGCCATTATCATCACCATCATGGTGCTCGAGATGAAGGTCCCTCATGGCGATTCCCTCGCTCATCTGACGCCCCTGCTCCCCATATTTCTGAGTTACGTGCTGAGCTTCGTCTACATCGGCATATACTGGAACAACCACCACCACATGCTTCATACCGCCAAGCGGGTGACCGCGCCCGTTCTTTGGGCCAATTTACATTTGCTGTTTTGGCTGTCGCTGATGCCCTTCACCACGGGCTGGGCCGGGGAAAATCACTTTTCCGCTCTGCCCGCGATGCTGTACGGCGTCGATCTGCTGATGGCGTCGATCGCCTACTGGCTTTTGCAGAACGCGATTATCGCATCCGAGGGACCCGATTCCTTGCTCAGGAGTGCGATCGGAAAGGATATCAAGGGCAAGGGGTCGATCGTTCTGTATGGCGCCGCGATCGCCGTCGCGCTCCCCGTGCCTTGGCTTTCCTTGGCGATCTACGTTTTGGTCGCCTTGCTCTGGCTTATCCCGGACAAACGCATCGAAAATGCCCTCCTTTCCGAGGAAACCTGATCGTTCGCTCAAGCGGACCGCCCGCAGGTCAACCGACGTTCGCCGGCATTATCGCGGACCGGATAATGTCGGCACGTTAGGCATTTCAGAAACACGAGTGCTGCTGTCTATTTGACCTGCTCCAAGACCAACGGCGATCTCATTCAAATAATTCTCATAGAAATTTCGAAGTTCACCGTTCGCAGATGACCACTCACCCCTTTGAAACGCCGAAAGAGCTTGTTCTAAATGCCCTTTGGCAACCGCGAGACCGCCTTGATCAAGAAGCACAACAACTTCACTCCCTGCCTCACGGAAGTCTAAGCCCGGAATGTCATCAGGTAGCACCCTTCTAAGCGTTGCTTTTGTTTCAGCCCTCCCATGGCTCCAAGGGGATTCATCGGGATCAATCCCCTCAACAATCTCAATCTCGAAACCATCAAACCTAAGCCCCGCCAATAGCCTTTGCCACGCGCCCGGATTCCGTCATAACGTCCGGAGATTCCTCCATGGCAATACGCGCCCAACTCGCAACACGGGCTGATTTGTTTGACGCATTACATCTGCCATCCAAAACCTTTCACGTTGCGCAGGTACAGAAAACACAGCATGAAGCCCCAATTGCGGTGGCGCTGCGTCAGCGCAACGAGCCACCCGGCAACTTCGGCATTTTCGTCGCTGAGCTTCGCCTGATGGCGATAACAGGTCTCGCTGATCATGGCAGGCCGAACGGATGCTCAACCGCTCCAGCGCGACAGCCGTCTGCGCCATTTATAAAAACTGGCGCTGCTCATGCCGTGCTCGCGGCACAGATCCGGGACCGGCGTACCGGCCTCGGCCTGCTTCAAAATCGCAATGATTAGGCTGTCGGAATAACGGGACTGTTTCATGTCGAATCTCCCCAGTTCAAAATCCGAGAAAATTCTACTTCTGAAGACATCTGATTTTGGGGGGTATTACCCCGGGACTTAAACACCTAGCCCTTCGGAGGCGTGGCGGCGTCCGTCTTCGCCGGGGGCGTCGCCGGACGGGGGCTTGGGAACCGGGGATGGGGCGACGGATTAGGCGGCATTTGTGGCGGTTGCTGGTGCGAAACTGCGGATCGCCGTAGCGGATCAGTTCCGTTTTCGCGACATAAGGCGCGCCCACTTCGGTGTTGATGGTTGTCGTCGCCATGGCGGAGATCTTGGCTAAAGCCGCACCATCGATTTTGTCCTCGCCGGTGGCGAGGGCGTTGAAGGCCAGATACACGGCATCGACGACTTGCGGGTACCGCCGACAAATAGCGGACGTGGCGGTCGAATTTTTGATGGGGTAGATCAAGGCCGCGTAGTACGTCGTGGTCTGTCTGACGGCGGCGGCGTCGAACGGGGGCCAACTGAAGGGACGCAGGACGATGATCCTCGGCAACGTCGGCTTTGCGGGAAGGGCTTTCGCCCCGCCGGGGGCCGGGGGAACGTTCGCAAGCGGCGCGTCCGTCGCCGCTTGTCCGGGCGTGGCGGGCTGGGTTTGCGTCGCCCCGGGTCCGTTTTGTCCGGACGCCTGGGCCGTGCCGTCGTTCGCCGTCCCGTCCGTGGGCGGCGTTTTCGCAGCGCCTGTCGCCGTCTGCCCACCGTCTTGCCCCGCCGCCTGTCGTCGGTCGTCGGCGGATGTGGCGGCGGAGCCCGAGGCCACGGGGCTCTGGTCGGGCGTCGGTGGCGTCTCGAACAGTCCGACGGCGAAGTATATGCCGCCGGCGAGGGCGATTAATATGGCAAACAGCCCAATTGCTATTTTGGGCTGGCTGATCCGAAGAAGAAACGACATCAAGGTCGCCGTGCGTTGGGCCTTGTATTCCTTTTGCGCCCGCCGTTCCTGCGCCCTCTGCCGGGCGTTCTTCTGGGCGACGTAAAGCCGGGCCTTTTCGAGGCGTTCCTCCTTGATTCGACGCAACAGGGCCATCACGGAGGCGATTGTCGCGTTCAATTCCTCGGCGTCGTTCACGCCCGCGAGAATATCGTCGAGCTGCGCCGTGAATTTCGCGACGTCGTCGGCGTCGTCCTTACGGGTGAACAATTGTTGAATGACGACGCAAGTGCACTGACGCAACGCCTGACGGGATTGCGCCTCGCTGATGATCGGGATCAGGCCTGTTTTGGGGTCTTCGAAGACCACGTCCCAGTCGGTGGTGCCGTCGGGGGTCTTAGGCCATGCGGGTTTGCTGTGTTCGCTCACGTGTTATCCGATTTGCGCCATTTCTTGGCGGGGGTGTTGCGATGTGTTGGCGAAGGTGTCGCAAAAAGTTTCATCCATTTAGGCCGAAGTCTTTCGAGGGGGCTTCATATGTGTGTGTTGGCGCGTCTTCATTGTTTCTCCCAGATATTTCACCCCGCTTTTAACTTGAGGTGCGGGTATGTTCGGGTCAATCATTTTCGCAACCCCGTTAGGCAAGATGCGGGATAAGACGTGGGATTAAGGGAGATCGACGATGCTAACCTTGGAAAGACTGTCTTACCGGGACGCCATGGTTCTCATGGATGGGGCCGAGGCCAAGGCTCGTGAAATCGGTGTGCCCATGTGCATCGCCGTTTGCGACGAAGCGGGGCACCTCATCGCATTTCAGCGTATGGACGGCGCGAAAATCTTGAGTGTCGCGTTGTCTCAGGACAAGGCGATGACATCGGCGATTTCCCGGCGCCCTACCCACGAGTACAACGCGCGGTGTATTCCCGGAAATTTGGTCTTTGGGATACACACCTCTTTGGCGGGACATTTCAGCACCGTTGGCGGAGGTCTCGCGGTCGATATCGGCGATGGGGGCGTGGTCGGGGCTATTGGGGTAAGTGGCGGCGCGCCCGAACAGGATATTGCGTGCGCCGAGGCGGCCCTTGAGGTTTTTCTTTCCGACTGAACGGTGTGTGTTCGAACGGGGTGCGCCGCCTTTTGGATTTGCTCGCGCCGTTGGGCTTTCGAAACGGAGTTATGCGAGGGCGATTGATATCGACGCACATTATGAGCGTATAAAGAGCAAATCTCCGCTGTAACCATAAAACATTTTTAATAACAGTGCGTTGTAAATCTTGAGGCGAACGCTGCCCAGGTCATGGCCCGGTTTTGAGACACGCTCCTAAAAATTGTACGTAAATTGTATACAAAAAGACTTGCCAATTGTGCGTGAATGGGAAAGCCTTGCTTTTAAGGTTCCGGGGCAGGGCTTGGGTAAAAACAAAAACAACCCAAAGATGATGTCGAACGCAGAAGGTTCGATGTTCCTTTTGTTCCGGTTAGGGCTTTTTTGTGGGGATTTCCGTTTTACGGTCAAGGGAATCTCAGGGGTTTCTTCATCTTGAAGAAAGCGTTTACGCCATAGCCAGGGAGGCAAAAATGACAAAGGCCGAAACCAAAAGCGCGTCGGAGGGGCGCGCTTCGAAAGCCGTCAGTCGTCGTAAGTTTATGCGCGCTGGCGCCGCTGTCGCCGGGGCCGCCGGAGCCGCGGTCGCCGGTGTTGCGATGCCCAATGTATCGCGGGCGGCGACCACCGTTTTAAAAATGCAGGGCGCTTGGGGCAGTGGTATCTTTAAGGAATTCGCCCTTGATTACGTCAACCGCGTTAACGAAATGTCCGCCGGTCGTTTGAAAATCGACTACCTGGATGTCGGCGCGGTTTTGAAAACGCCGGAAATTCAGACCGGCGTGCACAAAGGGGTCGTCGATGCCGGACATCTGGTGACGGCGTATTGGTATTCGAAGCACCCCGCCGCGTCGTTGTTCGGCACCGGACCGTGCTGGGGTTGGGACGCCAATCAGATGCTCGCCTGGGTTAAGTACGGCGGCGGCCGGGCCTACTATGACAAGCTTTTGCAGGAGGTTTTGCGCTTGAATTTGGTCGGTTTTTTGTCCGGCCCGATGCAGGCGCAACCGTTCGGATGGTTCAAAAAACCGATAAACGGTATCGAGGATATTAAAGGGTTGAAGTACCGCACGGTGGGACTTGCCGCCGACGTCCTCAACGAAATGGGCATGTCCGTGGTACAAATCCCCGGCGGCGAAATCCAGCCGTCGATGGAACGGGGCGTGATTGACGCGGCGGAATTCAACAACCCGACCTCGGACAAGGACTTTGGCATGCAGGACGTGGCCAAGGAATACTATTTGGCGAGCTTCCATCAATCTCAGGAATCCTTTGAGATTATTTTCAACAAGGAACGCTTCGAGAGCCTGTCCAAGGAAGAGCAAAAAATTCTTGAGTACGCCAGCGAGTCCGCTTCGTCGGATATGTCCTGGAAATCGATCGACCGCTATGCCAAGGATCTGGTTCTGTTGGAGACCAAGTACGGCGTCCACGTGCACAGAACGGACGAATCGATCATGGCCGGTCAGCTCGCCGCCTGGGACGTGGTTATCAAGCGGTTTGCGGACGCCGATCCGTTCTTCAAGGAAATTGTGGAATCGCAAAAGGCTTGGGCGAAACGGACGATGGGGTACACCCTGACCAACGCGCCCGATTATAAGCTCGCCTTCGATCACTATTTCCCGGGCGTCTTGGCGTAATTTCGCACTTCCCGGCGCGGCGGTTCTCATAAAAATGTCGATGGGAACCGCCGCGTTGCTTTCTTGGAACGCCGGGGCGTCGTGCGCTCCGCGCCGTGCGGGACGTCTCGTCCGAAAACTCCTCCCCCCCGTAATCTGGAATCCGACATGAAACCGGTTCTTTATTTCATCGACAGCCTCAGCATGTGGGTAGGCAAGGCGTTCGCCTGGTGCATCGTCGTTCTGACCTTCGCCACCTGCTACGAAGTTTTCGTCCGCTATGTCTTGAATGCGCCGACGACCTGGGCGTTCGACATGAACGTTCAGATGTACGGCGCGCTGTTCATGATGGCGGGCGCCTACACTCTATCGCGCAATGGCCATGTGCGCGGCGACGTGATTTACCGTTTGCTGCCGATCAAGGTACAGGCGAGCATAGACTTGGTGCTGTATTTCATCTTTTTCTTCCCCGGCGCATTCGCCCTGCTTTACTACGGCTATTCCTTCGCCGCCGACAGCTGGTTCTACAAGGAAGTGAGCTGGAGCAGCCCGGCGCGGATTCAGATTTACTCCTTTAAAACCCTGATCCCGATCGCCGGAGCGCTTTTGGCGCTCCAGGGCTTCGCCGAGGTCGTGCGCTGCATCGAATGTATTCGAACGGGGGTTTGGCCGACACGACTGCACGATGTCGAAGAAACCGAAACCATGATGATGCATCAAGACGAAGACGTCGCCGCCGTGAAGCAATCGCTCGGCGTCAAGGAGAACGGAGCATGACCGACCCCCAAATCGCCATCATGATGCTGGCGCTGTTTATTGTTATCGTCCTTTTGGGGTTCCCGATCGCCTTCACCCTGGTCGCCATGGGGTTGGGGTTTGGCTACTACGCCTACTGGGACCCGTCGCGGATGCACTCCATCTTCGATAACCGTATTTTCGATTTGTTTGTCCAAAATACCTTCTCTGTGATGTCCAATGACATTTTGGTCGCGGTGCCTCTGTTCCTATTCATGGGGTACGTGGTCGAGCGGGCGAATATCGTCGATCGATTGTTCTTTTCCATCCGTCTCGCCGCGCGCAAGGTGCCGGGGTCGATGGCCCTTGCGGCCTTGGCGACGTGTTCTTTGTTCGCCACCGCCACCGGCATTATCGGCGCCGTGGTGACCTTGATGGGACTGTTGGCGTTGCCGGCGATGCTCAAGGCGGGTTACGAGACCAAGTACGCCGCGGGCGTTATCTGCGCGGGCGGCTGTCTGGGCATTTTGATTCCGCCGTCGATTATGTTGATCGTCTATTCCGCGATCGCGGAATTGTCCCCGGTGCGGCTGTACGCCGCGGCGATGTTCCCCGGCCTCTTGTTGGCTGGAATGTATATGGTTTACGTGGTTGGGCGGGCTTATTTCAATCCCTCGCTCGCGCCCAGCCCAAAGGAGGAGGACGTTCCCCCGACGGGCAAGATCGTTCTTCAACTGTTCACTTCGTTCGTGCCTTTGTTTTTATTGATCATGAGCGTGTTGGGCGCGATTTTGTTCGGCATCGCGACTCCCGCCGAGGCGGCGGGAGTCGGATCGGCGGGCGGGTTACTCCTGGCGCTGGCTTACCGTTCACTGACCTGGGAGCGTCTGAAAGAGGCGGTTTACCTGACCGCGCGCACTTCGGCCATGGTCTGTTGGCTATTCGTCGGCTCGTGGACGTTCGCCTCGGTGTTTTCCTATCTGGGGGGGCACGACATCATTAAAAATTGGGTGTTGTCGATGCAGATGACTCCCGTCGAATTCTTGATCTTGGCGCAAACCATCATCTTCCTTCTGGGCTGGCCGTTGGAATGGACCGAGATCATCATCATCTTCGTGCCGATTTTTCTGCCGATGCTGGCCGATTTCAAGATCGATCCGTTGTTCTTCGGCATCTTGGTGGCGCTCAACCTGCAAACGTCGTTCCTGACCCCACCGATGGCGATGGCGGCCTATTACCTGAAGGGGGTCGCGCCCAAGCATGTCGAATTGATCGACATCTTCAAGGGGATCATGCCCTACTTGGGGATCGTCATTTTGTGCATGGTGTTGTTGTACAATTTCCCGGGCATCGCGTTGTGGCTGCCGACCTATTTCTTCGGCTGACCCTGGTGGAAAGTGTGTGTGAAATGAACGAAACTGCCTATTACACCCTGACGGCGCTTCAGGCGGCGGACGATATTCGCGAGGGCCTGATCACGTCCGAGGAGCTGGTCGCCGCGTGCCTGGCGCGGATCGCGGCGGTCGATGACGATATTGAGGCCTGGGCCTACCTCGACGCGGAGTATGCCTTGGCCGAGGCGCGCGCGCGCGATGCGCACCGCCGCCGGGGCGGCGTCCTGGGGCCGCTTCATGGGGTTCCCGTGGCGGTGAAGGACAATATCGACACCGAGGAATTTCCCACCGCGTACGGGTCACCCCTCTATGCGGGGCGCCGTTCGGGCGAAGACGCCCATGTCGTCGCTCTGCTGCGCGCCGCGGGGGCGGTGATTGTGGGCAAAACGGTAACCACGGAATTTGCGGTCTTCCATCCCGGAAAAACACGCAACCCCTTAAACCCGGCGCACACGCCGGGAGGCTCGTCGAGCGGGTCGGCCGCCGCCGTGGCGTCGTTAATGTGCCCGCTTGCCGTCGGTACGCAAACCAATGGGTCGGTCGTCCGTCCGGCGTCCTTTTGCGGCGTCGTCGGCTTTAAGCCGTCTTTCGGCTGGGCGTCGCGCCGGGGCGTGTTGAAAGGCTCGCTGGAATTCGACACTGTCGGCGTCTTCGCCCGCTCGGTGGAAGACGCCGCCCTGATCGGCGAGGTGATGATGGCGTTTGATGCGCGCGAGACCAGTACCCGCCCGCGCACGGCGCCGCCGTTGCTGGCGACGGCGCGTGAGGACCCTCCCGTCGTCCCCCGTTTGGCTTTCGTCAAAACGTCTCAATGGGGCAAGGCCGACGCCGCCGTGCACGAAGGTTTCGCCGAGCTTGTCGATGCCCTCGGCGATCGGGTCGAAGAGGTCGAACTGCCGGGAATATTCGACAACGTCCACGGATGGCACAAGGCGATGATGGAGGCCGACTTAGCGCTCAACTTCGCCAAGGAATACGAGCGCAGCGCCGACCGCCTGAGTCCGGTTCTGCGTCGGATGATCGAGGCGGGTCGTGGCGTCCCGGCGGTGGCCTACAATTTCGCGCGCGACAAGAAAGAGATACTGTGCGCCATTTTGGACAAGATTTTCGAAGATTACGACGTCATCCTGACCCCCGCCGTGGTGGGCGAGGCGCCGCCGACCTTGGTCAATACGGGCGATCCGGCCTTTTGCACGATCTGGACGTTTTGCGGCGTTCCCACCGTCAGCTTGCCGATTTTGCAGGGTGAAAGCGGCTTGCCGGTCGGGGTGCAACTGGTCGGGGCCAAGGATGACGACGCCCGCCTTCTGCGCACGGCGCGCTGGTTGATGGATGCCGCCAAGGAATAAATTTTATCAATGATCTTTAGGGGCAGGACCTATTAATCTGCTGCGTTTGGTTTCTGAATAATAAAAAAACAGACAGATGAGGCATAGTGATGAACGTTCTTTTCAATACCGTGCTCGCCGGAGCGATCGCGATGGTGATGGTTATCTTGTTCTTGGGCGGCTTGGCGATTTCCATCGGATCGCTGCCTTTCGGCATCATCACGGCGGTGGTTTTGCTGGTGGCGGTGTGGGCCTATATCGACGAGGTGCGCAGCGCTTTGCGCGGGGATGACGTGTCCACCTGAACGGGGGAACCGACTACACGAAAACATCCTTCCAATAGCCCCGGGTGGCCAGCACCACCATGGTGAAAATTTCAAGTCGCCCCAAGAGCATCGCCAGGGTTAGCAGCCATTGTGCCGTCTCGCTGAGGTCTTGAAACGTTCCCGATGGCCCGATAATTTTACCCAGACCGGGGCCGACGTTGGCCATCGCCGTCGCCGCGCCGCTGAAGCTGGTGGTGAAATCCAGGCCGGTCGCCGCCAATCCCAGCGTGATTAAGATGATACAGACGACAAAGATGACCGCCATGTCGAGGGCGCCGACGAGGGTGTCGTTATCGACAGGCTTGCCGCCGTAACGCACGGTGTATACTCCATGGGGCATGGTCAGGCGGCGCAGTTCCTTGCGGATCGCCCCCGCCGCGAGCTGGATGCGCAGGTACTTGATCCCCCCCGCCGTCGATCCGGTGCACCCACCGACAAAAGTTAAAAACAACACGAAAATGATCGGGAAATATCCCCAAAGGGTGTAATCCTCGCTGGTGAACCCGGTGGTGGTGACGATGGAGACAAGATTAAACGCCGACGCCGTCAGGGCGTGCCAGATCGGCATGCCCTTGGCCAGGGTCAGCCACAGGGTCATGGCTAAAATGATGACCAGAAGGAAAAATAAAAACCCCTTGATCTGCGGCTCATTGAAACGTTCGGCTCCGCGTTTCTTGATCATCGAGACGTAGGAAACGAAGGGTAGGGATCCCGCGATCATGAAAAAGGTCAAGATCCATTCGATCAGATCGCTGTGAAAATGGCCGATTGATTTGTCCGAGGTCGAAAATCCCCCCGTCGATACCGCGGCCATGGAATGGATGATCGCTTCGAACGAGGTCATTCCCGCCGCCCATAGGGCGAACCAGCACAGCGCGATAATACCGAAATAAACGCCGACAATCGCCGCCGTCAGGCGGGCTACCCGGGGCAGGACCTTTTCCGACATGTCGGACGATTCGGTGCGGTACAATTGCATTCCGCCCAGACGCAGGAAGGGCAAAATGGCGATCGCCATCACGATAATGCCGATGCCGCCGATGCCCTGCAAAATGCCGCGCCACAACAAGATGCCGGGTGGCGCGCTATCCAGCCCGGTCAGCACCGTAGATCCGGTCGTGGTCAACCCGGAAACGGTTTCGAAAACGGCCTCGGTAAAGGTTAGGTTGTGAAACGACAGATAAAACGGCAGCGCGCCGATCGAAGACATCAAGAACCAACTGAGCACGGTGAGCAAAAAGGTTTGCCGGATATTCAATTCTTCGATCTTTCCGCTGCCGGAAAAAATCATCACCCCGCCGAGGAATACCGAAATGACCGCCGAAGCGGTAAAGGAGACCCAATCGTGGTTTCCCGAAACATAATCGGCCGAAGCGGGCAAAAGCATCGCGAAGCCGAGGAAGCTGAGCATCGGCCCCAAGATGAAAATGAGGGGGCGCAGGGCGGGAAAAAATTGCATGGCCGCACCCTATGTCCACGGACAACCGCATGGCGCCACCGCGCGTCCCTGACCGATGTGGCCGCTTTGGGAGGGCGTCTCCGCGCTTTGAGGCGAACGGCGCGTACGCCGCGGGGCCCGGGGCTGGAAAAGCGGGGGCACGGGTTAAACGGCCTTCGAATGGCGCCCTTGGCCGGACCCGAGGTAGGCGTCGAACGCGCTGGCCACGAGACGGACGAAGGGGCGGCCTTGGGCCGTCAAGCGGATGTGGCGGCCGTCGATGACGACGATGCCGTCGGCGGCCATCGGGGCCAATTTTTCCAACCCCGCGTCGAGGGCGTCCGGGGTCATGTCGTGAGCGGCGCAGACCTGGTCCAGATCGCATTCCAAATCGCACATGATGCGCATGATGGCGTCGGCTTCGAGTTTGTCGCGCGCAGTGAGCGCGCGCCCGCGCTGAACGGGAAATTCACCGGCGTCGATGGCGCGCGTGTAATCGCGCAGAGGCAAGACGTTCTGCACATACCCCTGGGGCAGGGCGCCGATCGCCGAAGCGCCGAAGGGCAGCATGGCGGGGCTGTCATCCACGGTGTAGCCCTGGAAATTGCGATGCACGGTATGGTTTTTCAGGGCGATCGCCAAGGCGTCGTCCGGCAGGGCGAAATGGTCAAGGCCGATCTTGACATAGCCCCGTTCTTCAAGCCGGTCCGAGGCCCGGGAAAATTGCACCCAGCGCTGCCTGTTGTCGGGAAGGTCTTCTTCCTTGATCAGTTTTTGGTGGCTTTTCATCCATGGAACGTGAGCGTAACCGAACAGGGCGATCCGGTTGGGACGAATTTCGACGGTCTTGTCGATCATATCGATGACGCCGTCCACGCTTTGATGGGGCAGGCCGTACATCAAATCCATGTTGATGCCGTCAATGGCGTTGTCGCGCAGCCAATCGACCACTTGGCGGGTCATCTCGAAGGGTTGAATGCGGTTGATCGCCTCCTGCACCTTGGGGTCGAAATCTTGCACCCCGATGCTGGCGCGGTTGACGCCGGCGGACGCCACCGCCCTGACGTAGTCCAAGGTGGCGGTGCGTGGGTCCATTTCGACGGCGATTTCGGCGTTTTGGGCGAAATCGAAGCGGGCGCGCAACTTATCCATGATGCGCATCCAATCGGGGCCGGTCAACATGGTTGGGCTGCCGCCGCCCCAATGCAGATGATGGGCGCTGAACCGACCGGGCAGGCGATCGGCGACCAGGTCGATTTCCTTGAGCAGGGTATTCAAATATTCGCTGACCGGCTCATAGCGCTTGACGATTTTGGTGTAGCAGCCGCAGAACCAGCACATTTCGTCGCAAAAGGGGATGTGGAAATACAGCGAAAGGGCGGTTTTGGGGTCCAGTTCGCAAAGCCAGCGACCATACACGTCGGCGGTGACGTCGTCGTTAAAGTGCGGCGCCGTGGGATAACTCGTGTAGCGGGGGACGAGCATGTCGTACTTTGTGGTCAGGTCCGCTTTCATGGAAACTCCGCCGGAATGAAGATGCGCCGTGGCGCGTGGGCGATAAGATACTCTCGCCCGGGAGGGGGCGCAAGGCGCTGTGTTCCCGTTCTAAAGAGGGTCGCGGACGAAGGGATGGCGTGGTCCGAAATCTCCCAATTGGCTATGGTGGGCGACCAGACCGGTATCGTCGCGCCATAGTAAAATGGGGATGGTGGGGGGTTCCTTCACGAAGCTCGACCCAACGTCGGGGCGCAGGTCGAGGGCCATTTGAAATGCGCTCGAAGAACACACACTGGCCACGGTCCCACCGAAGCGCTTGGAGATGGTGCGGTGCAGGTGTCCGGCGACGATCCGTTCGACCTGGGGGTGGCGGCGGATCAGCGCCTCGAAATCCTCGGCGCCGTCGAAATGCTGTTTGTCCATGAATCCGATGCCGGTCTTGAACGGAGGGTGGTGCATGAAAACCACCGTCGGGCGATCGGGTTGCTCGCCCAGACGCGCATCCAGCCAGGCCAGGCGTTCGGGGCACATCTCGCCGCCATCGCGCCGGTCGGCCTTGGTGTCCAGGGCGATCATGCGCACCGGCCAGTCTTCCACGGTGTAGTGCAGGAATTTTCCGTCGGGCGGGAAATAACCGTCCTTGGCGAAGACGTCGCGCATCATCGCGCGGTCGTCGTGGTTGCCGGGGATGACGTAAAACGCCATGCTCAAGGTGCGCAGCATGGCTTCCAGGGTTTCATAGTCCTGGACGTGCGCCTTGTTGGCCAGATCGCCGGTCGCCAGCACCACGTCGGGGCGCGGCTCAAGCGCGTTGAGGTGGCGCACGACGGCGTCAAGCGCGCCGACGGAATCGACAATACCCTTCAGTTTGTGTCCGTCGGTTCTCAGGTGGAGATCCGAAATTTGGGCGATAATCATGCCGTTATACCCGTAAGTTGCCATCGTGAAAGAGGAGAAAACAAAAGCGCAAACGCGCCGGGCGGGCATGCTAACGTGCTTCGTCCGTTCGTCAAAGAGGTATAATTCGTGATCAAACTAAGCGCCAACCTTTCTTTTCTTTTTACGCAAGAGGCCTTTCTTGAGCGTTTCCACGCCGCCTCTTTGGCCGGATTTAAGGGGGTTGAGTGCCTGTTTCCTTATGCTTTTCCCTCTCGGGAGATCAAGAACCGTCTTGCCGCGTCGCGCCTTGAGATGGTGATGTTCAACGCGCCGCCGGGCGATTGGGCGGCTGGTGCGCGCGGCCTTGCCGCCCTTCCCGGACGCGAAACGGATGTTGATGCCGCGATGGAACAGGCCCTCGCTTACGCCACGACCGTGCACTGTTCCAGGGTCCATGTCATGGCGGGGATCGTCCCCGTGGGGATTTCCCGCACGCGGGCGATGGCGACGTTGGTCGCAAACCTGGGCCGCGCCGCGCGCGTGTTCCAACCCCACGGGATCAATATTTTGATCGAGCCGATCAACCCCTTCGACATGCCGGGTTACCTTTTGAATCGAGCGGAAGAAGCGGTCGAGATTATCGAGCGGGTCGGTGCGGACAACGTCCGTCTGCAGTACGATATTTATCACGCCCGCCGCCTGGGCGTTGATCCGTTACTGGAAATCCACCGCTTTCTTCCGGCGATCGGCCATATTCAGATCGCCGCCCGTCGGGGGCGCGGCGAACCCGACGATGGCGATCCCGATACGCCGATGATTTTCAGGCTGTTGGATCGTCTGGGCTACGACGGTTGGGTGGGGCTGGAATATACGCCCCGGGCGGGCACGACGGCAGGTCTGGGCTGGGCGCGCGAGGCCGGATTTTTGTCGTCCCGCGGCTGACCGCCGTTGGTGCGGCGTAAAGCCGGATTAGGAGTGATGGCCATGTGGTGTGACGGGCACTACTACGGGGGCGCTGGATTTCGCCGATAGGACCGCGTCGGCCAAGGTGACGAAGGGAATCGAAAACGTGTAGGTATAGCTTGCGGTGATGGTCTTGAAAGCGGTGCCGCTGACCGTGCTGTCGGCGGCGTTGAAGGTTATTCCCGAGGGATCCAGGCCGTTGACCTGGCTCACCGCATAGGTGGTCAGGGTCGTGTTCGTGGCGGTGGGGTTGACCATGGCGTAGCGCGCGGTTTGTTCGACGGCGTATTGCATCGTGCTTTTGATCCAGTAGACGCGACCGAAATCCACCAGACCGAGAACGAACATCAGAAAAACCGGCGCGACCAGGGCGAATTCCACCGCCGTCGCGCCACGGTTGTCGGCGGTTTTTTCGGCGACTTTGCGCAAAATCGGTCGGATGCGGCGCGCTGTTCGGGTTTGGGTCATGGTGTTACTGGGTTCTGATGGTGGTGGTGTCGCTCAGGGTGATCGGCCCGGGCAGGAAGATTGGCGTATAGTCGTAGCTGCCGGCGACGCGGGTGTAGTAATGTACGTTACCCGCCGCGCACGTCCCGCCGCAAACGAGGCTGCTGCCGTCCGGGCATTCACAAAAGTTGGTGACGGTGACGCTGAGCGTGTTGGCGGGCAAGTTGGTCGAGTTAATCACGGTTTGCGCGATCGCCGTCGTCGCCGAGGAATCGATCAAGGCGTATTGCGCCCCGGAACGCACGGCGCCGACCAGTTCCATTTTATGGAAGATCAAGACGGCGTAATCGAACATGCCGAGCATCAGGATCATCAGCACCGGCGCGATCAGGGCGAATTCGATGGCGCTGACCCCCGCTGTATCGCCGGGTAGCGTCTTCAGCTTGCGTACACGCGGGCGAAGCCATTGGCGCAGGTGACGCAGGGTTTCCATCAAAGGGCGTCCGTCATGTCAAAGATGCCTCATTCCACGAGCAGCGGCTTGTTGCCGTAGGTGATCTTCGGGCTACTGTATTTATCGCACTTATTTTCGATATCCGCACCTCCGTTGAAGCTGATTTTTTGCGCAATCAGCATCAGGCAGCCGTTGTCGTCGGTGGAATTACCCCCGGAGAAGGATATATCGTTGTTGGGGACGTAGATCAAACCGTCCAGTTCGCTGTCCGACCCCCCGGTCAATTGGGCGTTGAGGCTGGGCGTTGTCGGCGCGTTGCGGTCCTGGTAAATCAGCACGCCGGTGTAATCTCCGGTCAGGCTACCGCCGGTGTCGGCGGCGGTGGGCGCGCTCAGGGCGATGTCGTCGTTGCCGGTGAATAGGAAACTGCCATACCCCGTTCCGCTGGACGAGGTCAGGATGATGGTGACATCGTGGCCTTCCAGGTGGGCGTTGCCCTGGACGTTGAAATCACCCTTATCCATGATGTAGATACCGGGGTCCATGTAGACGGTGTCGCCACTGCTGACCTTGATGCCGCCGCAATAGACGCCCTCGGTCATGGTTTCGCCCTCCGCCGGCGTATAGGGTTTGTTTCCCGCCGGGTCGTGGTCGCACCCGGAATAAGACGGCACCGTCAGGGCGCTGTATGGGTCGGCGACGGCGGGCGCGCCGGTGACGGGGGCCGGGCATTTCTCGGTCTTGATGTTTTCCGCGCCGCTGACGCCGCCGACGGTGGATACGCAATCGACTTCGAACTCGCCGTTTTGCACGTTGACCGCTTTGGGGTCGTTGGAATTGGCGACGACCCCGCAGCCTTCCATGCTGACGTCGGACATGGCGCCGTTCACATAAATGGCGTTTTGCGCGGTGGGGTTCAGCGCCAGGACGCAGGCTTCGTTCTCGCCCTGGGTGGTGGCCACGGCGCGGGTTGTCGCCGTCACCGGGTTGTTCAGGAATATTTTGGAAAAATAAAGATTGAGGGGATGGGTGATTATCACCTCGACATAATTGCCATCCCCTTTGTAAGCGCCGGAATGGGGGGCGACGTTGACCTGAATGGTGTCGGTCGCGGCGTTAAAGCCGTTGCGTGTCGCCTCCTGCAGCGCCGCGGCGTCTATCGATTGGGTGGTGCCGCCCTGCGATCTTTCCAAAGCGGCGGACACCGCGGCGGTATCGGCCGCCGACTGCATCGAGCGGCGTTCTTGATACCATGAGCCGACATCGACGCCGACGCCGACGAATCCGATGATGATGGGGGTCATCAAGGCGAACAAAATCGCCATGGCGCCTCGTTCGTCGCGCCAGAGGTTGCGGGCCCACGACAAACTTTCGTTTCGGTTTTTCTTTCCCGATACGCGGCGCCGGCTGCGATGAAACAATGCTGAAAGCAAAGCCGATACTCCGTTGCGAGAAGGGAAACAAGACGACGAACGTCGGCGTCTTGTCGGGATAATCCGTCGCGCCACGGCGCGTCTCAAGAGGAGGGTCTTTTTTGAGGCTGCGCCGCGAAGAAGCGGGGCCAACGATACGCTACGCTCAAGCATGATGAAAGCCTTTGTCGTTGATATCAATAGCGACCACCGCGGTCATCTCAAGCATAGCCGGGAGGAGGACCCTCAGGGTTGCTTTCGACGACGCCGAGCCAAGCTTTCCCCCATGAACTTCGACGAATGCCCCAGATTATGCTCCGGCGCGTATCTCGGCGCAGTGACGGCGGTCACGGATGGCGGGCGCGGCGTGGGCTAGGGTTTTGGATCGCGGCCCCTCCAAGGTTGTTTTTTCCGAGGGGGCGCCCCGGCGCCGGGGCGGCGATTGTTTTCTTCTGGGTGACGGCGCATGCGCGATCGGCATTCACAGCGTCGCCAAGCTGGCGTAAGCTGATGTGGTCGCGGCGTCGTGGTCGTGGCGTCGAGGATCGTTCCACGGGCGCTTGAGGGACGGGGGCGCGCGCACCGCGTGGCTTGTGGACAATGGAATTTGAAATGGGGAATGGGCCGTGCGCAATAGCTTGAAGGCGACGACGTTTCGTTTGGCGATCTTCGCGGGGGTCGTCGGGATTCTGTCCGGTTGCGCAAGCACGGGCGGCGCGCCGGTGAAGGTGAGCGAGGCGTCTCTCGCCAAAACCCTGGACATCGCGGCGCGAGATTCGGAGAACCAACACGATTATACCTCCGCCGCACAGTATTACGCCCGACTATCTCATGAAAAGCCCGATGATATCCGCTTGCGGATCGATTTGGCGCGTAACCTGCGTTATATCGGCGAGGCCAAGCAAGGCGTTAAAATCTTGCTGGAAAAACGCCCCTCCCAGTCCTCCAATCTGCCGTTTTTGTTGGAACTGGCGAAAAGCCGGATCGCCGCAGGTGACGCCGAGGGCGCTTTGGGCGATCTAAAGGCGTTGTTCGCCGCCGCGCCCGCCACATGGCCCGGAATGTGGGACGCCTTCATGGTGAGGGGGATCGCGCGGGATCAAGTGCAACACTACAAATTGGCCCAGGCGGATTATAACGCGGCCCTGAAGCTGTCGCCGAAAAATCCGCAGGTGATGAACAATTACGCCATGTCTCTGGCCCAGTCCGGTCGGCTTGACGCGGCGATCGCAATTTTGGAGAACGCATCGAATCAAAACCGTTCGAATGTCCAGGTTCGCCAGAATTTGGCGTTGTTATACGGTGTGAAAGGCGAATTGGGTAAGGCCAAGGCGTTATCGGAAATGGACCTTGATCCGAAAAATGTCGATACCAATATGAGCTTTTATCAAAGATTTAAACACCGGGGGACGCCGTGACGGCCCTCAAGGTCGTTTGAGGCGGAGATAGCAGGCATGGACGCAGATCGTGAACGCGAGCGCCGGCTCTTGGGGGGGGAGATTGAGGAACGCCAGGATCCGGGAGGCCTCGATTTGGGCCGTCGTGCATCGCCTAGGCTATCTAGTGTGTATAGCGCGAAGCTGGCGCAACGGGGGAAAGTTCAGGCGTGCGTGGTGACCAATCTTTCTCTAACCGGAGGGCGCGTGAAGCTGACCCAGCCGGTCGATGTGCATGCTCCCATGCGCCTGATGTTCGATCGCTTGGGCGATTACTGGGCCTTGAACGTGGGCGTCGTATGGTCGGCTTCGGGAATGGTCGGCGTGCGCCTGTTCGATGCCGAAGAAACCCGCCGGGCGACTTTGCAGCGCCTTATGCCGGGTCGTTTCAAGCGGATGAATTTCCCAAGGGATAAAGAGAAGGAAGGGTAGTCTGGGGGTTTGTTGCAGACGAAGCGGGGAGTTTGAGATTATAGTCTAACCTTCGGGGCGAATTATTTTTTCAGAGGTGGCCCGGTAGCGCGGATTGGCGCGGGGTGAATTTTGAAGGCGGGGGAGGAGAAGACGTATCCGAGGGCATGGGCGTTCGGAAAACGACCTCCTTGATGTAAGCGGGGCGAGTCTGAGATGGACGAAATGACGGATATCAGCGGTGTTGAACGGACCCTCCAAAATGTGGAGATGCTGGCCGAGGCCGGCCCCGATCGGGTCGAGGACCTGGAGAAAAAGTGCCGTTGGCTGACATTCGAGGCGAACCAGACGATCGTCGATCGCGACGACACATCGACGGATGTTTTCTTCATCGTCAGCGGGCGGGTCAAGGTCATGGATTTCCTGGGCAAGGATCAGGAGATCGCCCTCGCCGAGTTGGGTGACGGGGCCAGCTTCGGCGAACTGTCGGCGATCGATTTATCGAAACGCTCAGCCCGGGTGACGGCGTTACAGACATCCCTGATCGCTTCATTGCCCAGCGCCGATTTTAAAAAATTGCTCCTCGATTGTCCCGGTATTTCTGTGATGTTGCTGAAACGCTTCGCGTCGGTGATCCGCACCCTAAACACCCGAGTGACGGCGTTGACAACTCTGTCGCCCCATCAGCGGGTGTATTACGAATTGCTGCGGATGTCCGAACCCAACCCTCAGGGCGATGGATCGTGGATGATCCATTATCTGCCTAAACACGAGGAAATCGCCAGTTGGAGCGGCACCCGGCGCGAGGACGTCGCCATGGCGATCGGTCATCTGGCGCGCGAGGGTATCGTTGGGCGCAAGCACAAATCGCTGGTGATCAAGGACCATAGCAAATTGCAGATGTTGTTGAACCAGTGACGCCAAACACCTATTTAGGAAAGGTTGGCGCCCCGCATATGCCTCAGGGTACCTCGACAGTTGGGCGTGCGAAAAAATGGGATTTATTTTCTGAGTCGATGTGATACCCGTCACTGAATAAAATAAGATTTATCCATTAAATAAGGATAGATGGTTTCAATCGTGAAGGTTAGATGAAATATAGTTATTGAGAAAAAATCGCATGTAATAATATATTTTTCAATAGCATAGTATTCTTGAAAACAGCGGTGTAACGGCATACCCTTTTATTTAGAAGTTGACTTTTTGTTTTTGTTTGTGTATTCTGGCCGAGTGTTAGTATAGGTTTCTTGGCGGACTTACACGTTGGATGGTCTCATAGGAGTTTTTAAAATGACGCACCTCATGCAATACCTCACCCGTTTCAAGCGTGACGAATCCGGCGCGACGGCGATCGAATACGGCCTGATCGCGGCGCTGGTCGCCGTCGTCATCATCGGCGGGTTGACCCTGGTTGGCGGCAATCTGCAAACGTTGTTTACCACCGTCGCCGGCAAGCTTTAAGGGGCATCGCGCGGACCGTTCAGGGATCAACGCGCACCGCCCAGCGACACACCGCCGAAGGAGTGATCCTTCGGCGGTCATTTTTTGCGCCTTTGATCTTTCTCCTTATCGTTCGCGGGGCTGTTCGCCGCCACCCTGAGGCAGGAGACACCGTAGAGGGATACCACGTATGTTTCTTCCGTCGGTTTTCGCCGTTGTTTTCGCCGCCCTGTTGGTTTATGGCGCGCTCTGCGACATTCGCGCCTTGCGTATTCCCAATTGGGTCTCGCTCGCCCTGGCCGGGGCATTTCTGCCCGCCGCCGTGGTGGTGGGCATGGGCGGGCGGGCGATCGCGATCCATTATGGGATCGCGATTTTGGTGCTGGCGCTGTTAAGCGTCCTGTTCGCCCTGGGCGTCCTCGGCGGCGGCGACGTGAAGCTGTTTTCGGCGGCGGCGGTGTGGATGGGCGGAAGCCATCTGCCGATTTTCGCCCTGTCGGTCGCCCTTGCCGGCGGGGGCTTGTCGGCGCTGATTTTAATCGGCCGCGCCTGGCTGCGCGCCGGCAAGGGATGCCCGGCGTGGCTGGCCCCCCGTCTTGCCCCCGGCGGTGCGGCGCCCTATGGCGTCGCCATCGCCGCGGGAGGACTTTACGTCCTGCCTCGCCTGTTCATCCCGTCATAGACGCGCCATCATGGCGCATCCCCGGTTTACATGTGGCTGATCTGGATCGCGGCGGGGCCGATGACGACGGCAAACAGGGGCGGCAGAAAAAACACAATCATCGGCACGGTCAATTTGGCGGGCAGGGACGCCCCCTTGCGTTCGGCGATCGCCATTCGGTCCTGGCGGCGTTCTTGAGACAACACCTTCAAGGCCTGCCCGACCGGGGTGCCGTATTTTTCCGACTGAATAAGTGTCGTCGCCAGCGATTTGATGGCGGGCAGCCCGGTGCGATCGGCGAAGTTCTGATAGGCCTTGTGGCGGTCGCCGAGATAGGCCAGTTCGGCCGAGGTCAGGCCGAATTCCTGGGCCAGGGTCGGCGAGGCCTCGCCGATTTCCTCGGTCACCCGTTCGAAGGCGTTTTCCACCGAAAGTCCGCCTTCGACGCAGATCACGATCAGGTCGAGGGCGTCGGCGAAGCCCAGATTGATTTCTTTCTGGCGTTTCTGCGCCTGATTGACGACCAGCAGCTTAGGCAAATAAAACCCGCCGAGCGCGCCCAACCCCATGCCCACCAGCTTAAGGGCGTAGGGCAGGGTCGCCGTCGGGCCTTGCGATTCGATCAGGAAAATGGCGAGGAACGGCCCGGCGATGGCGGCGGCGAAACGGGCGAACTGGAAAAAAACCAAGGCGTTCTGGTAGCGGTATCCGGCCTGGGAAAGATGCAATTTTAGTTCTTTCGAGGACAGCGCCTGGTCCAGCTTCAGGGCAACCAGGACCTTTTTCATGATCTCCGCCTTGGTCGATTTCTGGCGCTGGCGCAACAACGACCCCTTCGTGGTCAAGCCGTCCAGTTGCTGGCGGCTGAGTTCTCGGCGTTTGGACGTCACCTGCTTAAAGCGGGCCGATTTTCCCTTGGCGGGAAAAACAAAGGGCGCGGCGATCGCGGCCACCGAGACCAAGGCCGCCAGGGTGGCCATCCAAACGATCAAGGTGGGGGTGGCGATATTGAAAATGGACATGGCGCAAAGCCCCTAAATTTCGAAGTTGATCATTTTGGACATTACGGCGACACCGCAGACCATCCAAAAACCGGCGATGCCGATAATCCAGTTTCCGGTTGAGGTGGAGAACAGCAGGCCGACATATTCCGGGTTGAGCAGGGAAAGCATGCCCAGAACGGCGAACGGCAAGCTGGCGATGATCGCCGCCGATGATTTCGCCTCGCTGGACAGGGCCTTGATTTTGTCACGCATTTTTTTGCGCTCGCGCAGCACCGTGGACAAGCCTTCCAGGGTATCGGCTAGGTTTCCGCCGGTTTGTTTCTGGATCTGTAACACGATGGCGAAGAAACGGTATTCGGGGATGGGGATGCGCTGTAGCCCGCGTTCGAGGATGTCGTCGAGGGTTAGACCTAGCCTCTGGCCTTCGATGATCAAGGTGAATTCCTCGCCGACCGGCCCCTCGAATTCGCGCGAGACGATGGCCAGGCATTCGCCTATTGGCAAGCCGGAACGGATGCCGCGCACGACGACGTCGATGGCTTCGGCGAAGTGGGCGATAAAATTTTTCTGGCGCTTCTTGGCCAGGAATCCGAGAAACAGTTTGGGCAGGCCGAGGGCGCCGGCGACGCCGATCAAGGGAACGGCGATCAAGGGCAGCTTGGCGACGGCGGCGATGGCGGCGCAGGTGAGTCCCGTGATGATGCTGGCGATGACATAGGCCTTAATGTCGGCGTGCAGGCCGGCCTGCAGGAAGGATGCGCGCAAAACGTCACCGCGCTGTTGGCGTTTGTTCTTTTCCTGAAGGGATTTGACCTTGTCCTGGATGCGTTTTTGACGCCGTCCGTCGCCACGCTGCGCGGGGGCGGATGAAACCGCGCCGATGGCGGCGAGGCGTTTTTTTAAGCGCAAGCGGGGCTTGATCGTCATGTAGATCGCGGCGCCCAACAGGGACAGCATGAACAGGCTCACAACGCCTAGCGCCGACATCATCAAAACCGGATTATTCATGACGCGTCATCCTATTTTGGGCCGGTCCGTTCTGCGCCGGGGGCGGCGCGGGCTCACTCTTCCCGATCCATGTTCAGGGCTTGGGCCAGCTTGCGTTCCTGGTCGTAATACCGCGCCTTGTCCCAGAACGACGGGCGCATGCCGGTGTGGCGATGGGCGCCGATCAGACGGCCGTTGGCGTCCTCGCCTTCGACTTCGTAAACATACAAATCTTGTAATGTCACGATATCGCCTTCCATGCCAATGACCTCGGTCACATGGGTGATCTTGCGGCTGCCGTCGCGCAGGCGGGCGGCCTGGACGATGATATTGACGGCGGCGGCGATCTGTTCGCGCACGGCCTTGGCGGGCAGGGTAAAGCCGCCCATGGCGATCATATTTTCCAGACGACCGATCGCCTCGCGCGGGTTGTTGGCATGGACCGTGCCCATCGAGCCGTCGTGGCCGGTGTTCATGGCCTGCAACAGGTCGAACGCCTCGGGGCCGCGAACCTCGCCGACGATGATGCGTTCGGGGCGCATGCGTAGGCAGTTTTTCACCAGATCGCGCATGGTGATCTCGCCCTTGCCCTCGAGATTGGCGGGGCGCGTTTCCAGGCGCACCACATGGGGTTGTTGCAATTGCAACTCCGCCGAATCTTCGCAGGTGATGACGCGCTCGCCGGGGTCGATGTGCGCGGTCATGCAGTTGAGGAGGGTCGTTTTCCCCGATCCGGTGCCGCCTGAAATCAGGACATTGAGACGGACCGCCGAGATCACTTCGAGCACGGCCTTCAGTTCCGGCGTGATCGAGGAGAAACGCAGCAAGTCTTCGAGGGTCAGCTTGTCTTTCTTGAATTTACGAATGGTCAGGGCGGTGCCGTCGATGGCCAATGGCGGCGCGATCACGTTGACGCGCGAGCCGTCGGCGAGGCGGGCGTCGCAAATCGGACTGGCCTCATCGACCCGGCGGCCCACCGCCGAAACGATACGTTGACAAATATTCATCAATTGCGCCTGATCGCGAAAGCGCACGGCGGTTTTCTGCATCTTGCCATCGACTTCGATATACACCGTGTCGGGGCCGTTGACCATCAGGTCGGCGATATCGTCGCGCACCAGCAGCGGTTCCAGCGGACCTAGCCCGAGAATATCGTTGCAGATATCGTCGATAACGAGCTGTTGTTCGGGGTGGCTGAGGACGATGCCGCGCATCGAGATGATCTCGCTGACCATGTCGGTGATTTCGTCGCGAACTTGCTCCTGAGTCAGCTTACTCAACTCGGAAAGATCGACGGCCTCCATCAAATCGTTGAAAACGTTAACCTTGACGTCGTTGAGTTTTTCCAGGGCTTCCGCACTTAGAGTCGGATGCGCGGCCTTGGCGGTTTGTTTTTCATCTCTTTGGGATTTGTTGGGCGCGCCCTTGCCGTGTGTCGAGGCGCTGCGCGCGGAACCTAAGGCGGAGGCTTGCGCAGCGCGCCCGGGATGACCGGCGCCGCTCCCGCCATCGTCCGAAGCTTTTTCGGACGCGGTGGAAGGCGCTTTGTCGCGCGGCGGTTTTGGCGGCGTTCCGCGGCGTCCAAACATCCTCGTGCGTTCCCTCATGTCATGTTCGTAGCATTTTTAAGCGGATTTAACCGTCTTTAAGATGGCGCTCTATTTTTTACCCAGAAAGTTAAACAGGCCGGGTTTCTTTTTGGTCTGGGCGTTTTGGCGGGCGCTCAGCAGTTTCGCCAGAGTCTCGATCGCGCTCACCGATTTTGACTTGGCGCCAACCGTGCGCAGCATGTCGCCGTTGTTGAGCGCCTTGCTAAATATGTCGGCCTCGTATGGAATGGAGGCCACGGGCTTCATTCCCAGGGCTTCCTTGAAATCCTTATCATCTAGTTGCCCCGCCTTATTGGCGCCAACCTTATTGAAAACGAGCCGCGTCGGCGCATCGACCCCACGATTGGGGGATAGGAATTCAACCAGGTTTTTGCCATCGCGTAAATTATACAAATCCGGCGTCGCTACGAGGACGGTTTCATCGGCCTCGACCAGAAGATCCTGAGTCCATCCGGTCCAAATGTGAGGGATATCCAAAACGACGAAGGAGGCCATTTGCTGAACCAGAGCGATGACGCCCTCCAGCATTTGGGTGTTGACCTGAACGCCGGAGATCAGATTTCCGGGCGCGGCTAAAAGCGAGACGTTGTCGGTGCATTTTTCCAGATAGCGTTGGAGTAGGGTTTCATCGAGGCGATCGGTTTGGGTTAGGGCGTCGGCCAGCGTATAGCTGGGCTGGGTGTTATACGCCAGCGCCGCCGTGCCATAGGCAATGTCGAGATCGACAAGAATGACGTCCTCATCGTAAGCTCGTGCGAGTTCGAACGCGATATTGTGGGCGAGTGAGCTGGAGCCCACGCCCCCGCGCAAACCAAAGCATGAAATAAGGCGACCCTTGGTCTGTGTGGTGCGATCGGAAAAAGCCTGATAAATCGCGTCGCGCAAACCCTCGACGCTGGCATGTTGATAAAAATATTGGCTAATACCTTGTTCGATCAAGGCCTTGAACAGATCAATGTCATTTACCGCACCGATCAGAACGACCCGCGTGCCAGGGGCGCAGACATCGGCCAGGGCGTCCAGTTCCGCCGATTGGCTTTGTGCGTCGGTGGCGAAACTTTCGACGATTACCAAATCGGGTGTCTGGTGAGTGGATAGAAATTTCGTTCCTTCGAGGATCGCGCCGTCCTGTATCGCTATGCTGGAGCGAACAAACATGCGGTCCGTGGCAAGCTCTTCCAACACGGCCTTCATGGCGTCGCTGCGGACAAAGGCCCCAACGGAAATTTTGAGGATCACGGTTTTCTCCCGTTCATCGTCAATGGGGTGGCGGACAAAATTTTCGCGTAGATCATGACGGTTCCAGAAGTCATTTGACGGTGGTTGTCGAAGGCGCGGCCGGGGCGGGCGCGGGCGTGGCGGCCTGTTGTCCGGAGTTTTTGACCGGGGCGTTGACACGATTGGTATAGTTTTCAATCGCCAAGTCCGAATTGAAGGCCGGACGGGCGGCCATCGGTTGGGACTGGATCAGATCGCCGGGGTCGTCCACCATCAAGCCAATGTTGCGCTGGAAGGCGCAGCCGAAATTGGAGTGAATTTTATTGCCGGGGTTGAAGCCCGAGGAACTGGACCAGTCTCCACATTTGGGAACGATGGCCCGATTGGTGGAAAAACTTAAAATCATGGTCCGACCGCTATCCTTGGCGAGGATGAAGGTCATTTCATCGTCGCGGAGACCTCGGCTCGTCAGCATCGCGCGGGCTTTTTCGGGATAGCCCGTTTCAACGACCACCGCGCCGTGGCCACGTGCGATGTAATCGCGCAGGAAACCCATGAAGCGTTGGGTGTCCGCGTGCGGCGGCGCGCCATCGCCGGAGGGGATGTTCAGCGTTATCGAAACGCGCTCGCGCCCGACTTTGAGGGGGTGATTGACGCGGTAATCGTCACTTAGCGTGGAGGTCGCGGTGTTTTGCGTCGCCGCGCAACCCGACAGGGCGACGAGGCCGAGTAAGGCGACAAGGAACCGCTTGCATACGGGAAGCGATGAAAAGGAAAGAGACGCCATGATCGCTTACTCCATGATATAGCCGTAAGGGCCGGACAGGGGGGTGACATAAGGCGGCAGGTCTTTTTTCAGATATTCCTTGTTCAACCGCCCAAGGAGATAGACGTCCATGTCGCTCGCCGACGCGAAGCCGTCGGTCGGCAGGTTGAGAGGTTTGTCGTTGCCGGTGGACTTCGCGAGATAGGCGGTGACGATAATCACCAATTCGGTCTGATCGCGCTGGAAAGACTCGCTGCGGAACAATTGCCCCAATATGGGCAGATCCTTGAGAAACGGTAGGCCGCGAATTTTGTTGGATTCATTGTTTTTCATCAGCCCGGCGATCATCACCGAGCCGCCGCTGGGCAGGTCCACGGTGGTTTGCGTGCGTCGGGTCGAAATGCTGTTGACCGTCAGGGTGCCGATTTTGACCTGGCCATCGGTGGATAGTTGGCTGACCTCGGTCGAAAGAATAAGATTGATGCGGTTTTTGCTGATCACCGTCGGGGTCGCGTCCAGGCGGATGCCGAACTCCTTGAATTTGATGATCGGCAGGCCGTTGGTGTCCAATCCGACGGGGAAGGGAAACTCGCCACCGGAAAGAAAATTGGCGTTTTCCCCGGAAATGGCGGTCAGCGTCGGCTCCGCCAGGGTTTTGATGACGCCCTGGCGTTCCAGCGCGCTGAAGGCGGCGGAGCTTTTGTACGGCAGTCCGATCGACCCGGTGCCAAACGGTGGATTGCTGATGAAGTTGGCGGCGCTGAGATCCGTCGCGCCGACGGTCGCCAGCGACACCGCGCCGCGCAGGAGCTGGTTGCTTACCGAAAGATTGACGCCCAGATGTTTGACGGCCTCGCGTTGCAGTTCGGAAATACGCACCCGCATGATGACCTGTTGACTGCCCAGGATTTGCAGCATGTTGACCACGTTCAACGATTTGGGCACGTAGCGCTTGGCGATTTCGAGCGCCTTGGCGGAAACCCCGGGTGAACGGACAAACCCCTTAAGGAAAAGGCTGTCGCCATGGGCGCTGACCTCGATCTTTTCTTCCGGCAGAAGATCCTTGAATGCGCTTTTCAGGCTCGCGGTGTCGAGATGAACGCGGATCTCCGATTTTAAAATAATTTCACCCTTGGCGTCTTCGAACATGACGCTGGTCGAACCGATCTTGCGCGCCACGACATAGACGAAATGGCGTTTGGGCGCGCCGCGGACCCCCTGACCGGGAATGATGACGTCCGCGATGTTGGGGTCGGCCAGAATAACGTTGCGTACCGGCGTCGTCACCTTGATGGCGACCGCTTTGTTCAATTCGACGCCGATGACCTCCCCCGGTGTAATCTGAGGCATAGTTTGCGGGTCGAGTTTGGCGGGAATGACGGGCGCCACCGGCGCGGCGCGGGGGGGCGTGGGGCTGTATGAGGGCACTTCCTGCGCCTGCGCGCGCGCGGGGGCGAGCGATGATGTCGCTACAGTGAAAACAGCCAAAACCAACCCCGCATGGACCGTCTTTTTGGGCTTCATTTGGCGGTTGCTCCTGTTGCTGATGACGTTCCGCGGTAGATCGTGATTGTCGGTGACGGCGCGGGAGCGGATTTTCGCCGGGCCGTGGGGACGCTCCGCGCTTTGGGAAGGCCCGCGCTTAATTCCTTGCCGATTTGGGACAAAAAGGGGCTGACCTGAACATCCGTGGTGTAGGGAGGACGTTTGATTCCGAGAGCCGCCGTTTTCGCGCCGCTCCGCGGTTCGGCGCTGCGCAACGTCAGGTCCAGCTTGCCCATGGCCTTCGCCGTGGCCAGGATTTGCGCCTGTCTGGGGGTGACCTCAAGAAGCACCGTTTTCGCCAGCATGGCGCCATCCTTGAAGTCGCTGACCTTCTGATCCAAGGCCAGGACGCGAATATTTTTCAAAATGGTTTCGGTGGTGTTTTCGACGACGATCAGCTTGTTGATATTCAATTTCTTCTTGTTTTCCGCCAACACCTTTCGGGCAAGGTTGTGGGTCAAGACGACATCCACCCGATCGTCGGGCAGGATGAACCCGGACGCCGAACTTTCCGCGCTGACTTTAATCGCGATGGCGCGTTTTCCCGGCGCGATGACACCGGGCAGAAAGCCGGGCGCGCCGCTGGCGTACAACTTGTCCATCGTGATCGGCTCACCCTTGGCCAGGGCATGGCGGACGATATGCTTGTCTTTTTCGATTTTTGCGAGAGGGTCTTCGCCTTGGGATTTGACCAAATAACCGTCGGCGACTCCATCCTCGGGCCAGTCGCGATACTCGGTGTTGTGGCTGGTGACCACGGTGCCGACCGGAAGGGCGCTGGAGGCGACAAGAATCTTCGCCGATTGTATCTTTGGCGCTTGTTGAGCGATCTCGGTCTGTTGCGTGTGCAGGTAACTGCGCACAAGAAAGGCTGTCCCACCGGCGAGCGTGACGGCCACGAAGATTAAAGCGATGACGAGAATGCGCATACCCTGTTCACCAAGCCCCTGAAATTTAAAATTCCCGCATCCTACAATGGAACGAAGACATTAATATGGCCTGAACGACCCTTAAATTACGCCCACGGGCGCACCCCTGGAGGATGTCCCCACCGCCCAGCGGATTGCTCCCCGATGGGCGATGTCGCGTCGTGCTTTACCCCCTCGTGTCCAAGCTCGTGTCCGAGATTTTACACCCCACACATCCGCGCGCGCCGGGTCGTTTGCGTCCGTCGCGGTGGAGTCGAATGATAAATCTTCTTTTTCAAGGGTATAACAAGCTCGCGTCAGGTACAATACGTTCATCGTCGATGCAGCTTTCATCCCCGGGCGGGCGCGGGGGGAGGTTGAGTTCGGGCATTCCATGCGTTTTTATGGATAGGCGGTCTGTTAAGTTATGAAAATATATCGCGGAACGCGTCGTGACGGAGTGATACAGGTCACTGTTGATGATCGCCCCCTGGCCCTGCCCCCGGCGCATGGCGGGGGCGCCGAGACGTTGGGCGGTCGTGTTTTCGAGTGGGGGTATGAGGGGGGAGGACCGTATCAATTATCCTTGGCCATATTGGCCGACCACTTCGACGACTCGATCAAGGCGAACGAACATTATCGTTCATTTTGCGAAAGCGTGGTTTCGCAATTGGACGACTCGTGGCAGTTGACGTCATCCCAAATCGACGGCGCTCTGGAGGGCGTGGTCCGGGTCGATATGACCTTCGAAGACTTGCTTCGGAAATTACGGGGCGCGCGCTGAGCCGTCGCTCGGAGGCGCGACCGGTTCATTTTGCGATAAAACTATGTGATATCCGTCACTTAAAGTTCGCCTAAAATTGTTTATATGCTTACGTATTGTGGCGTCCAATCGAAAGCGACGATGTCGATGCCGAGGTGGCAATGTATGGGTTTATCTATCTTTGGCATGTATGGGACGGTCTTTTTCGTTTCGTCGCCTTCGGTCGGCCTTACGTCAGCGTCGTCATGTTTTTCTTCACGATGCTTTGCATGGGGAAAATCATTAAATTTATTCGGGAGTAGGGTCATGGGCGCGAGGCCTTGGGTGTGCGCGCCATGGCGTGGGTTTAGAGTGGAAAAGGTATCGACAGGGTGACAATTAAAAAAGAATATCTTGAGTTGACGCGTCTCGTGGAGCGGCTGCACCGGCGGTTCTTAGACGTCCTTAGGGTGGAATTGAATAGGATGGACGTTCGCGACGTCAATTCCGTTCAAGCCCTACTTTTGGCCAATATCGGCGATGAGAAAATCATCATCCGGGATTTGGTGGAGCGGGGCTATTACCAGGGCTCGAACGTGTCGTACAACATCAAAAAATTGGTTGAGCTGGGTTATCTCGATCAGGAACGTTCCACGCACGATAAGCGCTCCGTCAGTGTGTCGTTGACCGATAAGGCGCGCCATGTCGTCGCGCGAATCAGGGAACTGGAAGAACGTAACGCACAGGCTTTGGACGATGCGGGGCTGGACGGCGGTGCGCTCGATAGCGTCGCGGTCGCCCTGCGCCGGGTCGAGAGAACGTGGACCGATTATATTCACTACGGATGAAACGCGCTATCCGGGTGACCGGGGGGCGTTTTTTATTATATTTAATGAAAACCTTTGGTTGCCGATCTCTTGTCCATATTTATATTGAAGGGGATAGCCTCTCTTTTTTGAGGCTATCGCGGGAAAACAATAAGGCTAGGGCGGCTTATGAAGGGAAGGTATCCGCGGTCTTCGCGCGACCCGGAAAACTCAGATACCGGGGACATAAAGCCGAAGCTAGAGGAACAATATGATGCGGGCACGGGAAAAACCGGGGGAAAGCCCACGTTAGGCGCCTCCAGGGCTGCGAAGTTAACCTTACTTACCTTGGTGCTCTCTCTTTTGGTCTTGGCCGCGGCCGGGTTTGTTCAAATGCGGATCGAGAAAGCCGTGCGCCGGGAAGTCGGCGCCCTGCTTTCGACCGTGTTGCACGCCACCCGCGAGGATATCTCATCTTGGTATGATTGGCGCGCCGACGACGCCCGCGCGGCGGTCATGACCGACGGCGTCGTGCCCGCCGTGCGCGACTTGCTCGATGCTCATGTTGGGTCGAAAAACCTTTTGGCCGCGCCGGCGCAGCATGTATTGCGGGCTAAAATGCGGCCCTTCATGATCAATAAAGGTTATTTGGGGTACTTCGTCATATCGCCCGATGGAATTAACTTGGCCTCCAGCCGAGATGTAAATGTCGGCGTGCGCAGCCTACTTAACGAAGATCCGAATTTTTTGAGCGCCATATTTTCCGGCCACAATGCAATCAGCCGACCTCAGATATCCGATGTTCCTCTGCCCGACGCCACGGGCGCGTTGATGGCTTCGCCCCCCACCTTGTTCGTTGGGGTGCCGATTTTCTTACCGAAGAGCGATCACGTCATCGCGGCATTCGCCTTTCGTATCGACACCGTTAGTGATTTTTCCGCGATTTTCGCCAATTGGCGCCTTGGGAAATCCGGCGAGACCTATGCCGTCGGGGCGGATGGTCTGTTGTTGAGTGAAAGCCGGTTTGATGAAGACCTTAGAAAGATAGGCCTGCTGCCTTCCGGCGTTCCGTCAATGCTGCACATTCATGTACGCGATCCCGGCGGAGACATAGCGCAAGGCTATAAGCCGCGCCAACCCCGTCATTTGCAGCCCTTGACGCAAATCGTACAAGGGATCGCCGATGACGAATCGAAATTTAGAATCAAGGAATATCGCGATTATCGGGGGGTTGACGTTCTGGGGGTGCGGCTTTGGGATTCCAAATTCAATTTTGGGATCGTGGCCAAGATAAACGCCGATGAGGCCCTGAAGACGCTTCACACCCAGCAGTATATGATCTGGGGCGTTATTTTTCTGGCGATCGGTTTGATGGTCGTGTTGGCCGTTTTTGTCCATCGGAGCCGCACCGATAGCGAAGCTCTAACCATGCGCACCCAAGCGATTTTGGACAACGCCATCGATGGTATCCTCACGATTGATCTTCTTGGGATCGTGCGTAGTTTCAACCCGGCGGCCGAGCGTATTTTCGGATATCGGGCCTCGGACGTCATCGGTCAAAAAATGTCGTCGCTGCTGGCCGGCGAGGAGAAACAGGTGGGCGGCGTCGATATCGATAAATATCTTTCTGAAAAAAGCGATGGCGCCGCCGATGCGTGGCAAGTGATCAGGGGAAAACGAAAAAGTGGCGCGCAATTCCCCATGGATATCGCCATCACCAAAATCCGGGTTGGGGAAAAATACCTTTATTTGGGAACCGTGCGCGATATCACCGAACGCCGTCATGCCGAGGAGACCTTGCGCCAATCCGAAGAAAGGTTGAAAAATGCCCAGCGGATTGCGCATTTGGGGAGCTGGAGTTGGAATTTCGACCAGGATGAAATGATTTGGTCCGATGAAATTTTCCGAATTTTCGGTCTTCGTCCGAAGGAAATTCAGCCGACGTTCGCGCGGTTCATGAAGATCGTGCATCCACAGGACCGCACTCGCGTGGAAGGCGCCCTACGAAACAGCTGGGACGGCAAGAAGGGGTTTCATTTTGAGCATCGAATTTTGCTGGCCAATGGAAATCAGCGCACGGTGCAGGAAATTGGCGAGATCGTCTCCGACGATGTTGGGAATATTGTCCGTATGGATGCGACGGTGCATAACATTACCGAACGCAAGCAGGCGGAAATGGCGAAAAGCGAATTTGTCGCTACCGTAAGCCATGAACTGCGTACCCCGATGACATCTATTCACGGCTCTTTGGGCTTATTGCTGGGGGGCGCCGCGGGCACGCTCGGAAGCAAGAAAAAAGAACTGGTCGAATTGGCGTACAACAGCTCGGAACGTCTGGTTCGCCTGATCAACGATATTCTCGATTTCGAGAAACTCGAAGCGGGCAGCATGAATTTCAATATGATCGAGTATCCACTGAATGACTTACTCGATCAGGCGGTGGACGCCAACGCCTCCTACGCGGAGAAATTTCAGGTAAAATTGGAACGATTGCCGATCTTCGGTGATGCGTTCGTTCTTGTCGATATCGACCGCTTCGCGCAAGTCATGGCCAACCTCCTGTCCAACGCCATTAAATTTTCACCTCCCGGCGCAAGTATTGAAATATCGGCCCAGGTGCGGGGAAAAAATGTGCGCGTAAGCGTGACCGACCATGGACCGGGAATCCCGGAAGAATTTCGGGGACAGATCTTTCAGAAATTTACCCAGGCCGATTCATCGGATACCCGGGCCAAAGGAGGGACCGGGCTGGGGTTGAGCATCACGCGTTCGATGATTAACAACATGCATGGCGTTTTATCCTTCGAAACCCATTTGGGCCGTGGAACGATATTTTATTTCGACCTTCCCCTGATGCTCCGCTCGCGGATGCCCCCTCAAGAGGGGGAAACGTCGCACGACACGTTGCGTATCCTGATTTGCGGGGACGATCACGCCACCGCCATGCATTTGAAAGAAACGGTAGTTGCGGCGGGCGGACGGGCGGATATTGCGAGGACGCTCAAGCGCGCTTCTAAATTGCAACAGGCGAACGCATACGTGGCGATGATTTTGGATATCGCTTCGACGGGGTCCGACGCAATTGCGCTTTTGCATCGAATACACAGGGAAAAGAATGGCGACGAATGCCCCGTCATCGCCGTTTCAGCCGTGTATTCCGACAATAAGGAAAACCTGTTGAGAGGAGGGATTGGGGTTGTGGAGTGGCTCGACGAGCCGATTGATTTTTTGAAATTGAAGAGCACCGTCAAGGAGGTTTTGGATGCAGGGAAGAGCGCCGATGTGCTGTATATTGAAACTGGTGAAGACAATGCGCATGTGCATTCACAAGTGATTGATTCCAGTGTCGGCCTATTGAGGGCTCGGAACGTTCTCGAGGCGAGGAGAATTGTTGCGCGGGACAATATCGGCCTCGTGTTGCTTGACGTGACGCCGCAAAATACAACCGGGATCGAATTATTATCCGGTCTGGAGCGCCCCGATGGCGCAACCGTTCCGGTTCTTGTTCTTTCCGCAGAGGGGATCGAAGATGATGGGGCCGGCCGGGTTGTTGCTATCCTCATGAAAACAGAGACCGAAGAAGAATTTCGTTTGAAAATCAGGGGGATGATAAATGACGTCGCAACGTAATGGAGATACGCCATGCCCCCTCCTCTGAAGAAAATTCTTTATGTCGAAGATGATTTGGATATTCAAATCGTCGCACGGATGGCTTTGCAAACCGTCGGCGGGTTTACTTTGGAGGTGTGTAGTTCGGGACGCGAGGCGGTTGAAATCGCGCCGATGTTCGTTCCCGATCTTGTCTTGCTGGATGTCATGATGCCGCAGATGGATGGGCCGAGCACCCTGCGCGCCTTGCGCGAATTGAGCGTCACGAAAACGACGCCGACCATATTCATGACGGCGAAGGTCATGCCGTCCGATGTTGCGCGATATCGTGAAATCGGCGCGGTTGACGTGATCGCAAAGCCCTTCGACCCGATGAACCTTTCTCTTGAAATTCAAAATATCTGGAAAAGACACCACGATGGCGGATGAAGAAACCACCGTTCAGTCTCGATTGGATGCTCTGCGCGCCAGCTACGGCGCCCATATTCCGGGAAAGGTCGCGGCGATTAAATCCTCTTTCGATGCGGTTTTTCGAGGTGAAACGCTGGATATGGAAGCCTTCGGTGCGTTGCGCCACCTGACTCATCAACTGTCCGGTTCCGCGGCGACTTTCGGGTACCCGGTCCTGGGAAAATCCGCGCGTGAAATCGAACGCCTCTGTAATTCTACGCCTGACGGTGAAACGCTCGATAGCGAATCCGTTTTAAACCTTCATCGCAACATTGAAAAACATATCGTTGCGATCGAACGCGATGGAACCGCCCCTCTGGAGGGAAAAGACCGAGAGACGGAAATAACGCCGGTTTTCGCCGCCGCACCGGAGAACCGCAAAAGAATTTTCGTCCTTACCGACAGCGAGGAATTTTCTTCGCGAACCCGGCATGAACTCGCCGCCTTTGGGTTTGAGGTGACGATCACGCTGGATATGGATGTCTTGATACGCGCGCTTGACGGGGATGATTTTGATGTTTTTATCATCGACAGCGATTTTTCCGGGGATGAGCATCCCGGCATCGCTGCGGTCGAGCGCGCCCGCGAGCGTGCGCAAAGTCGATCACGCACTCTTCCTCCCATTGTTTTGAGCACCGACCGCAGCGATCTTCACGCCCGCATAAAAGCCGTGCGCGCGGGCATCGAAGTGTACCTGAGCAGACCCTTGGATTTTTCCGTGTTGGTCGATGTGTTGGACCGTTATACGGACTCCCAGGATGTGGAGCCCTATCGTATCTTGGTGCTTGACGACGAGGTTAGCCTGGCACGATACAGCGAGTTGATTTTACAGGGCGCGGGCATGATTTGTCGGGCGTTGTCCAATCCGATGGATTTTTTGGAGGCGGTCGAGGATTTTTCTCCGGAATTGATTCTGATGGATTTGTACATGCCCGGAATCGATGGCGAGGAACTGGCGACGGCTTTGCGGCAAAATGAAAGTTTTGCGGGAATTCCAATCGTTTTTCTGTCCGGCGAGGCGGATCTGGATAAACAACTCATGGCGCTAAAACAAGGTGGCGACGATTTCCTTACCAAGCCGGTTACCCCGGAGTATCTGATTTCATCCGTTAAAATACGGGTGCAGAGATTTCGTCGTCTGCGTATGTTGATGGCGCGTGACAGCATGACCGGGCTGTATAACCACACAACGACGAAGCAACTGTTGCAAACCGAAGTTTCCCGCGCCGAACGCGATCGGAGTACATTGGTCTTGGCGTCGTTGGATATCGATCATTTCAAGCGGGTCAACGACACCTATGGTCACGGCGTCGGCGACAACGTCATCAAGAGCCTGTCGAGATTGCTTCGCCAACGCTTGCGTGGGGTCGATATTATCGGACGCATGGGCGGCGAGGAATTCGCGGTGATCATGCCCGACACGCTGGGCATTCACGCCAAGGGCGTGTTCGAGGATATCCGGAATTCCTTTTCCAGTATCGAGCATCATGCCCGCGAGGGAAATTTTAGTGTGACGATCAGTTGCGGGATCGCCGAATTTCCCAAACGCGCCGGCGCCGCGGCGTTGTCGGACGCCGCCGACAGGGCGCTTTACGCGGCCAAGCATAATGGGCGCGATCAGGTCGTCCTGGATTGAGGCCGCCCAGCGCGCGGGCCCCCGCGGGAAAGCGCGGCGGGGACGGCGATCCGATAGGGCTATTTTTCGATAATGGGGATAGACGTTTGGGCGTCGTCCAGGGTGTTCGCGCCGCAAACGACGAAATCTTTTCGTGCGCACGCCAGGGCTTTTTCCCGTTCGCCCGGCGCGCCGCCGTGGCCGCTGAGGACATGAACGCCGCCGGCAAGCCCGGCGCCCCGCCCGGCCAACATGTCGATGGCGCGATCGCCGACGATCCACGAGGCGGATAAGTCGAGGTTCAACAGGCGGCGCGCCTTGAGCAGCATGGCGGGGCCGGGCTTGCGCGCCGGATGGTCCGTGGCGGTAAACGGCGGCTTGGCCTTGGCGTGGAAGGGGCAGGCGATCACGGCGTCGAAATGCGCCCCCCAGCCATTATCGAGGTTCTCGATGATCCGGGCCTGCACGGCGATGAAATCGTCCCAGCCGAAATAGCCATAGCCGATGCCGGCCTGATTGGTGACGACGACGACGGCGATACCCGCCGCGTTGGCCCGCGCGATGATCGCGCCCGCGTTTGACGTTAGGCGCACTTTTTCGGGGTCGTGTAGGTAATGCTCGTCCTCGACGATCACGCCGTCGCGATCGAGGAACAGTGCGGCACGGGGCGGACCGTCCGGCGTCGGGGTCAGGCGTTGCACCCAAACGCCGCCGTCCTCGAAGACGGCGCCCTCGGGCATGACGCTTGGGGCGGCGTCGGCGCGGACGGCGAAACGGGGATCGACGGGTGGGGGCGGAGCTGACATCACATGAGACTTTCGACTGAAGCGCGGGTTATTCCGCCTGAAGGATGTCGCGATAACCGTAGGTCGCGCCATTTTCCCACCGTTGCGGTTCCAGGGCGACGTTCAGCACGGCGCGGGCAAGGTCGTCGCCACGGGCGCCACGACCGCTGAGGACGCCGACGGTGCGTAGCAGGGGTTCGACCGGCCCCTCGTCCGTTTCGTCGTTTTCGGTCGTATCCTCGCCGTCGAAGGGGTCGGCGAAGCCGTGCGCGACCCCGCCGCCCGCGACCAAGGCGCGCAGCGCCGCGCCGCTCATCGCGGCATAGATATCGTCGTCACGAACTTCGTCGGGGGCGTCGATGACGACGATGAATAGGCCTCGATCGCTTTCGATCAGCGGTTCACGCAGTTCGCGCAACATCACGGCGGGGGCGAACACGGCGGAAAGTAGACCCTGCTTGAAGCGATCGGCGGGGATGTCCTCCAATCCCCCGGGGGGGATATAGCCCGAACAGCTGACGGCGATGTCGATTTTACCGCATTCCAGGGCGGTCGCCTCGACCTCGACCGGCTGGGTGACGTCGGCGACGGCGGTCTCCACCGGGACCGCGAAGTCCTGGCTGATCTGAAAGGCGGCCTTCGCCAGGGCGTCGGCGGAGCGGGCGGTCAGGAATAAAGAGGCGCCACCCGACGCCAGCATCCGCGCGACGGCCAATCCGACCCCGCCCGACGCGCCGCTGACAAACGCCCGGAGCGCGCTTAGGGGGCCCCTCATAACCGCACGCCTCGTTTGCGGGTGCGTTTTTGCGGCGTCAATATCGTGGGGCCTAGGGGGGCGGTGGTGTCCAGTGCGGGATAATCGCGGGTGTAATGCAGGCCGCGGCTTTCTTTGCGCGCCATCGCACAGCGCACGATCAGTTCGGCGCATTGTGTGAGGTTGCGCAGTTCGAGAAGGTCTCTATTGACGTGAAAATTGCCGTAATATTCGTGGATTTCGCTTTGTAGCAGGTCGATGCGGTGCTTCGCGCGTTCCAACCGCTTGTCGGTGCGCACGATGCCGACGTAATCCCACATGAAACGGCGCAGTTCATCCCAGTTGTGCGACAGCACCACTTCCTCGTCGGAATCGGTGACTTGGCTTTCATCCCAGGGCTTCAACTTAGCCGGGGCCGGGGCGGTCGCCAGCTTTGCGCGGATGTCGGCCCCGGCGGCGGCGGAAATCACCAGGCATTCGAGAAGTGAGTTGCTGGCCATGCGGTTGGCGCCATGCAATCCGGTGTAAGCGACCTCGCCGATGGCGTAGAGGTTTTCCAGGTCGGTATGCCCGTTGATGCCGCTTTTGACGCCGCCGCAGGTGTAGTGCGCCGCGGGGACGACGGGGATCGGTTCCTTGGTGATGTCGAAACCGTATTTCTTGCAGCGTTCGTAAACGGTCGGGAAGTGCTCCTCGATGAATTCCTTGGGCTTATGGCTGATGTCGAGAAAGACGCTGTCCAGGCCCAACCGTTTCATCTCGAAGTCGATCGCCCGGGCGACGACGTCGCGCGGGGCCAGTTCGGCGCGTTCGTGAAAGCGGTCCATGAAGCGGCTGCCGTCGGGCAGCAGCAGAACGCCACCCTCGCCGCGCACCGCCTCGGTAATCAGGAACGATTTCGCTTCCGGGTGGTACAGGCAGGTCGGGTGAAACTGGGTGAATTCCATGTTGGCGACGCGGCATCCCGCCCGCCACGCCATGGCGATGCCGTCCCCGGTACAGGTATCGGGGTTGGATGTGTACATATACACCTTGCTCGCCCCGCCGGTGGCGAGCACGACGAAGGGCGCGGCGAAGGTATCGACCTTGTCGGTGCGCTCGTTCAGGACGTAAGCGCCGATGCAGCGTTCGGGTCCACCATCGACGCCGGACTCGACGATCAGGTCGATGGCGTTGTGGTGTTCGAAGATTTGGATGTTAGGCTGCGCCAGGACCTGCTTTTCCAAGGTGAGTTCGATCGCTTTGCCGGTGGCGTCGGCGGCGTGAATGACCCGGCGATGGCTGTGTCCGCCCTCGCGGGTCAGGTGATAAAGGTTTTTGCCGTCGGGTTGGCGTTCCTTGGTGAAGCCGACGCCGTATCCGATCAGTTTTTCGATCGCCGCGCGCCCGTTCTCGACGATATAGCGCACGGTGGCTTCTTCGCACAATCCGGCCCCGGCGATCAGGGTGTCTTCGATGTGCGATTTGATGCTGTCGGTTTCGTCGAGGACGGCGGCGACCCCGCCCTGGGCGTAGAAGGTGCTGCCCTCGCTAAGAGGGCCTTTCGAGAGCACCGCGACGCGGGCGTGAGGGGCCAGTTCGAGGGCGAGGTTCAACCCCGCCGCCCCGCTGCCGATAATCAAGACGTCGAATTTGTGGGATTGTTTTTCAACCATGATCGTTTTTATAGGCGCTTTCGCCTTCCCCCGCCAATGCTTTACGCGCTTTCGTTCAGCGCCCAATCCAGACCGATATCGACCGCCGGGGCCGATTGCGTGATCCGGCCGACGGATATCGTCTGGACGCCGGTTTGTCCAATCGCGCGGATGGTGTCCAGGGTGACCCCGCCCGAGGCTTCCGAGCGCGCCGCGTCGCCGATCATGGCGACCGCCTCGCGAAGCTCGTCGAGCGTCATGTTGTCGAGCAAGATCGCGTCGGCCCCGGCGTCGAGGGCTTCGCGGACTTGGCCCAAGGTGTCGCATTCGACCTCGATTTCGCCGCGCCACGCCGCTTTCGCTCGGGTGACGGCCTCGGCGACGCCACGCGTCACGGCGAGATGGTTGTCCTTAATCAGCACCGCGTCGTCCAGGCCCATGCGGTGATTTTTAGCCCCCCCCATGCGGGCGGCGTATTTTTCCACCATGCGCAGGCCGGGGGTGGTCTTGCGGGTGTCGAGCAGCACCGCCCCGGTGCCCGCCAGGGCATCGACGTAGCGCCGCGTCAAGGTGGCGATCCCTGACAGATGCTGCAGCATGTTCAGGGCGGTGCGTTCGGCGCACAGCAGGGCGCGCGCGGGGCCTTCCAGGCGCGCCAGAACGTCCCCCGCGGGCGCCGCGTCGCCGTCGCGCGCAATCGCCGTCAAGGTGATCTCGGGGGAGACGGCATGGAAAATTTCCCGCGCGATCTCCAACCCGGCGACGACCATGTCCTCGCGGGCGGCCATGATACCGGAAAAATGCACGTCGGCGTCGATCACGGCGTTGGAGGTGACGTCGCCGCCGCCGACATCCTCCGCCAGCGCCCAGTGGATAACGCGCGCGAGAGTGGCGGCGTCGAGGCCGCCCAAATCCGCTTGGGTCATTTCAGGCCGCGTCCTGCGCGGGCGACTTGGCCGCGGGCGGCGACATCTCCAACATCCGTTTCAGCGGTTTTAAGGCGCGTAGGCGAAGGTCTTCGGGGATCACGATCTGCGGCGCTTCGTTGACCATCGCCAGATAAATCTTTTCCATGGTGTTCTTGGCCATGAACGGGCAATTGGCGCAATCGCACCCGCCGTCCGCGCCGGGCGCGGGGATGAAGGTTTTCTCGGGGGCGTCTTTTTCCATTTGGTGCATGATATGCGGTTCGGTGGCGATGATGAATTCTTGAGCCTCGGCATTCTTGACGAAGTCGAGAATCTTCCGCGTCGAGCCGACCGCGTCGGCGACCGAAAGAATACTTTCCGGGCACTCCGGGTGAGCGACGATCAACGCCTCGGGGTACTGGGTTTGCAGTTTGGTGATTTCGCGCGCCGAAAATTGCTCGTGGATAATGCACGACCCCGGCCACAAGGTCATTTCACGCCCGGTGATGCGCTGCATATAGGCCCCCAGGTGACGGTCGGGGGCGAACAAAATAGGCTTGTCCTCGGGCAGGGCGCGGACGATCGCCTCGGCGTTGGACGAGGTCACGATAACGTCCGAAAGGGCTTTGACCTCGGCCGAGCAGTTGATGTAGGTCACCGCGATATGATCGGGGTGCTGCTCGCGGAAGCGGCGAAAGGCGTCGGGCTGGCAAGAATCCTCAAGCGAGCAGCCGGCCTCGGCGTCGGGGATGACGACGGTTTTATCGGGGCTGAGGATTTTCGCCACCTCGCCCATGAAGCGCACGCCGCAAAACACGATCATGTCGGCGTCGGTGGCCGCCGCCTTGCGCGACAAATCGAGGGAATCGCCGACGAAATCGGCGATATCCTGAATTTCCCCCTCTTGATAATAATGGGCCAGGATGACGGCGTTCTTTTCCTCGCGCAGGCGTGCGATTTCAGCTTCGAGATCGATCAGGGGATCGAGCTTACTTTCCGTAAGTGCGTCTTTTCCCGGCATGGCGATGGTGTCGAACATGGCGTATCTCCCGAGGTTTTTGCTTTAGGTGGCGGCCTGTTACGCCGAGCGCCTTTATCAATTAAGTGAGTATGAGTTGCGTGCGCGACGACGCGCGATGAATATTATCAGCAGATGATTTAGTCCTACAATACCGATCCGGCAAGGCGGATATTCATGGCCCCGCCATGGGCGGCGGTATTTTTTTATCGATCGAGAGGTTTTTGCAATGCGTATCCTGGATGAGATGGCCTCATACGTTTCCGATATGAGGGACTGGCGGCGTGACATTCACGCTCACCCGGAAACCGCTTTCGAGGAACGGCGGACCTCCGACTTGGTGGCCGACAAGTTAACGGCGTTCGGTCTCGACGTGCACAAGGGATTGGGGAAAACCGGTGTCGTCGGCACGTTGCGCACCGGGCCGGGTCCGGCGATCGGTCTGCGCGCGGATATGGACGCCCTGTTCATCGACGAGCGCAACACCTTCTCTCACGTATCCCAAAATCCGGGGCGCATGCACGCCTGCGGTCACGACGGGCACACCGCGATGCTGCTGGGGGCGGCGCGCCATCTCGCTGAAACCCGCGCCTTTCGGGGGACCGTCCATTTTATCTTTCAGCCGGCGGAGGAAAACGAAGGCGGCGGACGCCTGATGGTCGAGGAAGGCCTGTTCGAAAAGTTCCCGATGGACATGGTATTCGCCCTACACAATTGGCCGGGGCGTCGGGCGGGCTCCTTCGCGGTCAAGCCCGGGGTGATGATGGCGTCGTCCGACAATTTTGAAATCACGCTGACCGGCAAGGGCGCGCACGGCGCGATGCCCCATCTGGGGACCGACCCGATCGTCGCCGGGGCGGCCATCGTCGGCGCGCTGCAGACCATCGCCAGCCGGGAAACCGACCCCTTGGACTCCACGGTGGTCAGCGTCACCTGTTTCAATAGCGGCGAGACCTGGAACGCGATTCCGGCCCAGGCTCGATTGAAGGGCACCGCGCGGGCGTTGTCGCCGGAAAGTCGCGACGCCCTCGAAGAGGCGATCGGTCGCATCGCCCGTTCGGTCGGTACGGCCCATGGCGTGGATGTCGATTGCGTCTATCACCGCCTTTATCCGCCGACCGTCAACAACGCCGAAGCGGCGGCGATCGCGGCGCGGGCGGCGGCGCGGATCGCCGGAGAGGCGGGGGTCGATCTCGACCCCAGAGCGAGCATGGGGGGTGAGGATTTTTCCTTCATGTTGCAGCAAAAAACGGGCTGCTACATCTGGCTGGGCAACGGTCCGGGAACCGGCGGGTGCACGCTGCACAACGCCCATTACGACTTTAACGACGACATCCTGGCGACCGGCGCCGCGTATTGGTGCGCGTTGGTGGATGAAATTTTGGGAGGTGCTTAGAGAAAAACCCGAAACCTCTTTCGAGACCCTTTAGGGGCAGGAAAATGCCTGCAACCCGGTCTGCGCGCGTCCAAGGATAAGGGCGTGAACATCGTGGGTCCCCTCGTAAGTGTTGACCGCTTCCAGGTTCATGACGTGGCGGATGACGTGGAATTCGTCGGCAATGCCGTTGCCGCCGTGCATGTCCCGCGCGGTGCGGGCGATGTCCAGCGCCTTGCCGCAGGAATTGCGCTTGATCAGGGAAATATTCTCCGGCGCGCAGCGCCCGTCGTCCATCAGCCGTCCGGCGCGCAGGCACCCTTGCAGGCCCAGGGCGATTTCGGTTTGCATGTCGGCGAGCTTTTTCTGCACCAGTTGGGTCGCCGCCAGGGGGCGCCCGAACTGGGTCCGGTCCAGGGTGTACTGGCGCGCCGCATGCCAGCAAAACTCGGCCGCGCCCAAGGCCCCCCAGGCGATGCCGAAGCGCGCCTTGTTGAGGCACCCGAAGGGACCCTTGAGGCCTTCTACGCCGGGCAGGATATTGGTTTCGGGAACGAATACGTCGTCCATCACGATCTCGCCGGTGATCGAGGCGCGCAGGGAAAATTTACCCTCGATCTTGGGCGCGCCGAGGCCCTCCATACCCTTATCCAGGATGAAGCCGCGGATCACGCCGTCCAGCTTCGCCCAGACGATGAAGACATCGGCGATCGGCGAATTGGTGATCCACATTTTCGATCCCGTAAGGCGGTATCCGCCATCGACCTTGGTGGCGCGGGTTTTCATCGCGGCCGGGTCGGAGCCGGCGTCCGGCTCGGTCAGACCGAAACAGCCGATCCATTCGCCACGCGCCAATTTGGGCAGGTACTTGTCTTTTTGTTCTTGCGTGCCGTAGGCGTAGATCGGATGCATAACGAGACTGGACTGCACGCTCATCGCCGAACGATAGCCGCTATCGACCCGCTCGACCTCGCGGGCGATCAGGCCGTAAGCGACATGGGAAACTCCGGCGCAGCCGTACTGTTCGGGCAGGGTCGCGCCGAGCAAACCCATTTCGCCCATTTCGCTCATGATTTCACGATGAAAAATTTCCCGGCGATTGGCCTCGACGATGCGACTCATGAGCCGATCCTGGGCGTAATTGTGGGCGCTGTCGCGTACCATGCGCTCGTCCTCGGTCAGTTGTTCGTCCAGGAAAAAGGGATCGTCCCATTGAAAACGAGGGCGTGTACTCATCGAAAGCTCCGGGTCTTGAGGTGATGGTGGGCGAAAGGCCGCGCTGCGGCGCACAAGCACTCTAGGTGGCGTCCCTCGCTACGGCAAGATTAAATGAGGCGATTTTTTTATGGGGTTAGGTCCTGACCCTAGTCCGAGGCGGAATTGGATTGGGGAGGGGGCGATGTGGTCTGATCTTGTAGGAAAGTATCGCTGGCGGTGATGCTGACGGCTGTCGAGGGCGTGCCGTCCCCGTTGTGACTGCGCGTGACGACATCAAGAACGATGCCGTCGGTCAACCACCATTTGAGCATACATACCTTGTTTCTGCCGGTGGCGTTTATTTTACAGTCGCTGGATGCCGAGCGCCCGTACTCTTTGGAAATATGGGCGATCACCTGATCCTCGCCCATGCCCTTGAAAGTATGTTCGAAACGTACTTGATAGGCGATGTTTCGCTCTTTTCGAGAAACGTAGCGAACGGTGTATAGACCGGAGTCGTCGGCAAAGGCGGCGACGGCCTCGCCATTGCGGTTTACGGCGATTTTCACCTCGGGGTGTTTGCGCTTGAGGTTATCCAAGGTATCGCCCAACCAGGCGTCCCCCATGTGAAAGGTATGTGCTTTTTGGGAACTTAACTGGGTGAAAAATTTTTCGGCCTCGTCGGGCGTCGAGGTAAAGGACATGGCGATGAAAAGACCCAAGGCGATGACGCTGACGGTGAGAAGTCCGATCAAGATCGAGATATCGACCTGGGCGCCTGTCGATCGCCGCTTCGTGGCGGAGGAACGTTTTGTGGACTGAACACGTGACGTCAACGACAAGTCCCTCGGGCTCACGCGGTGGGCCAAATCTAAAGTTAAAGATGTCAGGTCGCGCGGATAACGCGATAAGTGTAAACGATGGCGCGGCGCGTGCCGAATGAATAATTTTTAGCCCCCATTTTTTCAAGTGAACTCGATATTTGATGCCGCAAAATATAAATTTTTATATAAAAATCAATATGTTGATGAGTTAACGGCATGGTTTGCATGGCACGCTCGGTGGGGGGCTTAAAAGGGGATGGCTCTGGGTCGGTTTCGTTCGCCGCGTGAAGCTGGAATTTCATGGCTTCCAGATCACCTCTAACGGCGGGTTGCCCGCTTATCGGGAGCTTGAATATCTCCTCGGCTTGATAGAGGCAGCCGTACCGGTAAGAACGGATGGTACGGCATAACGTTGGAAAATGCGTCGATGGGTGCAAGTGCAAACGGCGTCACAGGGAATATGTTGATCGTTTCCGGCGGCATTATGCGGCATTATATGGTGGCGCTGCGTGCCGTCAGTGCGAATACCGCCGGGACGTTCTTGAACCTTGCGCCGTTGTTCGGGTTTGCCGGTGCGTTCGTATTTCTTGGCGAACGCTTGTTCATGCTTCAGTTCCTCGGCATCATGGTGACTGTTGCAGCGGTCACCATGATCGGTTTTGGCGGTCGGCAGACGGTCAAAGAAGGTTAGGCCCCATATGCACGGCCCAATAAGATTCGGTTTCCTTTATCATCAGGATCAATCCAATGACGAACGTTGCGCTAACGTCCGCCGAGTGGGCGGACTTCGTCGAACTTATGGGCGGGGAGCAAGGTGGGTGTGGGGGCTGTTGGTGCACGTGGTGGAGTTTGTCGCGGGCAAGCTGGACCCAACACTCCAAGGCACAAAGAAAAAACCTGTTGCACGATAGTGTCATCAATGGCCGATCGGTCGGCGTCTTGATGCGCGACGCTCACGAGGCCGAAGGGTGGTGCGCGGTTGCGCCAATGGCGGATTATCCCACCTTGCTGAGGTCGCCGGTAGCCTATCCCATTGACGATATGCCGACGTGGGTGATCAGCTGTTTGTTTATCAAGGCCCCATACCGAAGACAGGGCAAGATGAGCCAACTCATTCAAGGCGCAAGCGAATATGCGTTTGCACAAGGTGCGGCCGCGGTGGATGGATTTCCCCAAACAAGCGACGCCGAGGGAAAGCACGTTGATCGCTTCGTAGGGGTCGAAGGCAGTTTTATTAGGGCCGGGTTTCGACGCATCGAGGTGCGCGGCCCTCACCGCGTTGCGGTTCGAAAAGAGCGAGCGTAGTTTTTCATGGTATCGCCGGACGATCCGGCTTTAGACGATTTTATCGGAGGTTGTTTATCGTACGTTGCGAATATCCGCGACCCGCCGCGCATGTATGTTCATTTCGAATTGGGAATAAAAAAACTTCAGGTGAAGTTTCTTTGTCGGTTTTCGTGGAGGCGGTTGAGAAAACGCCGATATACGGCGATTGACAAGGAGGACGTCGTTATTGGGCGGCGGTGTCTCGACCGAGGTAGGCGCGCCGTACGGCGCTGTCGGCGCGTACGGCGGCGGGGGCGGCGCTGGCGAGAATTTTGCCGCTTTCCAGAACGCTGACGGTGTCGGCCAAGGAAAAAAGCGCATCCAAATCGTGTTCAACCAAGACAATTCCCCGGTGCGCCGAAAGGGCTTTGATCAGGGCGACGATGTTTTCGCTTTCTCCGGGGCCGAGGCCGGCCAGGGGTTCGTCGAGGAGAAGAAGCTTGGGCGCGCCCGTCAGCAACATGGCGATTTCAAGTTGGCGGCGTTCGCCGTGGCTCAGCGCGTCGCCGCGCGTTTCGGCGCGGGAACTCAGCTCGACGCCGCCCAGGGCCTCCAGCGCCCGCACCCGGGCGCGTTCCGGAGTGTGCGGGCGGGGTAAGATTCCGGCGCGCGCGGCTTCGTGGCGCAGTGCGCCAAGCCAGCAATTTTCAAGACAGGTGAGCGCGCCGAAGATGTTCGATTTTTGATAACTGCGCGCAATACCCAAGCGCGCCGTGCGGGCGACCCCAAAAGAGGTGATGTCGCGCCCTTGAAAGACAATGCGTCCCTGATGGGGTTTAAGATCGCCCGAAAGCAGATTGATCAGGGTTGATTTTCCCGCGCCGTTGGGGCCGATCAGGCCGTGCACCCCCGTGTCCGCGACCTCAAGGTTGACATCCTGGACGGCGTTCAACCCGCCGAAATGGCGGGTCAGCGCGCGCACCTGCAGGAGAGGGCGATGCGAAGGAGGCGGCGTCATGTACGTGGTTCCCGCGCGCGCCCAAACGGGGGAGTGAAAACGGCGGACAGTCCGCGTGAGCTCATCATTACGGTCAGCACGATCAAAAGACCCAGCGCCCCCTGCCAATGGGGGGTCAACTCGGAAAGAATATCCTGGCCGACGACCAGCGCCGCCGCTCCCAGCACCGGTCCGAACAGACTGCCCCGTCCGCCCAGGGCGACCATGATCAGGGCGAGGCCAGATTCGCGCCAATCCCCCAAGGCTGGGCTGACGTATTCGCCCTGGTAGGCGGCGATGATGCCGCCCAACCCGGCGAACGCGCCGGCGATGACGAAGGCCGCCAATTTATAGCCGTAGGTGGCGTAGCCCAGCGCCTGCATGCGGTGTTCGTTTTCCCGGATACCTTCGAGCACCCTGCCGAAGCGCGAACGCACGATCAGGGCGAGGACGATGAAACTGACCGCCAGTCCGCCCAGGCAGGCGTAATAAAACAGTTTCGGGTCAGCGAAATCGGCCACTATCGCACCGTTCCAGCGCAATTGCGGGCGCGCAAAAATCAGGAGACCGTCGGAACCGCCGAACGCGGGCCAATCGTGGAGGACGAAAAACACCATCTGCGCCAGCGCCAAGGTGACCATGATGAAATAGACCCCGCGCGTGCGTAGCGCGAACGCCCCCAGCAGCAGCGCCGCGAGCGCCGAGGCCCCAATGGCGGCAGGCACGATAACGAAAAAATCGGCGGCGGCGTATTCGGGGGCGAACATGGCGACGCCATAGGCGCCGATGGCGTAAAAGGCGGCGTGCCCGAAACTGACCAGCCCGCCGTAGCCGAGGATAAAGTCCAGGCTCATGGCGAAGATGGCCAAGGCGACGATCTTGACGCCGAGGACGCCGAGGTAAGCGTTGGGGCCAAAGGGAAGCAGGGCGAGAAGAAGAATAAAAATCGTCATGATCTTGAAGGCGCGGGAAAACGTACCGTTCATTGCAGTCCCCTGCCGAAAAGACCTTGGGGACGCCATAACAGGACCGCGGCCATCACCAGATACAATGAAAATTCGGCGACCTCGGGGAAGAACGCCTTTCCGAAGGCGTCGCTAAGGCCGACCAACATGGCGGCGATGAACGCACCCTTGATCGACCCCAGGCCGCCGATCACGGCGACGACGAAAGAGAGGATCAAAACATGTCCGCCCATCGCCGGGTACACGGTTTCGACCGGTGCGGCGATCATGCCGGAAAACGCCGCTAGGGCGACGCCGCCGCTGAACACCAGGGTAAATATTTTCCCCACGTCGATGCCCAAGACTTGGGCCATCTCCCGGTTGTCCACCCCGGCGCGAATGGTCATGCCGAGGCGGGTTTTTTGAACCAGGACATACAGACCGATGGCGATGCTTCCGGCGACCGCCGAAAGGAAAAGCCGATATACGGGGTAGGCTTGGGTGTCGCTTAAACGGATCGAGCCTTGCAGCAGGGCGGGCAGGGCGACGCTATGCACGTCATTGCCCCATGCCATGCGTTGCAGTTCACTAAGAATCAAAATCAAACCATAGGTCAAGAGCACTTGATCGAGATGGTCGCGCCGGTATAGGCGGGAGATGAAGACCCGTTCGATCAGGTAACCCGCCGCGACGGTGATCGGTGTGGCAAGGACGAGGGCGAGCGGGAAGCTCCCCGTTTTCAGGCTGAGCCAATAGGCAAGATAGGCGCCGATCATGTAAAAAGCGCCGTGCGCCAGGTTGATCACCCCCATGACGCCGAAAATTAGCGTCAAGCCACTGGCGGTCAAAAACAGGAGCAGACCGTATTGCACTCCGTTCAGGGCTTGGATGAGATAAAAAGGCAGTTCCATGGCGCTTGTCGCGGCGAACTTGGCGGAGGAAAAATTCCCTCAACCGAGTCGGCAACGTCCTCCGGGGTCTTCCAGGGCCTTCACGGCGGTCGCGATGACCACGTTTTTACCGCCTTCGACCCGGCGCAGGTAAAAATCCTGGATCGGGTTGTGGTTTTTCGACATTCGCCACGGCCCGCGGGGGCTGTCGTTCATCACCGATCCCGCTAGGGTTGCGGTTAATTCCGCGGTGTCGCCGGTGTCGCCGTCAAGGCTCGCCATCGCCTGGGCGATCAGGGCGGCGCTATCATATCCTTGCATGGCGAAAACGGTGGCCGTTTCGGATGTGACTTTTCGGTAGGCCTTCATGAAGGCGATATTGGCGGGAGTATTCAACGTGTCGGCCCAGTGCATGGTGCTGACGATACCCTCGGCGGCGGTTCCTTGGGCCTCTAGCGTGCCTTCGGTGACGAACGCGCCGTATAGTGGGATGGTATCCTTCAGGCCCGCCCCGGCGTAATCCTTGACGAACTTGACCGCCCCGCCGCCACTGAAAAAGACCATCACCGCGTCGGGCTTCAGCGCCGCGATCCGGGTCAAGTGGGCCTGAAATTCGGTATTTGGGAAATCGACCAGGATTTGCGCGATCGGCGCGCCGCCACCGGCCTTTTCATAGCCCTCGACGAAGGCCTCGATGATCTGTTTGCCCGCGGCGTAATTCCAGGTCATGGTAACCACCCGTTTATGCCCGCGTTTGACCAGTTCCGCGCCCATCGGATATCCGGCCTGCCAATTGCTGAACGAGGCGCGGAAGATGTTTTGGGCGCAGGCTTCGCGGGTCAGCGCGTTGGCCCCCGCGTTCGGGATGATCATCATGGTTTTCGGTGATTTGCGCATGACCTTGGTCATCGCCATGGCGACCCCGGAATGCACCGGGCCGACGATGAAATCGACACCTTTGCCGGCGACCAGCCGCGCGGCGTTGCCGATCGCCTTGGACGGCGCGGCCTCGCTGTCCACCGTGATCAGTTCGACGGGGCGCCCGCCCAGTCGGTTGCCTTCTTCGGCCAAGCGCAATTTAAAGCCGTTGGTGATATCGCCCCCCAATTTGGCGTAGACGCCCGAGTAGGGCAGCATCATGCCAACCTTAAGCGGCGTGTTCCCGCCGATGGCGAACGCCGACGGCGCGAAGGTCGTGGCCGCGGCGAGCCCACCCGCGGCGGTCAGGAAGCACCGTCGTGTGAGGGGGCTGCGCGGGCGGCCGTCGGTGACGGCGGTGCGGTGTTTCATGGTGAAGATATCCCCTACGAACGGTTGCGATGTCCCGGCGCCGTGTGGGCGGTGCGCGCCCCCCCTTGCCGTTTTGTCGGTCCTCGGCCTATGATCCGCCGACCATAGAAATTCAATTCCGGCATGTCATCCCCTAAACGCACCGGGCGCGTTCGCCCGGTGTCACAAAGGGAAACGAGAGAGAGCGAAAGCATCATGACGTCATATTTAAGCGCCGATGACCTTAAGAAAAAATTGCAATATATCAAGGTGTTGTCGCTAGATGTGGATGGTGTTTTAACCGACGGCGGGATGTATTTCGACGATCACGGCGGTCAGATGCGTAAATTTAACGTCAAGGACGGCATGGGCATAAAGCTGGTTCAGCGCGCCGGAATCGAGGTTTGCATCATTACCGCCAGCACGACGCCGTCGATCCGTCACCGGGCCGAATCGCTGGGCATCGAGCGTGCTTATCTCGGTGTTCGTGATAAGTTGGGCACGCTTCGTGAAATTTGCGCGAAATTGGGCGTCACGCTCGATCAGGTGGCCCACATCGGCGACGATATCAACGACGTCGATGTGTTGCGCGCGGTCGGCTTGCCGCTCACCGTCAACGACGCCGTCGCGGCGGTGAACGCCGTCGCGCGCTACGTCGTCCCCAGGTCCGGTGGGCAGGGGGCGGTGCGTTACGTTTGCGATCTGCTGGTCGAGGTACAAGATGCCGATCCAACGTTCCTTGGCAAGGGGGACGCCTGAGACGAGGGAATTCTCCGGCCGGACTTGGCTCCTCCGGCGCCGCTGTAAGGACAGAACCCGATGCGTAACGTTTTTCATACCGTCGCCCTGCTCGCCATGATGACGGCCCTATTGGCGGCGGTCGGCTGGTTCCTGTCGGGGGTGGAAGGCGTGGTGTTGATCGTCGCCATGGGGTGGGTGATCCTGGCTTTTGGCCAGAACGTTTCGCCAAAGATGCTGCTGCACGCGATCGGGGCCTACCGTCTCGACGCCGAGGACTTGCCGCCGTTGGGGGAACTGATCGGCGAACTGGCGCGCCGCGCCCACCTGGGCCGGATTCCGCGCATTTACTTGGTCGAAAGCCAGATCATGCAGGCTTTCACCCTGGGGGGGGACCCGCGCGAGGCGACGATCGTGCTCACCGACGCCCTGGTGAAGACAATGACGATTCGCGAGCTTGCCGGGGTTCTCGCTCATGAAGTCAGTCACATCCGCCATGGCGATTTGAAAATTTTGGGACTGGCCGATCTGGTGACGCGGATGACGCGCAGCCTGTCTTTTCTGGGGGTTTTGTTTTTGCTGTTGAACATTCCCCTAGCGGTGTCCGGGGCGGCGCCCGGCGGTTATGTGCCGCTCCCGGTGTTGCTGCTCTTGGTCGGCGCGCCACTGTTGAGCCTGTTGATGCAACTCGGCCTGTCGCGGGTACGCGAGTTTGACGCCGACATCGGCGCGGTGGCTTTGAGCGGCGATCCGATCGGTTTGGCGCACGCCTTGGAGAAGCTCGAAATTCAGCAGGAAGACCTTTGGCGGCGGATGTTTCTGCCGCGCCGTCCGGGGATGGACCCTTCGTTGTTACGCACCCATCCGGCGACGCAGGCGCGAATCGAGCGGCTTCTGGCGATACCCGTGGACAGCCCGCCGCTGCCGGCGCGCTTTCTGAGTGACGACATCCATGCCGCCCAATGGGAAGGGTTGCTCAGGGCGCCCATTCGCTGGTTTCTGCGTTGGTGGCGTTGAATGCGTTCCGAGGTCGCGTCTCAACCACCCTGCCAGCGAGAGACGGCGGGATGATCGATGCCGAAATGATCGAGCGCGCGCCCCACGCTTTGGCGGACGATGTCGGCGATACGCGTGGGGCGATGGTAAAAGGCGGGCATCGGAGGCAGGATCAGCGCGCCTAAGTCGCTGGCGCGCACCATCAGTTCCAGATGGCCCTTGTGCAGCGGCGTTTCGCGCACCATCAGGACCAGCGGGCGACGCTCCTTCAAGGTGACGTCGGCGGCGCGGATCAACAGATTTTGGCTGTATGAATGGGCGATACCCGACAGGGTCTTGATCGAACACGGGGCGATGAGCATGCCGCGGGTGCGGAACGAGCCGCTGGCGATCGACGCGCCGATATCTTTGATGTTGTGAACCACGTCGGCGAGGCCGCGCAGTTCGTCCAGGCCGACATCGCTTTCGATCGCCAGGGTGCGCACGCCGGCTTCGCTAATCACCAGATGTGTCGGCACCTTCATGTCTTTCAACGCTTTTAGCGCCTCGATGGCGTAGATAACGCCCGTGGCGCCGGAAATGCCGACGATAAGAGGAAGGCTCATGATGTGATCCCGAGTGTGATTTTGGTTTGCGCCGTCGTTCGGCGAGAAAAGTTTCTCGGATCATGGCGTGAGCCGAGCCTTCTTGGCAAGACCATCGTGCGCCCGGATAGGAGACGGGGTCCTGTCTTCGGAGAGATCCGACATGGGCGTTGCCGCCGCGTCCCGTTCGGGGGTATAGATGAACCATGTGTATTGATGGTCTTCATCGTCGGGGGTTGGCGTTGGTCGTATTGACCGTGGCGCTTGCGCTTGCGGGGTGCGCGGCGAGTGCGCCGTACGTCTACCGGAGCGGGGAATTCGATCGCACGCGCCCGGATTATGGTCAAAGTATCACTGACCGGAGGCAGGTGACGATTTGTTATTCCAGTCTGGACAGCACGCCCCAACAGGTCGCGGCGCTGGCCCATGCGCAGTGCGCGAAATTTTCCAAGGCGATCCGTTATATCAAGCACGATTACACGCTTTGCCCGTTAGCCACGCCGGTCGCCGCCGTGTTCGCCTGCGTGAAAAAGCGATAAAATTTCCGGTCTCGTGATGTTGGAGGATTGGGCGAAATGGTCATTCAGACGATCGTCGCCGGAGCCATCGCTTATAGCGCCGTGGTCGGGATCATGTGGGCGCTGCAACGCCGGTTGATGTACAATCCCGACACCACCGCGTCCTCGCGGCGACAGGGCGGGGTGCCCGAGATGGACGAAGTGACGATAACGGGTGACGACGGTCTCGTCCTGGTGTCGTGGTACCGCCCGGCCCCGCGCGCGGTGGCGCCGACGGTGGTTTATTTTCAAGGGAACGCGGGTAATCTGACCGAACGCGGCGATAAGGTTCGCCCCTACCTGGATCGCGCCATGGGGGTCCTTCTGGTGGGCTATCGGGGGTATGGCGCCAATCCGGGTCGCCCATCGGAAAAAGGTTTGTACGTGGATGCGCGCGCGGCGCTGAATTTTCTCAGTCGCGAGGGTATCCCCCCGGCCCGGTGGGTGATTTACGGCGAATCCCTAGGCACGGGGATCGCTGTCCAAATGGCTTGGGAATACGCCGCCAAGGGCGCCCCCGTGGGGTGCGTGGTTCTGGAGGCGCCTTTTACCTCGATGGGGGATGCAGGCCGCCATCGCTACCCCTTTTTACCGGTCAAGACGTTGGCGCGCGACCGTTATGACAGCCTTTCCAAAATTGCTCGAATCGATACCCCGTTGTGTGTCGTGCATGGCACGGCGGACCCGACGGTGCCCGTGGGACAGGGGCGCGCGGTGTTCGCCGCGGCCCTGCCGCCCAAGGAAGCGTTGTGGGTCGAGGGCGGGAAACACAGTGATCTTTATGATTTCAACGTCCAGATCGGCATCGTGGATTTTATTAAAAAATATTTAAATTCAAAGAGTTGACTTGGTTTCGTTCAACAAGATTCGAAATCCTTTGGGCCGGACCAGCGAGGGGAGGGGGTGCGTTGGTCGCTGTCGCTGCGTCGGGGCAAAATTTTAAATTGGAGGTGAGGTGAGGTAAAATATAACGATCACAGTATCTTGTCGTATTTTATAGTTTATTTTTAAACAAACTTAAGTATTATTTAACCATAATGTCCGTCGAAAGGGAGATGTCCTGTTTTTGGGGGTTTTTCGAGCAATATGATGCCGGCGTGACTATATCTGGTGTAAGGTCTGGGCAACCGGACGAAGCGCGGGGTGGGCGGTTCGCTTCTTTGCGAGGCGAAGGCGGCCCATGCCCGGCGGGGTTTTTATAGTCGGAGAGCGCGCGTCTTTTGAGGCGCGGCGAAACAAAGGCCATGAATCAGGCGGCACGAGTTTCATCGGGTTCGAACGTCGCCGGCGGAATACCCGCCGGGCGGGTGGGGTTGCGTGGCCCGGCGACATCGTCGCAGGAACGGGTAGAAGGCCTGAAAAGTCATGACGGACCCCATCTCAATGACGCGGAATACCAATTTCAGTTCGTCGAGAAAAAAGGCGAGGAACGGGCGGCTGGGGATAAACATTCACGGCGCAGGCCGGGAATTTTGTTTCAAACGCCGAGCGCGACCTTCGCCGCCATTTTAGGGACGATCGACGAGCATGAAGGCCTCCATGGCGGCGCGGCCGTGAGGGGCGTGAAGTCGTTTGGGGGATTGCTCGCCCGCGCCATTTCCGCCTACGAAAAAACGGCCCACGTGATCGGCGCAGCGGCGGCGGGACCGGCCCATACGGTGCGCATCTCCCTCTAGGGCCAGGACCTAATTTTGCGTTCTGTGATTGTCGTCACTGGTGATGCGCCGGGTATCGGGCATACTACCCTGTCGGTTCCCGTCGTGAGTGTGGGGATGTCATGAGCCGGGATTCATGGCGGCTTTGGTGCGGCTTTGGTGCGGCTTTGGTGCGGCTTTGGTGCGGCTTTGGTGCGGCTTTGGGTACGGTGGATTGCGGTGATCTCGAATATTTTTTCTTCGGCAGTTTCCGGTCTTCAATTGAATGCGCAGCGCGTTGGCGCGGCGGCGGACAACATCGCCAACGCCAATACCGCGGGCTATAAGGCGGTGCGCCTTGAGGCCAAGACGGTGACGACGAGACAAAGCCCGACGGCCTATGCGCCGGGCGGCGTGCAGAGCGCGCCGCGCACTCAGGCCTCCATTCAAGGTTTGTTACAGGCGACGCCCGACGCCACCGACCTCGCGTTGTCGGGGCCGGGATACTTCACCGTCGCCCGCGCGGGCGCGGGCGGGCTTGGCTATACTCGTTCGGGGGCGTTCTCCCTTGCCGCCGACGGCACTTTGAAAAACGTATCGGGTCAGACCTTATTAGGCTATCCGCTTGACGGGGCGGGGAAGCCGACTTCCGACACCCCGGCCCCGGTGCATGTCGGCGGGCGGGGTCTGGATGCGCGGGCGACGGAAAACCTCGCGCTCAGCGCTAATCTTCCGGCCAACGCGCCGAACGGCCAAAGTCATGACGTCAATGTTCAACTGACCGATTCTCAGGGCAACGCTTTGAACGCGACCCTCAATTTCAAGCAGGAGGGGGCGAACACCTATCGTCTTTCCATCGGCGCGATCAGCGACGGCGTCAGTGGGGGCGCGGTGAGCACCGCGCAACTGGGCGGCGCCGGTGGCGGGGCTTATACGGTCGGTGTGCACTTCAATGCCGACGGCGCTCTGGCCGGGTTCGACACCACCGGCGACGGTGCGGTCGATACGACAAGCGCGCCCAATCTTTTCGCTACTTCCTTGAGCACCGGAGGGGCCGATCTTAATGTCGCCCTAAATCTAGGGAAAAGCGGCGGCCTCAACGGCCTTACGCAGTTTGCCGGGAACTTTCAGATCGGGGCGATTAGCGCCGATGGGGGCAAACCCGCGGCGGCGCGGGGTGTTCTGGTCGCATCCGACGGCACCGTCAGCGCCCAATACGCCAATGGCGACAGCCGCCCCCTCTATCGCGTCGCGGTCGCAACGTTCGCCAATCCTTCGGGGCTTGAGGCGCAAACCGGCAATGTTTATATCGCGACCCAGGCCTCGGGCGCGCCGCTTGCGCGGACGGCGGGACAAGGCGGGGCCGGAACGATCGCCGGGGGCGCGCTTGAGGCCTCGAACGTGGACATCGCGCGTCAATTTGTCGATCTGATCGTCGCCGAAACCGCGTACACGGCGAATGTCAAAACGATCCAGGCCGCCGGCGACATCACCCGCAGCCTTTTGAACGTCCGGGCGTAACGCCGTCGGACGAGAATCCTCTTGCGGAAGGGGCGCGTTAATACTTTTTTGCCTTAATCGCAATACCCTGAACGGGCCGTTGAAAGCGTGTCGTTCGGGATCGTATACTTGTCGCCATTGGCGGGCGGACTTTCGTCGGTGTATGTCCTCCTTCCCGTGGGAAGAGGGGCGCGGAGAGGGATGGCTGTTGGACTTATGGGCGAGGAAACGGAACGCATGGCATTTGCCGTTGACACGACTTTTGATGTGGCCTTTTGGTTCGCCGATACGGCTTTGAATCAAAACGAATATCTTGCCCCGCAAAAGATGCAGAGGCTGCTCTATTTGGCTCAGGCCTACTATGCGGTGGTGCATCGCGGAAAAAAACTGATGCCGGCGGTTTTCGTCGCCGATGAAATGGGGCCGATCGAACCGACCGTCTATAGGGCCTTCATGAAGGGGCGTCCCGATGTCGAGGTCGATATTTTTTTACCCGATCAGGTGGAAAAATTTCTGGACGGAATTTGGAAAAAATTTGGACACTTATCGGTTGAACACCTAAATCGCCTTATTAACGACAACAACGCGTATGGTTTGGCCTTGCGCAAGGGGCGGCGAACGGAAATACCCTTGGACGCCATGCGTTCCAGCTTTCAAAATGCGTCGAATAAGAAAAAAAGGGAACATCCGGGTTTAGGAAAGAAGATCATGGTCACCCAACATGGCGCGCCCGTTTCCGTGCAATCATGGGTTCCGGGCGCCAAACCCGTGGACGCCGATTGAACTGCAGGGGGGGCTCTCCTTAGTCTCCTTTTAGTCTCCTTCTTTCCTGTTTTTCGGGTTGCAGTCGTATGCATCTGGGCTACACTCCCCGGCCAGGGAGTATCCCCCGGCGGGGGTGAGTGTGTTTTGGCTTCGATACGTCGCGCCGCGCCGGGAACATAAATGGGGTGATCGTAAACTCGCTGCGGGCAACGGCCGGTGGCTAATTCACAGGGAGGATTAAATGAAATCCAGACAGTTCGTCGGCGCCGCTGCGCTTGGCGCAGCGGCTATTGCCTTGACGTTGGGCGTGACCAGTCAGGCGTATGCCGCCAGCGACACGATTACGCTGGGCGCCGCCGTTTCGATGACGGGGAAATATTCCACCAACGGAAAAAATACCAAGAACGGTTACGATTTGGCCGTCAAACTCATCAATGATCACGGCGGCGTTAAGATCGCGGGAAAAACCTATAAAATCGCCGTCAAGTACTATGACGACGAATCGACTCCCGCCCGTGGCACCCAATTGGCCGAACGCTTGATCCAGCAGGACGGCGTGCGTTACATGCTTGGGCCGTACAGCTCCGGTCTGACCAAGGCGATGGCGCCGGTCGCCGAAAATAACGGCGTGCCGATGGTCGAGGCCAACGGCGCATCCAACAGCCTGTTCACAAAGGGTTACAAGTACCTGTTCGCCGTCCTTTCAACCTCGGATAAGTACCTACAATCGGCGGTCAGCTTGGCCGGCGAGGTCAACAAGGGTAAAACCGTGAGGATTGCCGGGGTCTTTCAAAACGATCCGTTCTCCCAGGATATCCGCAACGGTGTGTTGGCCGACGCCAAGCGCATCGGCGCGAAGATGGTCATCGACGACAAGCTGCCGCCCGAACTGAACGACATGACGGCGACCTTGATCAAGGTGAAGGCCTTGAAGCCCGATCTCTTGGTCGTGTCCGGTCACGACAAAGGTGCGGCGTTGGCGATCCGCCAACTGTCGGACATGCGCATCAATGTTCCGATGCTGGCGATGACCCACTGTGATTCGGCGGACATCATCGGCAAATTCGGCAAGGCCGCCGAATACACGCTGTGCGCTTCGCAATGGGATCGCACCCTGAGTTATAAGGATCCGCTTTTCGGAACCGCCGAAGATTTTGCGAAGCTGTTCGAAAAGACATACGGCTATGCTCCGCCTTATCAGGCCGCCGAGTCCGCCGCCGCGGTGCTGGTCTACAAGGACGCGTTCGAACGCGCCAACTCGCTTGACCAGAAAAAGGTGCGCGACGCCCTGGCCGCAACCGATATGGAGACGTTCTACGGTAAGGTGAAGTTCAACGCCGAAGGCGAGAATATCGCCAAACCCATGGTCCTGTTCCAGGTTCAAGACGGCCAGTATAAGGTTGTCGCCCCCGCCAAGTGGGCCGCCGCCAAACTGCGCTGGCCGACGCCGGTGTGGAGCAAGCGCTAAGTATCCACAAATTCGAAATCCGCCCCACGTGACAGTGGGGCGGGTTTTATTTTTTAGGGAACACGTCGTATTCCATGTTGAGCAATATTCAAATCCTGTTCGACGCCCCCCTTCTTTTCGTTGATCTGATGGTCAACGGTTTGTTGATCGGTGCGATCTTCGCCCTTGTCGCTTTCGGCATGGCGCTGGTCTGGGGTGTCATGAACATCATCAATATCGTCCAGGGCGAATTCGTCATGCTGGGCGGCTTCATCACCCTGGTGGTCATGAATAAACTGGGGCTTCACCCCTTGTTCGGAATTCCGATTTCCGCCGTGGTTCTTTACGGCGTCGGTTGGGCGCTCTATCACACGGTGATTTTCCGGGTCGTTGACAAGGACATGTTCATATCGATCTTGGCCACGTTCGGCTTGTCGATTTTGATAGCCCAATTGTCCAATCAGATCTTCGGCGCCGATGTGCGCACCGCCGATGCCGGATTGCCGACGTTGTTGTTTTTCAACGGTATGGTTTCGGTGTCCGCGATTAAGCTGATCGCCTTCATCCTCGCCCTGGTGACGGGTTTGGGTCTCTGGCTATTCCTCAAAAAATCGCGCCTTGGTCAAGCCATCCGCGCGACGGCGCAAAATCCCCGCGCGGCGAGAATCTTGGGAATCGACACCAACCGGGTTTACGCCGCGACCTATGGCATTAACGCCGCCATTTGCGGGGCCGTCGGCAGTTTGGTCGTGATGGCGTGGGCCATTCAACCCTACATCGGGCTGCCGTATACGGTGCGTTCGTTCATGGTTGTCATCGTCGCCGGGCTCGGAAATTTGCCGGGCGTCATCGTCGCCGGGCTGGGATTGGGGGCCGTCGAAAACTTGGCGGGGTTCGTTTTCGGCGCTGAATTCCAAATTGCCTTCGTCTTTAGTCTGATGGTCGTGATTTTGGTGTGGCGCAATTTTAAGCTGAAAAGAAGACGGGAATACTTGAAATGATCGCAAAACGTAACAATCCTCTTCTTTTTGCGGCAATTTTGGCGGTGTCCATCGCCGCTCCGTTGCTTTTCCCCGATTACCGCACCCAGTTGGCCTTGTTGTGGTTGATGGTCATATTCGCTATGACCTGGGACATCATGGGCGGGCAAATGGGGTATAACTCCTTTGGCAATATCCTTTTCTTCGGTATCGGCATGTACGCCTGCGCGGTTCTCCAACGTGATTCGGGATTGAGCTATTTTTCCGCATTGGCGCTGGGTGTTGTGCTCGCCGGGGCGCTGGGTATCGTGACCGCGATATTTTTCGGCGCGGGCATTCTTGGTCTAAGAGGACATTATTTCGCCATCGGTAGTCTGGGGCTGGCCATCGCCGCGGGTGAAATCGCGGGCGGCATCGATTATATCGGCGCCGGGTCGGGCATGACGACGCCGTTGTTCCCCGGGCGAAGCGAGGCGGGGGGACTGTTCTTTTATTTCTTCTTCTTCGTCTTGGCTACGATCACATTTTTCACCCTGAGGAAGCTCTACGAAGGGCGATTTGGCCTCGCGATCAACGCCATTCGCGATGACGAAGACAAGGCCGAGGCGATGGGCATCCGCACCACGCGCTTCAAGACCACGGCCTGGGCCGTTTCCGCCTTTTTCTTGGGCATGGCCGGGGCCGGAGCGGGCAACTTGTTCAAGTTTATCGACCCCCTCGACGTCGCCTTCGCCGGTTCGACCTATGGCGTGTGGATGATCCTGATGGCGATCCTGGGCGGTAAGGGAACGCTGTGGGGACCGGTCATCGGCGCGGTCATTTTCCATATCACCCAGGAACTGTTTTGGACCTATTTGTTGGGCTGGCAGCGGGTGGCGTTGGGCTTGCTGATCGTGATTATCGTCGTCTTCTTCCCCCAGGGGATTTTGGGTTGGATGCGCGAGCGCTGGCCCGAACGTTTCGGCCAGAAAATCGACGAAGCCACCCGGACATCGGGAGGTGCGGCATGAGCGAAGCGCTTCTTAGGGTCGAGAACGTCAGCAAATCGTTCGGCGGCGTTATCGCCAACCACGCCATCTCTATCGAGGTTCCCGACGGCGCCATCGTCGGCTTGATCGGCCCCAACGGGTCGGGCAAGACGACGTTGTTCAATTCTATCGTCGGCTACCATCCCATCGATGAAGGCTCGATCCGTTTTCGCGGACGGGAAATTTCCAAGCTTTTGGTGCCGCAAATCGCCCGGCAGGGGCTATTGCGGACCTTCCAGCAAACCCGAATTTATGGGCAGATGACCTGCGTGCAAAATATGTTGATCAGCATGCCGCAACGTTCGAGCAGTCTTTCCGCCATGTTCGGCGGCTTTCCCGAAGGCGCCATGGACAAGGTTGACGCCCTGCTGGAATTTGTTGGTTTGTATTCCAAGCGGACTCTGTTTGCCGGCGATTTGTCGTTCGGGCAGCAAAAGTTGTTGGAGTTCGCCATGGCGTTGATGAACGAACCGAAGCTTCTTTTGCTCGACGAGCCGACGGCGGGCATCAATCCAACCTTGATCAACGGTCTGATCGATCGCTTGAAAAAAGCCAATGAGGAATTCGGCATTACCCTTTTGGTGATCGAACACAACATGCGCGTGATCATGAACCTGGCGGAACATCTGTATTGTCTGGCCCACGGCGAAATGCTGGCCAGCGGCACGCCTGTGGAAGTTCAAGACGACGAACGCGTTATCGCCGCGTATCTTGGCGCGCACTGAGGAGAGATCGATGAGCGATACGCAAGACAAACAAGATAAGAAAGAGAAAATTAGCGGCTATGGCTTGGGCAGCGTGGATACCGTTCTGTCGGTGGACGACGTCGCCCGGCAGGCGCAGAAGCTGTCCGAAAGCGCCCCTAAGCTCGAAGTCCTCGAAGATTTGGTTGGCGACAAGGCGTTTCTCGCTCTCGACGGTCTGGTCGCGGGCTATGGAAAGATGGAGATTCTTCACGGCGTCGATCTGCGCGTGGGGGCCGGTCAGTCGTTATGCTTGATCGGGCCCAACGGGGCCGGGAAATCCACCGTTCTGCATTCCATCTACGGCTTCACCAACATCACCGGTGGCACGATCAAGGTGCAGGACAAGGATGTCACCCGCCTGTCGCCCAACGACAAGCTGAAGAACGCGGGGATCGCCTATATCCTGCAAGATAATTCGGTCTTTCCCGATATGACGGTGGAAGAAAACCTGCTGATGGGGGGCTTCCTGAAGAACCGTCCGGCCGAGGCCCATGCCGCCGCCGAACGGGTTTTTACGAAATACAGCCGCCTGAGCGCGCGGCGCGGTCAACGGGCTGGGGTGCTTTCGGGGGGCGAACGCCGCCTTCTTGAGATTTCCCGGGCGTTGATCATGGATCCGGACATCCTGCTGGTGGACGAACCGTCGATCGGCCTCGAACCGCGCTTCATCGACATGGTGTTCGAAATTCTCGAAGACCTGCAAAAAAGCGAAGGCAAAACCATCGTCATGGTCGAACAGAACGCCAAAAAGGGCCTCGAATTCGCCGATATCGGCTATGTCCTGGTTTCCGGTGAATTGGCGATGGCCGACAAGGGCGACGCCCTCTTGGAAAACCCCGAGGTGGCGCGCCTGTTTTTGGGTGGGTGATCCTGGGTGGATTATGAAAGACTGAAAGCGGGAGAGCGTCGATAGGCGTCTCCCGCTTTTTTATGCGTGCGCCTATTCGTGATGATCATGAACACGCGCGGTTTTCAGCGCCGCCTGCGCGCGTTGCGTCTTTCCTTCGCGGTAAACGACATAGACACCGGCGGCGACGACCAGCAAGGCGCCGATCCAGACGCCCAACGTGGGGATATCCCCCCAAAAGACATACCCGAATACGGTGGCCCAGAAAAGCGCGGTGTAGTCGAACGGCGAGACCACGGCCACGGGGGCGCGGCTATAGGCGTAAACGAGGGAAAAATGGGCGCCGGTGGTGATGATCCCAAGCCCCATCATCCACGCCAGATCGCGCACCGATGGCGGGGTCCAGTACCCGGGCAGTAACGTCCCCATGACGACGATATCTCCCAGCAGCATGTAAAAGACCAAGGACAGGGTATTTTCCGTGCGCGATAGCAAACGGTTCAAAATCATCGCCAGGGCATAGAGCACCACGGCGAACAGAACCAGGATGATGCCGGGGCTGATCGCCCCGCTTCCCGGATGGGCGATCAAGATCATACCGGCGAAGCCCAGTCCGATCGCAGCCCAGCGCCGGGGGCCGACGCGCTCGCCCAGGAAGGGGACGCTGAGCGCGGTCGAAATCAAAGGGGCAGCGTAATAAACGGCGGTGGCGTCGGCGAGGGGGACGGTGCGCAGCGCAAGATAAAATAGGCTGACCTCGCTGACCCCGATGATCACCCTGAGGACGTGCATCATCGGGCGTTTCGTGGCGAGTCGCCTCGGGCCGCCCGATCTTAAAACCCAGACGCCAATTAGGATGATCGACAGCGTGGCGCGCAGAAAAATAATCTGGACCACGGAGTAATGGCCGACCAGCGCCTTGGAGGCCGCGTCGCTGAGCGAAAACATGAAGATCGCCAGGGTGATCGCAAGGATCGCGCGGGCGTTTTGGGATGTGGGGACGGCAGGCATGACGCATCGCCCTTTATTACTGTCGAACCGTGGTCAGGGCGGATGCTCAGGTGAAGAAATAGACCCCCATGTACGCGATCAGCAGGACCAGGACCCACAACACCATGCTGCTGGCGGGGGTCGCGCGCGCCAGCACGCCCTGCGGTCCATGATGGCGGTTGACCACGGCGACCAGGACCGTAACGGAATTGCGGAACATTTGGCGAAATCCCCGATCCAGGGGGGCGAACGTATGAACGAAATTTCGCGCCAAACGAGGCAAAAGCCACCGATAAGACCAATCCGAATCGATGTTGATGCCGGGAAGCTCGGGGGGGTAGACGTGAAAGATCTTCAACAGCGTGAACGCCAGCGCCGAGAAGAACAGCAATTGGGTCTGCGTCAGCACGTGGGTCATGGTATAGGGCGCATAATCCACCGGGAACGGCAACAAGGAATACAGCGCCCACGGGTAGACGCCGTTAAACACGCAAATCGCCGCCGAAATGCCCATCGCGATCAACATGTTGGTCGGGGCTTCCTTGCAGCGGATGCCGCTATCGTGAGCGAAAAAGGCGAAAAACGGGATCTTGATTCCGGCATGGTGGAAGACACCGGCCGACGCGAACAAGAGCGCCAGCCAGACCCACGGATGCCCGCCCTCTAGGGCGGCGACCATCACCATCGATTTGGACACAAAGCCGGAAAACAGCGGGAAGGCCGAAATCGACGCCGCGCCGATGATGCAGAAAAAGGCGGTCTTGGGCATGGATTTGTATAGGCCGCCCAAGTCGGAGCCGTTGATTTTCCCGGTGCGATGGAGAACCGCGCCCATGCTCATGAACAACAGGCCCTTGAAAATGACGTCGTTGAAGGCGTGGCTGATCGCGCCGTTCATCGCCAAGTCCGTGCCCAGGCCGATGCCGACGACCATGAACCCCAACTGGTTGATCATGCTGTAGGCGAGCACTCGACGCAGATCGTTTTCGATCACGGCGTAAAAAATCGGGAACATCGTCATCACCGCGCCGATATCGACCAAAATCTCGGTGCCGGCGAACGCCCGCGCCAGGGCGTAAATGGCGACCTTGGTGGTGAAGGCGCTGAGATACACGGTGCCTCCCGCCGTCGCCTCGGGGTAACTGTCGGTCAGCCAATTGTGCAGCAGCGGGAAGCCGGCCTTGATGCCGAAGGCAAGGAAAATGAGCAGGGAAGCCAGCGAGCCGTCGAGGCCGATATGGCCAAAGGCGATCGATCCGGTGGCGGCGTAGCGCAGCAAGATTCCGGTCAGCAGGATGACACCGGAAAGCACCTGGATAAGCATGTAACGCATGGCGGCGCTTTGCGCCCGCGTGGTCCCGCGCGCCAGGATCAAGAACACCGAGGTCACCGCCAGCAGTTCCCAAAACACGAACAGCGTGATCATGTCGCCGGCGAACACCGCGCCCAGGGCGCTGCCTGCGTACAACATCCCGGCGGCCAGTTCGCCGCTCTTTTTGACGTTCAGCGAATAAATGCCGCCGATCAAGGCGGCCAGATGGAACAGATAGCCGAACAACATACTCATGCGGTCGGCCTTGAACACGCTTAAGGTAAGGTCGAGGACGCGTCCGTCGATCACCATGCTTTGGTCCAGGGTGAACAGGTTCAGCGCGCCAAGGATGGGAACAGCGATAACGATCGCCTGGCGCAGGCGTCCCTGGGTGAGGAAGATCGCCAATGCGCCGGCGTAAAAAATGGCGAAAGGGGCCAGGTTACTCGTCATAGTAATCTTCCTTGCGCATGATGACCTTGCGCATTTCCTTGGCGAGCAGAACCAGAAGGACGCAGGCGGCGAAGCCGTACAGGGCGTAAAAACCGAACAACTGTTCCCACGAGTGCTCGGCGTGGCGGTGAATGAAAAAATCCCCCGCCAGACTGATCGCGCACGCCACGTAAAGCGCGTGAATTACGCGTTTGACGTTCTTCGGATTGTCGAAGACGTGCTTCTTTTCGTCTTTCTTTACGTCGGTTTTCGTCTGCTCGCTCATCGCATCACCAGAGGCTTGAGTAAGTCGATTATCGGATCGGGATAGAAAAACAACGCCACGCTCCCCGCCACGGTGATCGCAAGGGCGATCAGGATCGCCACCGGCGCCTCATAGCGAAAGGGAGACGCCGTCGGAGGCGCGTCTTCGTGCGCGGACGGCCCGGCGTCCTCGGCGGGGGCGCTGAAAAAGGCGTGAAAGGGGATCGGAAGAAGATAGGCGATATTAAGCAGGGAGGACGCCATCAACACGACGACGAAGACGAGTTGATGCGCCTCCAGCGCGCCCAGGGCGAGGTACCACTTGCTCCACAAGCCGCCCATCGGCGGCAGGCCGATGATCGACAGCGAACCCAACAGGAACGCGAGCATGGTCAGGGGCATGGTTTTTCCGATGCCGCGCATCTGGCTGACCTCGGTCTTGTGGGTGCGCACAAGGATCGCTCCGGCGCAGAAAAACAGCGTGATCTTGGCGAAGGCGTGCATGGCGATGTGCATGGCCCCGCCGATAAAACCCAGCGAGTTGGCGAGCATGGCGCCCAGAATGATGTACGACAATTGGCTGATCGTCGAATAGGCGAGCCGCGCCTTCAGGTTATCCTTGGTCATCGCCACCAGCGAGGCCAAGAGGATCGTCGCCGCGGCGAGGTATTGCAGCCATTCGTTGCTCGCCAGCCTGGAAAGGAAATCGAGGCCGAAAACATAGATCGAGATCTTCAGGATACTGAAGACCCCGGCCTTGACCACGGCCACCGCGTGCAGCAGCGCGCTGACCGGCGTCGGGGCGACCATCGCCGAGGGCAGCCAGCGATGAAACGGCATCAAGGCGGCCTTGGCGATGCCGAACACGAACAGCACCAACAGGACCGAGGCCACGCCCTGTCCGACATGGCCCTCCAGAATTCCGCCCAATTTGAAATCCAGGGTCCCGGCGGCGTTCCAGGTCCACAAAATGGCGAACAGGAAGAACGCCATCGACGTTCCCATCAAGACGCCCAGGTACACGCGCCCCGCGCGCTTGGCCTCCTGGGTGCCCGAATGGGTGACCAGGGGGAACGTCGAAAGGGTCAAAATTTCATAAAAAACGAAAAGCGTCAGCAGGTTGCCTGAAAAGGCGATCGCCAAGGTCGCGGCGATGGCGACGGCGAAGTAAAAATAAAAACGAGTCTGATGCTTTTCGTGGTGCCCGCGCATGTAGCCGATGGCGTAGATCGAGGTCACGATCCACAGGAAACTGGCGACCAGGGCGAACAGCATGCCCAGGGGTTCGACCGTGAAGGCGATGTTCAGGTGGGGCAGCATTTCGCCCAGCACCACGGTGGGGGTCTGTCCATGAGCGACGCCGCCGTACAAGCCGGCGACCGCGGCGAAGGTCGCCGTGGCGCTGAGCAGGGTGATCGCCTCGCGGATATTGGGATTGGCCCGACCCGCCAGCACGATCCCCAGCGCCCCGATCAACGGGACGATCAGGCTGAGGACGATCAGGGTCTCGGGTAGGTTTTGCGGGCTGAAAATCATCACTGCGGCCCCTTCAAAAGAATACTCGCGGCGCGCACGGCGACGTCGAGGGTCGCGGTTCCGTTGATCCCAAAGTAGACGGTCGCCGCCGTCAGCACCCACAACGGCGCCATCATGCTCAGAGGGGCTTCTTCGAGGTGGGGCGCATCGGCGGGCGCGCGGCGAAAATAGGCCACCTCGACGACGCGCCAGACATAGATTACGGCAAGCAGGGAACTGAGTAAAATCAGCACCGCGATGGGCCACATGTGCTGTTCGAGCGCGGCCTGGATAAGGGCCCACTTGGAAACGAAGCCCGCCGTCGCGGGAACGCCGATCAGGCTCAGTCCCGCGATCACGAAGGCCGCCATGGTGACCGGCATGCGCCGTCCGATGCCCGCCAGATCGTTAAGATCGCTGGAGCGGATGCGCAGGGCGAAAATGCCCACCGCCATGAACAGCGCGCCCTTGGTCAAGGCGTGATTGAACAGATGGACAATCGTGCCGCTGAGCCCGGCGACGCTGACGAAGCTGATGCCCAACACCATATAGCCGACCTGCGCGATGGACGAATAGGCGAGCATCCGCTTGACGTTGGTCTGAAAGATCGCGACCAGCGAGGCGGCGAACATGCCGAGCAGGGCGAGGCCCATCAACATTTCCCAAAGCATGGGGAAAACGTGGAACAGATCGACCTTGGCGAAGACCGTGAAGTAGATGCGCAACAATGCGTAGACGGCGATCTTGGTCGCCGTCGAGGCGATGAAAGTGCTGACCACGGACGGCGCATAACTATAGGCGTTGGGCAGCCATGTGTGCAGTGGGAACAGCGCCAGTTTCAGCGACAGCCCGACCGTCAGGAAGGCCAGGGCGACCAGTATGGTGCGGGTGTCGGCGACGGCGGGCAGGATGCCCGACAGATCGACCATGTTGAGCGATCCCGTCATCATATACATCATGCCGACGCCGATGATGTAAAAGGTCGCCCCGATGGTGCCCATGATCAGGTAGCGCAGGCTCGCGGTCAGCGCGCGGCGATCCTTTCCGAAGGCAATCAGCACATACGACGACAGCGATGAAATCTCCAGGAAAACGAACAGATTGAAGGCGTCCCCGGTCACCGAAATGCCCATCAGTCCGGTCTGGCACAACAGCATCATGGCGTAGAACAGGTAAATACGGTCGGCGGGAATTTCCCGCTCGACGCTTTTGCGCGCGTACAGGACGCTCAACGCACCCATGGCGCTGACGATCAAAAGCATGACCGCGCCGAGCAGGTCGAGGCGATATTCGATCCCCCAGGGGGCCGCCCAATCGCCGATCGAATAAACGATCACGCCCGAGTTCAAAACCCGCATGAACAAACTGATCGCCACGCCCAGCGTCGTCCAGGTGACCGCCAGCGCGACAGACCACGCCAGGGCCGGACGATGAAACAAAACACACAGCGGGGCGGAAAGTAGCGGAATGACGATAATCAAAACGATAAAGTGATCGGAAATCATGCCCCCTCCCCGGTGCTCTCACCCTTCACGAGGGTGGGGTGCTCGATCGCATCGATTTCATCTTCTTCGATGGTGCCGAAGGCGCGGTTGATGCGCACGACGAGCGCCAATGCCAGCGCGGTGGTGGCGATGCCGACGACGATCGCGGTGAGAATCAGGACGTGGGGCACCGGATTCGAGTAGATTTTGATAGTCTTGTCCAAAATCGGCGCGCTGCCACCGGTGACTTTACCCATGGAAATATAAAAGAGGAAAACAGAGACCTGGAAAATGTTCAGGCCGACCACTTTTTTAATTAAATTTCCCTGGGAAATGACGATGAAAAAACCGACCATCATCAAAAAAATGGCGACCCAGTAATTGAACAGGCCGGGAATGTCGAAACTGAAGGTCATTGCGTGGGGTTCTCCGTGCCTTCATCGTCCTCGCGTTGTCCGGCGAAGGTAAAGAAGATCGTGGTCATCGCCGCGGTCACGGTCGTGCCGACGCCGAATTCGACCAGGAAAATCCCCAATTCCTGACCTGTTTTGACGTTTCCCGTCAGGACCGTGTAATCGAGGTAGTTTCCCCCCATGATCAGCGTCGCCAGCCCGGTCGAGCCGTAGATCATCAACCCCACCGCCAGCATCGTGCGCGTCGCCCAGGCGGGCAGGACCTTGCGCGCGGTATCGACGCCGAAAATGATGCCGTACAAAATAAATCCGCTGGCCAGAATGACGCCGGCTTGAAAGCCGCCGCCGGGGCCGTAATCGCCGTGAAACTGCACATACAGGGCGAACAACATGATCGGCGGGATGAGCAGTTTCGAAACCACCCGCAAAATGGATTTGTTGTGCATCATGTCGGGCTTGGTCATTTAGGCGGTTCCCCGGTCATGTTCGTGATCGTGTTCGCGATCATGTTCGCGATCATGTTCGGGGCGGTTTTCCGGGGCGCCCATTTTCTTGCGCCGCGAGCGACCGATAATCGCCAGCACGCCAATCGCCGCGGTGAAGACGACGGCGGTTTCGCCTAAGGTGTCATAACCGCGATAACTGGCCAGGATCGAGGTGACGATATTGGGCGGGCCGACTTCCGCGCCGGATTTTTCGATGTAGCGCGGCGCCACGTGATTGTTGATCGGGGCGGTGGCGTCGCCGTAGTGCGGCATGTCCAAGGTGCCATACAGCAACCCCCCTCCGGTCACGAAGACGATCAGCAGGGCGAGCAGGGGGGAGCCGGCGCGAATTTTCTCTTCCTGTTTTGTCAAGCCCAAGGTGCTTAACATCAAGACGGTGGCGATCCCGGCGCCGACGGCGGCCTCGGTAAAGGCGACATCGACGGCGTCCATCACCACGTACAAAACCGCGGCGATCAGGGAAAAAGCCCCGCTTAGCATGGCGACGGCGAATAGGTTGCGCAGACGTACCATGACCAGGGCGCTGGCCGCCATGAACAGCAGAAGCGTTATGACGATTAGGTCTTCGATGACGGCGTCTCCTTAGGCTTGGGGGTAGAGCCGGAACCTTTTTTACGTGCTTTTTTCGCCTTCGCGGCATCGGGCCTTTTGCCCGATTTGATTCCGGTCATGGGGATAATTCCCGCGTTAAGGGCGGCGCGCGCCAGGGCATGCGTCGTCGTCGGCGAGGTGAAAAACAAAAAGGCGATAATCAAAAAAAGTTTGATCGAAACAATGGTGAACCCGGCCTGAAACATCAGCCCGACAAGGATCATGCCCGCCCCCATGGTGTCGATCATGCCCGCGCCGTGCATGCGTGAAAACATGTCGGGAAAGCGCAGCACGCCGATCGCCCCGACGATCGAGAAAAAACCGCCGATGAGCAAGAACGTCCAACTCAGCGTGTCTAGGATGGTGTGCTCCATCAGATGTCCCCTTCATCGTGATTGCGCACAGGAAATCCCAATCCGGTGAATTTGATGTACTTGCTGACGGCGATGGTGCCGATGAAGTTAATCAGGGCGTAAACCAGAGCGATGTCCAAAAAATCGGGTCGCCCATCGAAAAAACCATACAGCGCAATCAGAACCATGGTCAGGGTGCCGCAGGCGTTGACGGCGAGAATCCGGTCGTAAACCGTGGGGCCGGCGAACGCGCGCACCAGGGTTAGACCCATGGTGATGAGAACGGCGAGAATGGCGACGGCGAACATGTTCATGGCGCGATCCTTTCGGACGGTTCGCCTTGACTGTCGTTTCCCGGATATTTCGACATTTCCTCGATACGGCTGACGTGCCGATCCATATCGCCCGAGGTCACGCCGTCGGCGGCGGCCCGGGTGATGGCGTGAACGGACATGTCGTCATCGTCCAGGGCGATGGTGACGGTGCCCGGGGTCAGGGTGATCGAATTGGCGTAGACGACCCGGCCAAGTTCGGATTTTTGCGACGCCTTCGTCGGAAAGACATGAGGGTAAATAGGCATCCTTGGGTTAAGAATCAGGCGTGCGACGTCAACGTTGGCCTTGACGATTTCCTTGCACAGCCAAACCCAATAGAAAACGGCGCGCGCGCCGAGGTGTACGGGATGCCCCTCGTGATCGATCACATCCATACGCCGGGCGATCCATACGACGAACAGCACGCTGGCCACGCCAAGACCCAGAAACAGCGGGGTGAAATGACCGGATAGCGCTATCCACAGCACCGCCATGGCGAACCCTAGACTGATTGCATGCGCCACGTTGGGACACTCCTTAAGCTGCGAAACGAATTAAGCTGCGAAACGAAAGGTGGGAACGGGATGTTCTCGGTGTGAGTTTCCCGGTCGAATCCCCCCTCGACGGTAAAGGAGAATAAGAACCCTGCAATCACGAGGCAAGAGTGTTTGTAAACCCGTTGCCTTTTGGGGATCAAGAGTGGTTTGTTAATTAAAGGCGCGCAATCGTGTAAAGACGCGCAATCGTGGGGTTGGTTCGGCTTGGTTCGGGGGGCTTTGGGCTTATCCGTTGCTCGACGAAAGAGAATGCGCTATTGAAATAATTATGATGAATACTTTTTTGGGCCGCCGTTTCGCCGTTTTCGCCGCGCTTCTGATCGTCGGGATATTTGTCGCCCAGGCGCGGGGCGCGGGGCAAAAAACCTCGGTTCCGGTCGTCGCCTTTCCAGCGAAAACCATATCCATCGCCTCGCAAAATGGCGCACATGCTTTTTTTATCGAAGTCGCCTCGTCCCCACTGCAACAGCAGCGGGGATTGATGTACCGAACCTATTTACCCGAAAATCGCGGCATGCTGTTTGTTTTTCCGCACGAAAAAATTGTCCGCATGTGGATGCGCAACACGCGGATCCCGCTGGATATGTTGTTCATTGGGAAAGACAATAAAATTAAACGAATACAAGCTATGGCCACTCCCGATTCGGACGCCCTGATCTCTTCCGGGGTCAAAGTGAAGACGGTTTTGGAAATTCAAGGCGGCCTCGCCCGGAAGCTGGGGATCGCTCCCGGCGACACACTGATCGACACCTCGTATCATCCCCAAAAGAAATAAAACAAATCCAGAATCGTCGGCGAAAAATTGGCGCGGACGGCGGCCAATGACGGCGACCGTTGCATGCGGTGTATACGGCGCTCAACGTGGGTGCGTATGGCGCCATGTCCACGGCGCCTGGCATCGCCCTCGCCAAATGCCGATATGCTCCGCTCGCGCGGCGTTTTCGGCGGCGACGTAGCGTTTGGAGTAGTGCCGATAGGCGAAGGCCCATCCCGAACGGACCAGCGATTCGTTGAGGTTGCGCCCATCGACCGTGCAGGTCGCGATATAGCGGCCGTAGCGGTCGCGGGTTTCGGCGTGGCATGTCGCTCGTCCATTGCCGACAAACGAGATCGCCCATGCGGTCGCTTTCTGGCCGGCCATCCAATCTTGGCCGTTTAAGGTGCAAATCTGCGACCATTCCGGCGCATCAACGCCGCCGAGGCGAATTTCCGCACCCCCGACATAGGCGCTGTCCGCATCGATCATTTGGATACGCCCCGAAATCATCTTCGCCATGCCGAGGTTGGGGAATGCCAGAACGAAAAGCCCGAAAACGGAAAGAAAAATTTTATTCATAGGCCGGTTTCCTTTCCGATATTTTACCGTTGCGAATGGAATCGAAATGGATTGCACGTGTGTGGCGTGACGTGAGCGCCATGCCGAGGCGCGGCGTCGCCATCCCGCCCGGCGGCGCTTGTTTCCTTTTGCGTTTTTGTGGGGTTGCGTAGAACCGCCAAAAAGCCTAATAAACCCGACAGTCGGGGAGTGGCGCAGCCTGGTAGCGCATCTGGTTTGGGACCAGAGGGTCGCAGGTTCGAATCCTGTCTCCCCGACCATTTTTCCGATTAAGGAAGTCCCTGGCAAGGAAAAATCCACGTTCCGAGCGCTGTCGTTTCGGCGCGCCTCGCCCATCCGGCCACATGAGGTAAAGGCCCCCTTCGGCGTTTTGAAGCGCCGGCGGTTGTTTGATCTTGTGGATGCGGGCGGCCCGTTTATACTGGCCATAGGCTTCAGCGTATTGATGAAAAAGGCTTAAATGATGGTTAAGGCACGCATTTATCGTCCCGCGAAAACGGCGATGCAGTCCGGGCGGGCGCGGACACGCAAGTGGGTTTTGGACTTTGAGCCGGACCAGGCCAAGGTCACCGACCCCTTGATCGGTTGGATCGGTTCGGCCGACATGAACGGCCAGGTGCGCATCACGTTTGACAGTCGGGAGGACGCCATTGCCTTTGCCGAACGCAACGCCCTCGATTACGAGGTCAGCGCCGCGCACGAGCGTCACTTGGTGCTTAAAAACTACGCCGATAAGTTCGCCTTCGATCGGGTGCGCTAGACCAATCATCGAAAGTTGCGCGAATCAAATTTCACGACCCCGTAGCTCAATTGGATAGAGCACCGGCCTTCTAAGCCGGGGGTTGCAGGTTCGAGCCCTGCCGGGGTCGCCATTTTCGTTGTCCGGGGTTCCCTCGCCGATTTCGGGCGGCGACGCGCCGGAAGGTCCGCATTGCGCGCGAATGGGACGCGCGAGAGGGAAATGCGTATCCGATATCAGTGAGGCTTGTGCGGTGGAATTGGGCCGTCGTCCTCATCGAAGAGGATGCGATTGGCCGCGCCTTCCATATCGTCGAACTGGCCGCTTTTTAAAGACCACAGAAAGGCGGCCAGGGCGATGAGACCCAGCACCAAGGCGATCGGAATCAGATAAACAAGAACGGTCATGGCGACCTCGGCTCCTTATGCGGGTTTTACACGCGCGCCCGGGCGCGCGCAAGCCTGAGGGCGTTTGCAATGACGACAATGGACGATGTAGACATGGCCACGGCGGCGAGTAACGGCGTGACATGCCCCAACATCGCCAGGGGAATGGTGACGGCGTTATATACGAAAGAAAGCGCGAAGTTCGACTTTACCAGCCCATCCGCCTGTTTGGCAACGTCGATCGCTTCGACGATGGGATCGAGGCGCGCGCCCTGGAACACGATGTCGGCGGCGTTTTGGCTGATGTCGATCGCCGATGACGGCGACATCGAGACATGCGCCGCGGCCAGCGCCGGGGCGTCGTTGAGGCCGTCGCCAACCATCAACGCAAGATGACCTTGGGCGGCAAGATTTTCTAGGACCTTGGTTTTATCCGAGGGCGTGCATCCGGCGCGCCAGTCCGCGATCCCAACACGGTTCGCGGCGTAGGCGACCGCCCCCTCGCGGTCGCCCGATAACATCAACACGTTCAAGCCCCTGCGTTTGAGCGCCGCCACCGCCTGCGTCGCGTCGGGGCGCGGACTGTCGATGAATTGAAAAAGTCGAGGGGGCGCATCCGGTCGGCGCAACCAGATTTCAGGCCCCAGGGGAGGCTTCGTAGACTGTCTCGGCTCGGTGCTCGTTTCCGTTCCTCTGCGTGCGGAGGGGAGGGGGAGACCGCACCAGGCGGCGTTTCCAAGGCGGACATCCTCGCCGTCAAGGCTTCCCCTCAAGCCTCGGCCCGGAATTTCGTTGACATCGCAGACCGAGATGCCGCGATCCGACGGCATTTCCCCTCCAAGCTCATCGAACGCCCGCGTGAGGGATTGAGACAGCGGATGGAGGCTTTCCCTCGCCAACGCGTACGCTAAGGCGAGGTCGAGACGCCACGGCGCATCGGCTTTTTCGGGAACGATCAATTCGGGCCGCCCTAGGGTCAACGTTCCGGTTTTGTCCAGAACCACGGTATCGATGCGAGTCAGGCGTTCCAGGGCGGTCGCCGATTTTAGCAAGATACCGCGTTTCAAGAAACGTCCGCCGGCGACGACCTGAACGGTGGGCACCGCCAGGGCCAGGGCGCAGGGACAAGTAATGATCAACACCGAGATGGCGGTCATCAGGGCGTCCTGCCACGGGGACGGCGTCAGCAGGACCCATCCCAAGAAGGTCAGCGCGGCGAGACCGTGAACCGCGGGCGCGTACAGACGCGCCACGCGATCGGCGATGGCGACGTATTTGGCGCGGCCTTGTTCGGCGTTTTCCATCAGGCGCACGATCTCGGCAAGCAGGGTGTTTTCGCCGACCGCCGTCGTTTCGATGTGCAAGGGGGCGGAAACGTTGAGCGTGCCCGCGAAAACGCGATCTCCGGGGGCGACGGAAGTGGGGATGGTTTCGCCACTGATCAGCGAGGCGTCGATATCGCTGGTTCCCGACAGGATGACGCCATCGATGGCGATGCGCTCTCCGCGCGCCACCAAAACGTGCATTCCCGTGGTGGCTTTGGCGGGAGGTATGATGGTTTTGCCGCCATTCTCGCCGATTACCGTGACCGATCCGGTAGCCAACGCCAGCAGGTGTTCCCCGGCGCTGCGCGCCCGACCGCGCGCGCGACGATCAAGGTAACGCCCAACAAGCAGGAAAAACAGCAACGTGACGGCCGAGTCGAAATAAACATGATCCGAGCCGCGCATCGTTTCCAGCAGGCTCATGCCCGCGGTAAGCGCTATCGCCAGGGATATCGGCACGTCCATATTGGTGTGTCCGCGTCGCAGGACGGCAATCGCCGAAGAGAAGAAGGTCCGCCCGGCGTAGGCGATCGCGGGCAGGGCGATCAAGGCCGACAGCCAATGCATCATGTCTTCGGTAATGATATTCATGTCGCCGCCCTGTCCCGACCACACGGAAATCGACAACAGCATTACGTTTCCGGCGGCGAAGCCGGCGACCACCATGGCGCGCAGCAGGGCTTTTTCTTGGCGCTCGCTTTCCCGTCCCAGCAAAACCGGGTCGTACGGGGCTAGGCGATAGCCTAGGGCGCTAACCGAGGCACACAGGGTTTGCGGGTCCGTCGCCCCGATGCGCCAGCGTACCACAAGGCGGCGGGTCGTCATGTTCAGACGCGCCGAAACGACGCCCGGCTGGCGCGATAAAACCGTTTCGATGAGCCACACACAGGCGGCGCAATGCAATCCTTCGACCATTAGGTGAAGGCTGGCCGTCGTCTCGTCGTCGGTCTGTACGTAGGAAGTGAAGTCGATGGCCGGGGCGTTTTCGTCGGGCCGTATCGGTTGGGTCTCGGGGTCCAGACAGCGCTTTTGATAGTAGCTTTCCAAGCCCATGTTTTCGATCAAATGATAGGCGGCCGCACAGCCGTGGCAGCAAAAATGCGCGCCGCCCGTACTGTTGGCGGGGACGTTCTGTCCACAATGAAGGCATTCGGCCATGGCGTACCGTTCGGATCAAAAGAGGAGAAACCGGTTCTCCGGCGAGGTGATAAAACGCAAGAAACCGTCCGAACGTAGGTTCGGATGATGCACGCGTTATGGAATTACGGCGAAACCTACGGCGTTTGAATGCGCGTTACGTGTTGATAGGGAACCTTGCCGCCAAGGGCGATGACGCGGACATCCCACAAACCGGGAAGCGGCAACGATACCGGCGCGCCGTAGCGCCCTTGCTCCAGCGCTTTCAACGGCACGGTTTGATCGTGTCCGGCGCTGGTGGGGCGAACAAACATCGCACGGACTTTCAAGCCGTCAAGCGGCAGACCGTTCTTGTCGTGAAAGGCGACGACAACTTCACCTTTACGGTGGCCGGTTTCCTTCTCGACGCCCTCGTAGGTGAAGTTCACCCCAAGCGACCAGTGCATGGCCTTTTGTGCTTTGGCGTCCGCGATGTTTTTATTGTAGGCGATGCCTTTTCGGAAGGGATGCTTCTCGACGCCGGTCCATGTCGATAAAGCGAAATAAGCCATCAGGGCATTGACCGCGACGACGATCCCCAGGCCGATGACGAACAGCCATGGGTACCACCAACCGTCCGAACGACGAGGCCTTAAACCGCCTTGTACCGATTGTCCGCTCAGGTTCATGGTCATGGATACCTCCTATTTTTTTGGCCCGTAGAATTTCGTCGTACTATCCACTTCGACGTGCGATTGCGCACCTGTTTCCCGAAGCACGAACTCTAAATTTTGAGATTCCGCTTTCAAGGATTGCGGGGGCGCCTTGACGAACACGCGATAGGTTCCGACCGTGTCCGGACCAACCTTCAGGGTGACGTTTTTGCGATCACGACCATTGATCCCGATCACCGTCATCGTCGCGTTGTCCACGTACTCCGTGGTCAAGTTAAACGTGCGTTCGCGTCGCAGCATATTGAGAATTTTGAAGGTATATCCATTGCGAATATCGCCGTTGGACAGGGTGACGAACAAGGGTGAACGGTCACGCTGAATATTAACTTCGACCCGAGGGCGCTCAAGTAGGCCGTAGGCCATGATTCCGCCGACGATGGTCAACAATGCCATGTAGGCGACGGTGCGGGGGCGAATCAGGCGAATGCGTTCCGGCTTGCCCTCTTGACGGGCGTTTTGATTGGAAATCGAGTCATAGGTGATCAGGTTGAGCGGACGGTTTAACTTCGTCATTACCGAATTGCAGGCGTCGATGCACAGGGCGCAACCGATGCATTCCAACTGCGACCCTTTGCGAATATCCACACCGGTCGGACAGACGTTCTGACATAAATTGCAATCGACGCAATCGCCGATTTTATCGTCGGTCTTGGCCTTTCCCCGAGGTTCCCCACGCCAGGCTTCGTAGGTGACGATCAAGGTGTCTTCATCGAACATGGCGCTTTGGAAACGGGGCCAGGGACACATATACGTGCAGACCTGTTCGCGCGCCCAACCCGCCAGAAGATATGTGGTCGCCGTGAACAGAAACAAAAATCCATAAACGGTTTGAGACGCCTGGCCCGTGAGCATTTCTTTCAACATGGTCGGGGCGTCGCCGTAGTAAAAAATCCAAGCCCCGCCGGTAATGATGGAAATCACGATCCATGCGGCGTGTTTGGAGATCTTCTTTGCGGCTTTTTCAAGGGTCAGCGGACCGGCGTCGAGCTTCATGCGCTTGTTGCGGCTGCCCTCGATTTTTCGTTCGACCCACATAAAAAGGTCGGTCCATACGGTCTGTGGGCAGGTAAAACCGCACCACACGCGCCCGGCAAGGCCGGTCGCCAGGAATAATCCGATGGCGCCGAGGATGAGAATTCCGGCCAGATAGTAAACTTCCTGGGGCCAAATTTCGATGCCGAAGAAGTACGCTCGGCGGGCGGGCATGTCGATCAGGACGGCCTGACTGGGCGCGCCCGGACCGCGGTCCCATCGAATCCAGGGGACCAGATAATACAGGCCGAGAAGAGTGTATAGCGTCAACCACTTGATCCGTCGGAACGTTCCGGCGATTCTTTGCGGATACACCTTAATGTGACTGGCGTATAACGAGGGTTTTTCCTCGGCTTTTTTGGGGCCGTTTTTCGTTTCGTTATGGCTAATCACGCTCATGATGTGTTCTCGATGTTCAGACAAAAGTATTGCAGAAGTATGGTGTGTCGGTCGGCTTGTATCTACGTGAAAAAAAAGGAGAGGCCTTGTCGAACGTGAACAGCCTCTCCCCCCAGTCTGATCTTGCAGTCGTGCTCCGCGAGACTTACTGACCGCCCCCTAAGGAGTGGACATAAACGGCGGCTTCCTTGATTTCAACATTGCTTAGACGACCCGTCCAGGCGGGCATGACGCCCAACTTGGGATGGGTGATCTGGCTGACGATGGCACTCTTCGCGCCGCTGTATAGCCAAATGCCGTCACTGAGCCGTGGCGCGCCCAATTCGTGGGTGCCCTGCCCCTTGTCGCCATGGCAGGCGGCGCAGTTGTCGGCAAAAACGGTCTCACCCTTCTTCGCCGCGGCGGGATCGGTTTGTTTGCCGCTCAGGGACAGAACATATTCCGCCGCATCGTTGATTTCGGTCGGCGTCAGAATTTCGTCCGTTCCGAAATTAGGCATGGAATCGCTGCGGGTGTTGTCGTTCTTCGCACGAATGCCGTATTGAACGGTTGTATATATGGCGTCCAGCGTGCCGCCCCACAACCAGTCGTCATCGGCCAGGATGGGGAAGTTTTTATTCCCCGAACCGTTGGTCCCGTGACACGGGGCGCAATTGTTGGCGAAAATCGAGTGTCCCGCCGCGATCGAGTAGTTCAAAAGTTCTGGATCGGCGGCGATCTCATCGACCGTTTTGCTCGATATTTTATCGGTCCATACCGAGCGTTCGGCTTTCTGTTTGAGTTGATCTTGGGCGAACGCCCCGCGGGACGTATAGTGCAACAGGCCCTGCCAATGGCCGTGCAGCGTTGGCCAGGATGGATACAAAATCCAGTACCCGATGGCGAAAAGAATACATGCATAGAACGTATACAGCCACCATTTGGGAAGCGGTGTGTTCAATTCCTTGATGCCATCCCATTCATGGCCGGTGGTCTCTGTGCCCGTAATGGCGTCTTTTTCCACGTTCGCCATGGTTACCCTCCGTTATCTTCATCTTTGAAAATCATTTTAGCGTCATCTTCAAAACGTTTTTTGTTTTTTGGGCGATAGGCCCAATAGATGACGGCGGCAAAAATGACCATGAGCCAAACGACCCAAATCGAGCGGAACAAACCTTCAAGTTCGTGAAGTATCATGATGTCCATGTGTTACCCCCCTCATCGCGCCGGCGTCAGTTCGGGTTTGTAGGTGGTGAAGTCCACCAATGTCCCGAGCATCTGCAGGTAGGAAATGACGGCATCGAGCTCGCTGATTTTTTTGGGGTTGCCATCAAAATCACCAAGAACGGCCTTGGGGTAACGTTTTTCAAGCGCATCCGTGTCGCTGTTGTCGCCGTCGGGATTGGCCTGCGAGCGCAAGTCTTTCACGGCGTTGGCGATCATCGCGTCGGTATAAGGAACGCCCAGAGTTTTGAGCGTACGCAGATGGGCCTTGACGTCGGTGTAGTAGAGGTCGTTTTTCGCCAAAAAGGCATAGGGTGGCATGATCGATTCGGGGACCACGCTACGCGGATCGATCAAGTGGGCGCGGTGCCAGGCGTTGGAATATTTTCCACCGACACGGGCGAGGTCCGGCCCCGTGCGCTCCGATCCCCATTGGAAAGGATGGTCGTACATGCTTTCCGCCGCGAGCGAGTAGTGCCCGTAACGTTCCGCTTCGTCGCGAAAGGGACGAACCATCTGCGAATGGCACAGATAGCACCCCTCACGGACGTATATGTTGCGGCCCATCAGTTCGAGCGGAGAGTACGGCCGCATGCCATCGACTTTTTCGATGGTGTTCTTCGTCGTGAACAGCGGCACCACTTCGACGAGCCCGCCGACCGCGATCGTAAGCACGACCGCGATGACGAGCAAAACGATATTGCGTTCTAGAATGCTTTGCATTTTTCCTATCCTCCTTCGTCGTTAACCGGCAACGCCGGCTATGGGTTGACGTTGGACGATCGGTTTTTCGTCGCGAACATCGCCATTGACGGTTTTAATCAGGTTGTAGACCATGATCAGAGCCCCAAGGAGGAAGAAGACGCCACCGGTGCCGCGAATGACCAAATAGGGGTGCATCGCGGAAACGGTTTCGATGAAGGAATACTGTAAGAATCCGAGTTGATCGTAGGCGCGCCACATCAACCCCTGCATAATTCCGGCGATCCACATCGACGTGATGTACAGCACGATGCCGATGCTGGCGATCCAGTAGTGCCAAGTGACCAGACGCAGGGAATAAAGCTGACTGCGTTTCCACAGACGGGGCACCATGTAGTACAAGACGCCGAAGGTGATCATCGCATTCCAGCCCAAGGCGCCGGAATGGACGTGCCCGATGGTCCAGTAAGTATAGTGGCTTAAGGAGTTCACCGCCTTGATCGACATGACCGGACCCTCGAAGGTGGACATGCCGTAGAAACCGACGGCGGTCACCAAAAAGCGCAGGACGGGGTCGGTGCGCAGTTTGTCCCAGGCGCCCGAAAGGGTCATCAGTCCGTTGATCATCCCCCCCCAAGACGGCATCCACAGCATGATCGAGAACGTCATGCCGAGGGTTTGCGTCCAATCGGGAAGCGCGGTGTAATGCAGGTGATGGGGCCCGGCCCAGATATAAAGGAAGGAGATGGCCCAAAAATGCACCACTGACAGACGATAGGAGTAGATGGGACGTTCCGCCTGCTTGGGGATAAAGTAATACATCATCGCCAGGAAGCCGGCAGTCAGGAAAAACCCGACCGCATTGTGTCCGTACCACCATTGTATCATGGCGTCTTGAACGCCGGACCAGATGATATAGCTTTTGGTGCCGGTCCACGAGACGGGCAGGGCGAGATTGTTGCCGATGTGCAGCACCGCGATGGTCAGGATGAACGCCAGATAGAACCAGTTCGCAACATAAATATGCGGTTCCTTGCGTTTGACGATCGTTCCTACGAAAATCACTAAATAGGCGACCCAAACGACGGTCAACCATAGATCGGTGTACCATTCGGGCTCGGCGTATTCTTTGCCTTGGGTAATGCCCATCACGTATCCCGACGCCGCCAGGACGATGAACAGCTGATATCCCCAGAAAACAAATTTCGCGGCGCCCTCGCCGCCAAACAACGTCGTTCGGCAGGTCCGTTGGACGACGTAAAATGACGAACCCAACAAGATGTTCCCGCCGAAGGCGAAAATAACGGCCGATGTGTGAACCGGGCGGAGGCGACCGAAGGTCGTCCACTCCAAACCCAAATTCAAGGCCGGAAAGGCCATTTGGAAGGCGATATATACGCCGACGGAAAAACCGACGATTCCCCAAAAGGCCGAAGCGACTATAAATTTCTTAATCGTCTCTTCTTGATACGCAGGGGCCATTGCGGCCGTTCCTGCAGTAGCGCTCGTGTTCATTGAATGCTCCCCGATCGCCTGGACTTAAAACATACAGCGAAAGCTGTGCGTGCATTACGACACCCCCCGCCAAACCCTCGCCTCACCCTGAGTTTTTGCAAACTCTGAAGCTTTCACATTGACGGAAAGAAAATTTCGTAATGTTTAAAACACATTGCCCTCAATACGCAAAAGAAAATGATTTTAAGGTGGGGGGCAAGCTAAATATTAAATTTATGATAATTAGATGTGAAATCACCCTGGCGCACCCTAAGGTGTATTCGGCGGCAAGGCCTATGAAAACGCTTGGAAAATACACCAAAAAAAGATAATACCGCTCGGGTATTGGGGGAATATGTACCTATTATGGTTCAAAGGTAGGGAGCCGCTTCGGAGTTAGGATAATGAAAAAAAAGGGCCCTTGAGAATCGCCGTGAGGGGGATATGGAATCAATTTAAATATCGGAAAGCGTGCACAGATTATACTAATTCTTGTAATTAATAAGTATAAAATGCCAAGCTTGACTTTTATTCCGTTACATTGATTTTTAAGAACCGTAATATGTAGCGGGGCGCGGGGAGAAATCTGCGTCATTCCCGTTTTATGACCCCTGCCTCGGGAAATGGCTTGTTGAGGCGCGGGCGTTATTTTCCTAAAGAAACCACAGGCAAGAAGCACCGACGCAGTCGCCCTCTCTCGGGTAAAGATATTGTCTCGCGTAAAGGTATTGTTATGAGCCAAGAGTATATGCTGGCCAATATCCTCGCCTCGGGTTTGTCCGAGTGCAAGGTAGTGGTCTCTCAACACGGCGCGGCGATAGGCACGTTGTTCGTCGCCGGTTTGGCCGGTAGCGCCACGCACTGCGCGGGGATGTGCGGACCTTTCGTGGTCTCGCAAGTATCCTCCCGCTTGGAGGGGGTTCCGGCGTCGTCTATGACTGAATTTCATCGCCTGAGCGGGGGGGCTTTGATCCCCTATCATTTAGGGCGAATGACAACTTACGCAATTTTGGGCGCGGCCGTCGCCTTCCTGTCGGGAGGTGTCGTTCGCCTGAGCGATTATGGTGAGCTCGGCGCCATTTTTTTGGCTTTCGCGGGTCTTTTTTTCCTCGGCTACGCCTTGAAGAGCCTAAACCTTCATTGGATTCTCCCCCGCTTTGGCGTTCAGGGGGGCGCTAAGACGGAAAATGGGGGCGAGGGGCCTATAGCCCGCTTGATCGCCAAGGGGGTTAAGCCGTTGTTTATACGCCCAATCGGTATTCGCGGCTACCTGCTGGGGGTTTTTCTAGGGTTGTTGCCTTGTGGGTTGCTCTACGGGGCGCTGTCGGCGGCGGCCAGCACGGGGAATTGGCTGGCCGGGGCGTTCATGATGGGCGCGTTCGCCTTGGGAACCGTGCCGATGCTTCTTTTGATCGGGTTCGCGGGACGGGTTGCGGTTAACCGGTGGCGGATATTCAGCTCAACCGTCGCACCCTTGCTCATGGCTTTTAATGCGGGGTTTCTTTTTTACTTGGCATGGCGAATGGCGTTTTAGGAGGCGGATGCATTCCATCTCGTCGTCGTGGTCTGCCGCCTCTTACGCCGATACCGCTTGAGCCTCAGGGCGCGCAGTAAGGTAAGATATTGGTCAAGCCCCAGCCGAAAACCGGATCGCGCCCGGGGCGGCCGAGGTCGTGTGCGTATTTGCGTAAAAAGGCGCGAACGGCTTCGGTGTTGGCCTGGACGCCGTCGCGGTGCGCCTTCAAGGCCGCAAGAACGGTAACCATCGGCGCGGCGAACGATGTTCCGCTTTGTGTTTTTCCACCTCCGGGAACGGCGGTCCAAAGGCCGACGCCCGGCTCGGAAAACTCAATGTAGTCGCCTTGATTGGCATGGAAGTATATGGCGCCCTCGCCGGCGGTCGCCGTGACGGCGATGACGTCGTCATAAGCGGCGGGATAGGCGGGCTTGGACCGGGGGCCCCAATTGCCCGCGGCGGCGACCAAAATCATGCCCTGCGCCGCGCTGCGGGCGATGACCTTGCGCACGATGCGATTGTCGGCGCCGGCGATCGATAGATTTACCACTTGAAGATGTTCTTGGGCCATCCAATCCAGCGATTTCGCGAGTCCGACGACACTGCCGGTTTCGCCGCCGTTTTCGTTAACCTCGAACATATTCGCGGCGTAAAGTGTGGCGCCGGGCAACAGACCACCCCATTTGGCGGAACCGACGATTTCGGCGGCGACGGCGGTACCGTGCCCGCGCTGTCCCGGCTTGTGCCGAGGGGTGTGAAACGACTGGGTGACGATATGGCTGTTTTTCAGTGCCGGGTGGAGAAGATCGACGCCCGAATCGATTATTCCGATGCGGATCCCCTTGCCGCAATTGGCGGCGACGTTTTGCCATCCGGCGAGGGCGCGGGCGCTGGAGTAGGCGGGCCGCGGCGGCGCGGCGACCGGCGTGTCGTCGGACGAAGGATCGAAGGTGTGGTTGGCGTCGATGTCGAGGCCCGGCATGTGCGTGCGCAATGCGCCGATGGCCTGGGTAATGGTGCTACCCCTGGGTATACGCAGCCGAAGAATGCGCATACCCAGGGATTTTAGTCGTACGGTTTCAATAATCTTAAACCCCAGGAGACGTGCCTGATCCTCGAATTGAGCCGGTGGATCGCTGACGACGATTTGCCCCTTTTTTCTTTGTTTTTCGGGGGCCGCCGCCCAAGGGTTGGTCGTGCCGAAGGGGGATTGCCGTTGTTTGCGCTCGGCTATGGCCGGGCCGACGTTTCCTGGCGCGCCGATGCCGAGCGGCGCTTTCCGTTGGGTGCTGGAGGACGACGTCGTTTGGGAAGAGAGATAAGATACAAAAAAATCATGATACGTGATCGTCACCCAAATGCCCAAGGTGATCGCGAGCAGTACGACAGCGTAGAAAATCAACTTATTCATGGGCGATCATCGTTTCCTGAGGCTAGTGGATCGACTCCGACGTTTCGCTCCCGCGAACCATCGGGCCGACCACTATCTATCTTTTTGTTGCAGTTTGATTTCTTCACACATTTGTGTCCAATTGCATCGGACTCAAATGTTAAACTCAAACCACTAGGGAAGATACGCCGCCCCCGCGCCGTGGGTCCCGTTTCCGGCAGGCGTCCGGGCCGCATGTCCGAATTCAATAATGATCCGTGGTTGCGACGGTGTCCATTTCAACGTGGCGTTCGTGTTTTTTTGAGCCCTTAGGCATCCCTGTGCACGGTGGCGCCGATGCCGCTCAGGCTTCCGCGATCGATCGCGATGGCCTTGATCATCGCGTAGACGGTTTTACCCGTTTCGATCTGGAGGCCATGGGCCGATTTCCGACTGATTCTAGCGATTAAGGGTGCGCCGATGTCGAGGAGAACATCGACCTGTGCATTTTCGCTTTCGCGAATTTCGATGATTTTCCCACGAAAAATATTAAGGATGCTGGTGTCTTTGGGGGGGGTTAGGGCCAGGGCGACATCCCGCGCGCGAATGCGGGTGCGGATCGCCGTTCCTTCCGCCACGGCAAGTTCGGGGACGCTCAACGCACCGCCGGGAAACAGGAGTTGCGTTAATTTGAACGATCGGTGGGTCTCGCCGACGCGCGCCGACAGCACCGCGCCGGCTTCGTAACGACCGGTCAGCGGGTGTAAATCGAGACGATTCATGATGTCTTCGAGAGGACCGGACGCGCGCACCCGTCCATCGGAAAGCAAAATCAGCGTATCGGCGAGGCGGATGACCTCTTCTATGGCGTGCGACACATAGACGATGGGAATCCCGGTTTCCCCGTGCAGGCGTTCGATGAAGGGAAGAATTTCGTTCTTGCGCGCGCCGTCCAGCGCCGCCAGGGGCTCGTCCATCAACAGCACCTTCGGATTGGACAGCAGGGCTCGGCCAATGGCGACCCGTTGGCGTTCTCCCCCGGATAGGCGCGCGGGCATCCGTGCGAGCAGAGTTTCGATATCGAGCAGGGCGACGATTTTATCGAAACTTCCGCCCCGTGCGTTTTTGCTCAGGCGCGATATGCCATAGGTGAGGTTATGGCGAACGTTTAGGTGTGGAAAAAGCCGCGCATCCTGAAAGACATAGCCGATGTCTCTGCGTTCCGGGGGCAGGTAAACTCTGGATGCGCTATCGAAAACGACACGCTCTCCAAGCACGATGCGCCCTCGGTCTGGGCGGCTTAGCCCGCTCAGGATGTTGATGAGGGTGGTTTTTCCCGCGCCCGACCGCCCGAAGACGGCGGTAATCCCCTGGGGGATGGAAAATTGGGCGTTAAGCGTAAAATCGCCCTGGCGGCTTTCGATATCGACGTTGAGCATGGCTCACCCCTCCAGTCGGTGTGAAATTTTGCGCGCCAGAATTTCCGAGGCGATCAACGCCGCGATGGCTAGGATAATCGATAGCACGACAAGGCGGGCGGCGGCGCTTTCACCGCCGGGCTGTTGGATTAGACTGTACAGAGCAAGGGGGATCGTCCGCGTTTGACCGGGAATATTCGAAACGAAGGTAATGGTCGCGCCGAACTCTCCGAGTGAACGGGCGAACGCCAAGACGACGCCGCTTAAAATACCCGGAATGGCGAGCGGCAGGGTGATCGTGGCGAACACCCTACCGGGGTGCGCGCCCAGGGTTCGCGCGGCCTGTTCGAGGCCCGCGGGGATCGCCTCGATGGCGAGACGAATGGTGCGCACCATCAGGGGAAACGCCATCACGCCCGACGCCACCGCGGCGCCTTTCCAAGTGAAGGCGATGGTGATGGATAACGTATCGTGCAGCCATGCGCCCAACCATCCTTGGGTTGACAAGGAAACCAACAGCAAGTAGCCGACCACGACAGGCGGCAGGATCAGCGGAAGGTGGACGATGGCGTTGAGCAGCGTCTTGCCCGGAAATATTCGCCGCGCGAGGACCCAGGCCACGAGAATGGCGAGGGGAAGGCTGATGAGGACGGCCCAAAACGCGACTTTGAGGCTCAGGGTTAGGGCTTCCACTTCGAGGGCGCTGAGCGCCCATGATCCCGAGGCGGTCGCGGTCTTGGCCGCGGTCGCGGCGGCCGTTTGCTTATCGGTGCTCGTGGCGGCGGGAAGGAAGCCATGGGCGGCGAAAACGCGGCTTGCGGCGGGGCTGCTTAGAAAAGCGAGGAAACGTCGCGCATCGGCGCCATCGTGGGCGCCCGGCGCACGCACCACGCCGGCCAGATAGGCGATCGGCTTGTGGCTGTCGGCCGGCAACGTGGCGATGATGCGCACCAGAGGGCTGGATAAGGCGTCGCTGCGATACAAAATGCCGACCGTCCCCCCCCGTTCGACCTGGGCCAGGGCGGTGCGCGCATTGGCGGCGCGTGCGGTTTGTTCGCCGAGGGTTCGCCACACCCCCATCGATTGCAGCGCTTCGCGGGTGTAGCGTCCCAGTGGAACATGATCGGGATCGCCGACGATCAGAGGTCGTCCTTTCAAAGTGGCTTTCAGAGCGTCGAGGCGCACGGGGTCTTTCAGGGTCGTCGGCGCCGCCAGGACTAAACTGTTCGAAGCGATCGTCTTGCGCGTTCCGGGGATGATCAGGCCCTTGTCATCCAGTCGGTTCATCCAGTCGGCATTGGCTGAAATGAAGACGTCGGCCGGCGCGCCCTCGATGATTTGGCGCGCGAGTGCGGAACTCGACGCCGGGACGACAATGGCGTCGATGCCGGTTTCGCGTTGAAATATCTTGGAAATTTCGCCGATTGCCGGGCTCATGCTCGATGCCGTCATGACGGTTATTTTCTGCGCCTGCGCCTGCGCCTGCGCCACGGCGGGGGCGGCATAAATTCCACAAGCCGCCGACACTAAGAAGGCCAGCACGATCGAAATACTTGAATTCACGGCATATCCCCCAAGAAAAACACATATCGCTATATACCATCAAACATAACGATTTTTCCAGGACTCTTTTTCCGTGTGTCATATATGAACCGTATTTCAGTCCCAGATGAATAGGTCCTGACTCTAGTGGATCGACTCCGACGTTTCGCTCCCGCGAACCATCGGGCCGACCACTATCTATCTTTTTGTTGCAGTTTGATTTCTTCACACATTTGTGTCCAATTGCATCGGACTCAAATGTTAAACTCAAACCACTAGGGTGCGCGCGCCGTTGGAATAGCGCGCGAGCGGGCGAGGGTATGCTGTGACGGGAGTCACATCTTTTCATGTGTATTTGACGTATCCTATGCCGGAGGTTCGTATAAATTTGATCGCTAAGGTTCTCCCGCTATGTCGCGTTCCCCTTTCGCCGACGCCGAAAAGAAGCCTTCGGGCCTCGAACATCGCGCCCACGCCCGTGTCGATACCCCTTTTATCGTCGTGCGGATTGATGGCGAAACCTACCGGACGGTGAACTGGAGCATGGGGGGGATGTTAATCGACGGCTATGGCGGACGGTTGACCGCCGGGGCCTTGTTTAGCGTCGATGCGATCGGAAACGATGAAAAATCCCTGCTTTCGGTACATATCCGCGCCCGCGTCGTTCGGTGCGAAGCGGATAAGGTCCAGCCGAACAAGCGTCACCTTGCGATAACCTACCTCGACCTCGACGACAGCGCCTACACGCTGTTGGGCGACGTCCTGCGCGCCCGCGATGACGCCGGGGAGACCGGGCGCGGCGCGCTTGCGCAGACGGGCTAGGGCGCCGCAAGATCGATCTCACTCTCTTATATTTCGCGTCCTTATGTTTTGGGCGCCTTTCTTCGCGAGGCCGGACGTTTCTCACGGACGGACGAAGGCGTGGAACGTGTCTTCGAGGGCCTGTCGGCTCAGATTTTGGGTGATAAAGACAAGACGCGACGTGCGCGGGTCGTCCTTGGGCCAGCAGGCGAGGGGCGCGGGCGGATGAAAAACATGCTGGACGCCGTGAATGGCGATCGGGCGCGTTTCTCCACGAACGTTTAATATCCCCTTGAGCCGAAGAATGCGATCGCCCTGCGTGGCCAGGATCATGTCGAACCAGACCATCAAGCTTTCCCAGGGGAGGGGAAAGTCCACGTCGATTACGAAAGATCGAATATGATGATCGTGCGCGTGTTCGCGCGTCGCTTCGAAGCCGTGGGTGCGGATTGGCGCGTCACTTCCATAGGCTTGCGTGTTGAGCCAGGGGAGAAGGTCAGGGCATGCCCCTTCGCCCCGAAATAATCCGGCGTCGATAATCTCGCTCACGGCGAGGCGCCCGTGGTCCGCGCAAATCATTGGGACGGCGGGGTTGATGGTGTGCGCGTGGGCCGTCAGTCGAGCCCGCGCCTCGGAACCGGCCAGGTCGTTTTTGGTCAGCACGATGCGGTCGGCTAGGGCGATTTGTTTGACAGCCTCGCCGTGATCGCGCAGTTGGCGCAGGCCCAAAACGCAATCCAGCGTGCAAACGATCCCGTCGAGGCGATAATGGCGAGCGGTGAAGGGGTCGGTCATCAAGGTATGAACGATCGGGGCGGGGTCGGCGAGGCCCGTAGTTTCCAGGAACAGGCGCTGGAAGGGCGGGACCTCTTTCGCGGCGCGCTTGGCGAACAAGTCGCGTAACGACGATACCATGTCGCCGCGAACCGAGCAGCAAATACACCCGGCGTTCAGCAAGACGATATCTTCGCTCAGGCGCTCGACCAAAATATGATCGATGCCGATTTCTCCGAATTCATTGATCAGGACGGCGGCGTCGGCCATCGCGGGGTCTTTTAAAATGGCGTTCAGGAGGGTCGTTTTGCCGCTCCCCAAAAACCCGGTTAGAATGCTTACCGGGATGGGTTCGCGCGGCGACGTGTCCCCGCTCATTCAGGGCCGCCGCCGTATAAAATATCGGGAGAGACCGCGACATCGGCGATCACCGAAGGTTTTCCCTCGCGCACGGCGTTGAAGAAGCAATTGCGCCGTCCGGTGTGGCACGCCACCCCTTTTTGATCGACCATCAGCAACAGGGTGTCGGCATCGCAATCCCAACGCAGCTCGATCAAATTTTGGATTTGTCCCGATTGTTCGCCCTTGCGCCACAGTCGCCCCTTGGAGCGGGAAAAATAGCAAACCCGTCCGGTTTCGAGGGTTTCCCTGACGGCGTCGCGGTTCATCCACGCCATCATTAGAACCTCGCCGCTGTCATGTTGTTGGGCGATCGCGGGAATAAGCCCCGCGTCGTTGAACGACAAGGCGTCAAGCACGATGGTCGTGGTTTCGGCGGGGACGGTGGTCGGCATCTTTATTGTTCCTCGTCATTGCCGTGCATGCACGGCGGGACTTTATCCGCGCTTTGTCTTGGGTGCGCTCAACGGCGCCCCAGGCAGGAGACGAAATCATGCTTCAATCGTTCCATCAATTCAAAGTAGAAGCTTTTTCCGGGTTTGATCGTGGCTCCGATGGGATCCAACTGAGCCAGGCGCACGCCGGTTTCCTGGGCGATGGCGCGCGCTTGGGCGGGGTCGAACTGGGGCTCGCTAAACAGGCAGGCGGCCTTTTTTTCCTTGATCAGAGCGATGACGTCGGCGATGTGCCGGGCGCTGGGACGGCGTTCGGGCAGGGTGCTGATATATGCTGTCGATTGTAGTCCGAAGGCCGCCTCGAAGTAATGATAGGCGTCATGCTGAACGACGAAGGCGCGCCCGCGCAAGGGGCGGACCGCGGCCTGGATGTCCTGCTGCAAGGCGTTTAGGCGCAGGTCCAGCGCCGCCGCGTTTTTATGATAGATGGCGCTGTGTTTGGGGTCGATCGCGCTTAGGCGGCGGGCCGCGACGGCGACGACGGCGCGGGCGTTTTCGGGGGAAAGCCAGATGTGTGGATCGTAGGCGCCGTGATCGTGATCGTGATCGAATTCGGGCGCCACCGCCTTAACGCCGTGGGCATTGCTGGTGCGTGACGGTAAAAGGTGGATTTCCGGGCTGTCCATCAAGGTGACGATGCGCGCCGGGGGCAAGGTGGCCATCGGGCGGTCCAAAAAGGTTTCCATCGCCGGGCCGACCCAGAACACGAGATCGGCGTTGGCGATTGCGCGGACTTGCGACGGGCGAAGGGATTGCGCGTGAGGCGAACCTCCCGAGGCCATCAGCAAGGTGGGTACGCCGACCCCGTCCATTACGCCCTGAACCAGTGAATCGATCGGCGGCAGGCTGACCGCGACCGCAGGGCCGTTTTTCCCCGTAATACCGCCGCCCAGGGCGGCGGTTTGAAAAAGCAACGTCCCGCCTATAAAAAAACCGAGGAGCAACGCTGTTTTTCGTGCGAATTCGAAACCGTTCCGGAAGAGGGCGCTACATTGGGGTGTTTTTGCTGTCATCGGGGGTCACTTTTTTGCGGGAGGGGTTGCGGGGGATGTTAGGTACAGGGTTGGCGTCGCTATAAGGCAAATGATAGGCGTCGCCGTCGCCCGACCGTCGGCTTTGTCTATGGCGTCGCGTGCGGTGAAGGTGACGCGGCGAATGGCGACCTCGCCCGACTTTTGGGCGAGATCTTGCGCCAGCGTGTCAAGAGGAAGCGCGCCGCCCGGGCTTTGACCGGCATACGTGATCAGGGGAAGCGACACCACCTTTTGGCGTGCGACGCTGCCCAGCCAAAGGAGGGGGCCGGTGGGTGCTATCCGGGCGTTGCTGCGCCATACACGTAAAATTAAGCGGTGTTTTCCGTCTGCGGTGGGTTTGACCAACAACAGACGTTCTTGGGTTCCGTCGTGAACTTGCGGTAGGACGGGCAGCATTTCGAGAGTGGGTCGCGGGCGAACCCAACTTAGGGCCGAGGCCACGGAAAGCGGCGTGGCGGGACGCCAGCCACGTTGCTGTAAAAGGGCCGAAAGGCGGTCCAGTTTCCCCGCCCATTGCAGGTTTAAGGGCTGCTCGAAGAATCCGGCCATGTCGATGCGATGGGTCGGAAGTTGTCGCCAGGCGCCATTCCACCATTTTTGAAGGGGAAGTTCGCGAACGGGGACATGGGCGGCATAGCGTTTGAGATCGGTGTTAAAATTCCCACGAATATACCATGCGCCGCTAACCACGACCAAGATCAGGGCGAGGACGCCGAGGCCCTTTAGGCGGGGGGTGTGTTCCCCATGGCGCCGCCGCGCAATTGTCAACAGGGCGACCCAGGCTCCACCCAGCCCCATGCCGCCGATGACGTCGCTTAACCAATGGGCCCCTAGGTAGAGGCGGGAAAAGGCGACCGCGACGATGATCAGCATCGCCAAGGCGTAAGGCGCCCAACGCCACTTGGGCGTGCGCAACGGCGCGCTGAGGACCGCCGCGAAACCGTAGACGACCGTCACCATGGCGGTATGAGCGCTGGGGAAGGCGTAGGCGCTGGAGCCGGAATACAGCGGGGTCGGGCGGGGGATGGCGAAACCGATCTTGAGGGCGGTTACCATAAGGGCGCCAAAACCGGCGGCGGCGAGCCAGTACAGGGCGTCACGCCAGGCGCGCCGCCAGACCATCCAGGCCAAAATTCCCAACACCACCGGGATGATCACCGCGCGTTCGCCCAGGGCGCTGAAGACGATCACGATTTGGTCGCCCAATGGGGTGCGAAGCCCCTGCAGGGCGTGATAAATGGATTGGTTGGCGTATACGAGGGGGTCCCTACTGACGACATCCTCGCCGACGCCGAGAAACAGCCAGCTACCGCCGATGAGGATCGCCGTCCACAGCAGCAACGAGCGCCATTCCGGGCGTTCGGGATCGACCAGTCCGGAAACCAGCCACGATCCATGGGGATGGTTCTTACTCCAAGCAAGCAGGCGTTCCCCCCAACTTTGCGCGTGACCGACAAGGTGACGATAGGAAAAGCGTGCAAGCCAGACGAGCAGCCAAGTAACGAGAACAATTCCGCCGAGCAGCACCGCCAGCCGTCCGGCGACTTGCCCGGCCAGCGCCAGGGATGCGCCGAACACGACGCCGGGCATCAGGTAGGCCGGCGCCCAGCCCAGGGCAGAGATAATATTGACGACGAAAAACCGTCCGGGCGCCATGCCCATCATGCCGGCGACCACGGGAATAACCGGGCGTACGGGGCCGACGAAGCGGCCCATCAGGACGCTTTTTCCGCCATGTTTGGTGAAAAAAGCCTCGCCACGCTGCAAAATGCCTGGATAACGGCTGAAGGGCCACCACCCGCGAATTTGCTCGTGGAAGCGGTGCCCCAACCAGTAGCTCGCGCCGTCGCCCAGGGCCGCGCCCAGGGCGGCCCAAGCCAAGGTTGACCACAGGTTTAGCGCCCCTGCCGCCACCAGGGCGCCGACCGCAAACATGGTGACGCTTCCAGGGACGATCAGACCGACAATCGCCAGCGATTCGGAAAACGCGATCAAAACGACGACGAGGCCGGACCAGTTGGGGTGTGCGCCGACCCAGGAAACAAGGTGGTGAATGTATAAATTCATGCAAGAGACTCTTCGATGGGGATAAGGGCATGGCGACGCGTTTCGTTACGTACGCCGCGACCGTCCGACACTATGCGATCCCATTCCTTTCTAGGCAATGCGGGAGATAACGGCGGAGCCGATTTTTTGGCGATCGTCCTTTTTTAGCCAAGCGGCGCGCGCCACGCCGCCCGACGCCGTGGAAGTCGCGCATGGGGGAGGGAAAACGTAGACGGAGAGAAATGCCAAAAACCAAAAATTAGAGTTGAAAAGAAAAATATTTTGTTATGTTATAACATAACACTTCGAACGGGCGTCAAGATCATTTTTCGTCCTCGCGCGCGATCGCCCGATGGGGCGCGGTTCGTGATTTCAGGAGCGCGTGGTATGAGGGCGCGAGCGAGCGATATGGGTGCGTGCGTAATGAGGAATATCAAAACTCCTTTTTCCAAAAGCGATACGTCTTCCGGCGGGCACGATCATCGGCGCTGTGTGGATCATGCTTTGAATGCCGCGGAGCGTGTTTGCGCCGCCGCTGGCGCGCGCCTGACGCCATTGCGCCGTCGTGTCCTTTTGGAAGTATGGGCCAGTCACGACCCTATTGGAGCCTATGATATTTTGCGCCGTCTCAAAGGCGACGCCTTGAAGGCGGCGCCGCCGACGGTTTATCGCGCCCTTGACTTCTTGATGAAATACGGGCTGGTTCACCGGCTCGAAAGTCGGAACGCCTTTATCGGATGCCGCACGCCGGAAAGCGCCCACGCCGGACATTTTCTAATTTGCGCGCGCTGCGGCGACGTCGCCGAATTCGATGACGATCGGCTTGACGGGACGATCAGTGACGCCGCCGCGAGGGTGGGTTTTGCGGCGCATCGCGCCGCCGTTGAAATCAGGGGACTGTGCCCATCATGCCAGGAAAACGACGACGAACGGACGACCGCGCCATGAAAAAAATCGGGGAAAACCCAAACCATAAGACCTCGTTATTGATCGAGGCGGATAACGTGTCGGTTTCTTTCGCCGGACGCCCGGCCTTAAATCATGTTCATTGCCGGGTCGAGCGTGGCCAGATCGTGACTCTCATCGGGCCGAACGGGTCGGGAAAAACGACCTTGGTGCGGGTGTTGCTTGGTCTTCAAGTTCCGGATAGCGGCCGGGTGTTCCGGCGCAAGGGCCTTAAAATTGGCTACATGCCCCAGCAATTGAGACTGGATCCCACGCTGCCGATGACCGTGGCGCGATTCTTGGCGCTCGGCGTTCCCCGCGCCCGTCTAGGTGACGGCGTGCGCCGCGCGGCGCTGGTCGAGGTCGGAGCAAGCCATGTCTTTGACAGCGCCCTGCATGACATTTCGGGCGGCGAGATGCAGCGCGTCATGTTGGCGCGCGCCTTGCTACGTGAGCCGGATGTTCTCGTCTTGGATGAGCCGGTCCAGGGTGTCGATATCAATGGGCAGGCCGACCTGTATCGTCTGATCGGCAGCATTCGCGATCGTAGGGGGTGTTCGGTGGTCATGGTGTCCCACGATCTGCATATGGTGATGGCCGAAACCGATCAGGTGATATGTCTCAATCAGCATGTCTGCTGCGCGGGGCATCCCGAGCAGGTCAGCCGACACCCCGATTTCGTCGCCCTGTTCGGGCAAAGAGTTGCGGCGACGTTGGCGGTGTACCACCATCAACACGACCATCGCCACGACTTGCAAGGGAACGTCCTCGGCGACGCGTCGGCTCCGTCATGCGCGACATGCACCAGAGGCGAGAGTCACGATCATGGATGATTTTCTTTGGCGTGCGCTGCTGGCGGGGACCGGCGTCGCGTTGGTGGCGGGGCCGTTGGGCGCGTTCGTGGTGTGGCGGCGGATGGCGTATTTCGGCGCGGCGTTGTCCCATTCTGCGCTGTTGGGGATCGCCCTGGGGTTTTTGCTGCATATCGATCCGATGATCGGCGTCATCGCGGTTTCCTTCACGGTGGCGGTCCTGCTGGTTGTCTTGCAACGGCAAAAGCGGCTGGCCGACGACACCTTGCTGGGGATTTTGGCCCATGGCGCCCTGGCGTTGGGGCTGGTCATCGTCGCCTTCCTTCAGTCCGTGCGCTTCGATCTGATGGCTTATCTGTTTGGCGATATCCTGGCCGCGGGATGGTCCGATGTGGCGTGGATATTCGCCGGCGGCGCGGTCGTCTTGGTGACTTTGGCTGTGATCTGGAAGCCGCTTTTGACGGCCAGTGTCCACGAGGAACTGGCCTTTGTCGAAGGTGTTCCGGTGGGTGCGGTCAACCTTGCTTTTATGGTGCTTTTGGCGTTCGTGGTGGCCTTGGCGATGAAGGTCGTCGGCGTGCTGTTGGTGACATCTCTGCTGATTATTCCCGCCGCCAGCGTGCGGCGTTTTTCCGCCACGCCCGAGGCGATGGCGGTGCTCGCCGCTGTCGCCGGGGTCGCCTCGGTCATTGGCGGATTGTGGGGGTCTTACCGTTTCGATACCCCATCGGGGCCGTCGATCGTGCTTTGCGCCGTCGTCATTTTTGTGGTTGCGACCGTTGTCCCAAAAATCACGAAGCGGCCCAAAATCACAGGGCGGCGTTAAGGCGCGCGAAACCGCGTTCCAGGTCGGTGATTAAATCGTCGGGGTCCTCGAGACCGATGTGCAGGCGCAGGGCTTGTCCCGGCCAGGGCCAACGATAGGCGGTGCGCATCGGCGCCGGCGCCGACGGCACGATCAGGCTTTCGAAGCCGCCCCAGCTATAGCCCATGGCGAAATGTTCCATGCCGTCGGTCATCGCGGCGATCGCGTTGATCGGATAGTCCTTCAACTGGACCCCGAACAGCCCGCTGGCCCCGGTGAAGTCCCGTTTCCAGGTATCGTGGCCCGGGCAGGACGGAAAAGCCGGATGGAGGACCGCTTCGACCTCGGGGCGGGTGGACAGCCATTTCGCGATGCGAAGGGCGCCGTCTTGGTGGCGGGCGAGGCGGGCGGCCAATGAACGCACGCCGCGTAGGCCCAGATAGCAATCGTCGGGCGCGGCGCAATAGCCCAGCCCCGCCGCGGTGCGGCGCATATGTTCGTAATGTTTCTCGGCCATGGTGATCGTGCCCAGCATGGCGTCGGAATGCCCCCCGATGTATTTGGTCGCCGCCTGGATCGACAGATCGACGCCGTGTTCAAAGGGGGCGAAAAAGTATCCCGCGCTCCAGGTGTTGTCCATCACCACCAAGGCGCCGCCCCGATGGGCGGCCTCGGCGATGGCGGGAACGTCCTGCACTTCGAAGGTGATCGAGCCGGGGGCCTCGGTGAACACGATTTTGGTGTTCGGGCGCATCAGTTCGGCGATACCCGCCCCGATCATCGGGTCGTAATAAGTGGTTTCGACGCCGAACCCCTTGAGCAATCCCTGGCACAGCTTGATGGTCGGATAGTAGGCGTTGTCGGTCATCAAGATATGATCGCCACTTTGCACATGGGCCATGATCGCACATGCGATGGCGGCCATTCCCGAAGGCAAAGCAATGCACTTTTCGCCGCCTTCGAGGGTGGCCACGGCCTCTTCGAAGGCGAACGTGGTGGGGGTTCCATAACGTCCGTAGTAAACGCCCTCGAAGGGGGTTTGTCCGGCGTCATGTAGGGCCTTCAGGGTGGGAAAAACGACGGTTGAAGCATGATAAACGGGAGGGTTGACGATACCGAAGTTGGTTCCGGGGCGTCGCGCGGTGGTGGCCAAAAGGGTGTCTTTTTTCATCGAGACCGAGGTCCTCCGTTTTTCCTGAATTGCAGAGACCCGCATGGAGAGGTAGTATGTGTGCGCTCGCAAATCCTCTCGGGGAGAATGCCGAAAACCTGCGGGCGGCGAAAAAGTGATCGCCGCCGATGATGGGCGAAAGCCTTGGGATTCGGAAGGGGTTTTATACCCGAAAAGACGGATATTTCAAACTCTTCGCTCAAGTTGGAATTTATATTTCTTTTTTTGAATGGAAAAGAAATTTTGGAACGCCTGCTTCAGCGCCCTTGAGTGTATCGAAACAATTGTGATACGGATTTGTGATCACCGTAAGGCGGCGACGGTTTCGCGTGTCGCCGCAAACGATTTTTTTCAGGGAGGAACTATTCGTGAAAACCACTATCCGCGTATTGACCGCGGCAGCCGTTGCCGCCGTCGCTTTCGCTTCGGTCGCCAGCGCCGCGACACTCGACGACGTCAAGGCGCGTGGCGTCCTGAGCTGTGGCGTGAACACCGGGCTTCCGGGATTTTCTCAGGCCAACGATCAAAATCAGTGGGTCGGCCTCGATGTCGATATGTGCCGCGCCGTGGCCGCCGCTGTTTTCGGCGACGCCTCCAAGGTCAAATATGTTCCGCTGACCGCCAAGGAGCGTTTTACCGCGCTGCAATCGGGCGAAATCGACCTGTTGGCGCGCAACACCACCTGGACGATGACCCGCGACACGCAACTGGGTCTGAACTTCGCCGGCGTCAACTACTATGACGGTCAGGGCTTTTTGGTGAACAAATCTCTGGGCGTGAAAAGCGCGATGGAATTGAACGGCGCTTCGGTGTGTATCCAAGCCGGTACGACGACCGAATTGAACCTCGCCGATTATTTCCGCCAGCATCACATGAAGTATTCGCCGATCACCTTCGACACGTCCGATCAGACCATTGCCGGTTTCCAGTCCGGTCGTTGCGACGTTCTGACCTCCGATCGCTCGCAGTTGTACGCCCTGCGTATCAAACTGGCCGACCCCAGCAGCGCCGAAGTGCTGCCTGAGGTGATCTCGAAGGAGCCGTTGGGTCCGGTTGTCCGTCAGGGCGACGATCAGTGGTTCAATATCGCCAAGTGGAGCCTATCGGCGATGATCAACGCCGAGGAACTCGGTGTGACCTCGGCCAATGTCGATGAAATGAAATCCTCGACCAACCCGTCGGTCAAACGCCTGCTCGGTGTCGATGGTGATTTCGGCAAGGGCATGGGCATCGGCAACGACTGGGCCTATAACATCATCAAACAGGTTGGCAATTACAGCGAATCGTTTGAACGCAATGTCGGGATGTCCTCGCCGCTGAAGATCGAACGCGGTCTGAATGCGCTTTGGAACCAGGGCGGCATCTTGTACGCCCCGCCGATCCGTTAATTCGGATTTTTAATGTGATGGATCTCCCCGCTGCGGTGCGTTTCGCCCCGTGTCGGGGAGATCGGTTTTTGCCCTTATTTTTGTGAGGGCGTTGCAGTGCTTTTTGAGGAATAACACATGACGGAACGAGACGAGCGCAGGCTCGCATCGTCCAAACCGGCCCCTTGGAACGACCCCAAGACGCGCGCCGTCGTATTTCAGGCCCTGACCGTCGTCGTTGTCGGCTACGTCTTCTACGTGATTTTCCAGAATACTCTGTACAATATGGAAAGGCGCGGCATTTCGACGGGGTTTGGCTTCCTTCACAATCAGGCGGGGTTCGGCGTCTTAATGAGCCTGATCCCCTATAACGAGACCGATACCTATGGGCGGACATTCTTTGTCGGCTTGCTCAATACGCTTTTGGTTTCGGGACTGGGCATCGTTTTCGCGACGGTGGTCGGCTTTCTGGTTGGCGTCGCCCGCCTGTCGTCGAACTGGCTGATCGCCAAGGTGGCGATGGTCTACATCGAAACCCTGCGCAACATTCCGTTGTTGCTGCAAATTTTCTTCTGGTATTACGTCGTGTTGCAGGCGCTGCCTTCGGCGCGCCAAAGCATGTCCCTGGGAAAGAGCCTGTTTTTAAATATCCGGGGGCTTTATTTACCGGCGCCGGTTTTGAACGATGGGGCGGGATATATCATTTTTACGGCGGTCGTCGCTGTGATTGCGGCCGTTATAATCGCCATATGGGCGAACAGGCACCAGGAAAAAACCGGCAATCGCATCAAGGTGCTATGGCTGAACTTGTCGCTTGTCGTGGTGGCCCCGACGTTGGTTTACTTTATAATGGGTCGCCCGGTCTCGTTGGACTATCCGACCTTGCAGGGCTTTAATTTTCAAGGCGGGATGCGGATGATTCCCGAATTGATGGCCTTGTTGTGGGCGCTGTCCTTCTATACGGCGGCGTTTATCGCCGAGATCGTGCGTTCGGGTATCCTCGCGGTCGGCCACGGTCAGACCGAGGCCGCTCGGTCCTTGGGGTTGCGTTCGGGGCAGACCCTGCGCCTGATCATCATCCCTCAAGCGCTGCGGGTGATCGTGCCGCCCTTGACCAGCCAATATTTGAATCTGGCCAAGAACTCGTCCCTGGCGACGGCGATCGGGTACCCCGATCTGGTCAGTGTATTCATGGGGACGACCCTGAACCAAACCGGTCAAGCGGTCGAAATCGTGGGGATGACGATGGCGGTATACTTGACCATCAGTTTGTCCATTTCCGGATTTATGAACTGGTACAACAAACGTGTCGCCTTGGTGGAGAGATAAGGATATGCCGGCTTTTCAACCCCTCCCCGACATGCCTCCTCCGATCGCGTCTCGTGGCGCCATCGGGTGGGTTCGGGAGAATCTCCTGTCCTCGCCGTTGAACGTCGCCTTGACGTTGGCCGCGCTGTATCTAATTTTTTCGTTTGTCCCTCCGATCGTCAATTGGGCCATAATCAACGCCAATTTCGCCGGAAATACGCAGGCCGCCTGCACCGCCGGCGGGGCGTGCTGGGTTTTCGTCAAATCCCGAATCACGTTGTTCATCTACGGCTTTTATCCGGCCGATCAATACTGGCGGATCAACAGCATTTTTCTCTTGATGGCGCTGACGTTCGCGCCCCAGTTTTTTAACGCTTTTCCCTATAAGAAAATCTTCGGAATTTTCGCCCTCATCGGAATTCCGGTCGTCGGCTACGTCTTGATTTCGGGGGGAATGTTCGGGCTTCAGCACATCGAAACGGAAAAGTGGGGCGGCTTGATGCTGACCTTGGTGCTGGCTTATGCCGGCATCATCGCGGCCTTACCGATCGGCATTGTCTTGGCGCTTGGCCGGCGATCGGAAATGCCGGTGATCCGATCTTTGTGTATCGGGTTTATCGAACTGTGGCGCGGCGTCCCCTTAATTACCGTGTTGTTTATGGCCTCGGTGATGTTGCCGATGTTCTTGCCCGAAGGGGTCAATTTCAACAAGTTGCTGCGCGCCCTGATTGGAATCATCCTGTTTGAGTCGGCATACATCGCCGAGGTGGTGCGCGGCGGTCTGCAGGCGATACCCAAGGGGCAAAGCGAAGCGGCTAGCGCGTTGGGGCTGAATTATTGGAAAAGCATGGGGCTGATCATTTTGCCCCAAGCCTTGAAGCTGGTTATCCCCGGCATCGTCAACACCTTCATCGCCCTGTTCAAGGATACCACGCTGGTGTTGATCATTGGTCTGTTCGATGTTTTGGGCGCGGTTCAATCGGCGATCACCGATCCGTCGTGGCGTTCCGTTTCCACCGAGGGGTACTTGTTCGCGGCGTTTTGCTTCTGGATATTCTGCTTTAGCATGTCACGCTATAGCCAGGCTCTGGAACGCAAGTTGTACACCGGCCACAAACGTTAATTTTCGCTTCAGGACACGCTTTTAAGGAAAAATCTATGTCCGAGACCGCTTCTAAAGCTTCGCCATCCACGGCGGACGACAAGCTCGCTATCGAAATCAAGGCCATGCATAAATGGTATGGCCAGTTCCATGTTTTGAAGGACATCAACCTGAGTGTCCGCCACGGCGAGAGGATCGTCATCTGCGGCCCCTCGGGGTCCGGCAAATCGACCATGATCCGCTGTATTAACCGACTTGAGGAACATCAGCAGGGTCATATCATCGTCGGAGGTATCGAACTGACCGACGATCTGAAGAAAATTGATGAAATCCGCCGCGAAGTCGGCATGTGCTTTCAGCACTTCAATTTGTTTCCCCATCTGACGGTGCTGCAAAATTGCTCTTTGGCGCCGATCTGGGTGCGCAAGATGCCCAAGGCGAAGGCCGAAGAGGTGGCGATGAAATACCTCGAACGGGTCAAGATTCCCGATCAGGCGCACAAGTTCCCCGGTCAGCTGTCGGGCGGCCAACAGCAACGTGTCGCCATCGCCCGCTCGCTGTGTATGTCACCCAAGGTCATGCTGTTCGACGAGCCGACCTCGGCGCTCGATCCGGAAATGATCAAGGAAGTGCTCGACGTGATGATCGAGCTGGCCGAAGAAGGCATGACGATGCTTTGCGTCACCCACGAAATGGGCTTCGCCAAGACCGTCGCCGACCGGGTGATCTTCATGGATGAAGGGCAGATCGTCGAGGAAAACGAGCCGGGCGAATTTTTCAACAATCCGCAGAACGATAGGACCAAATTGTTCCTTAGCCAGATTCTGAACCATTAATTTTTCGCCATCGATCAAGGAGCGTCCGCGTGATTAAAAGCCTAAGAGAACGCGCCGAGCTAACGGCCCAAGACATTCAAAAAATTCTGGGCATCTCCGCGGAGGACCACCCCAAGGAAATCGCCGACGCCATTGAGGTGTGCGTCGTCAAGGCGTTGCTGGAGGAACGCGAGCGTTGCGCCATGATCGCCTTCGATCATGTTTGCCCGGAAGATCGTGACAAGGCGCACAAACTGTCCGATGAAATCAAGAAAGTCAAAAACGCCTTGATGACCAACCTGTCCTCGCTGCGCTAAACCGCGCTTTACTACGAAACGTCGTTGTCGGGGGTGTGCGGTGTCGCAACCGCGCCCCTTCCGGCGGCGATGATTTGGCGTGGATCCTCGATAACGATCCGTTTTTGATCGTAGGGCACGAACCCTTCCTTTTGATAAAGGCCTACGGCGCTGGGGTGGTCTTGCGTACAGGTATGTACCCAGAACCGCCGGGGGGCGTGCGTCCAGGCCTGATCGATCGTCCAGCGCAGGAAAAAGCGCCCCAGGCCCCGACCGATAAATTCAGGCATGAGGCCAAAATACGCCAGTTCGATGTCTTGCGGGTCGCGTGCGTCCAGTTCGCTGTATCCGGCGGGAACGCCGCCGAGGTAGAGTACGTAGATCTCCACGTCATCGTTTTGGATCGTGCGGGCCAGGGTGTGGTCATCGAGTAAAAGTCGCTCGTACCATAACCACGGAGCGCCGACGGTTCCGTATAAAAAGCGGTAAAACGACACCGTCGGACGGAGTGCGCGCATCAATGACAATCGTTCGCCCGGGGCGGTATTGGAGGGGCGCGGCGTCGGCGAAAGCGGTCGTTTCGTCATCTCCAGATAGGTGATGGTGCTTTCGATTTTGTCATCTTTCTTGAAATGGTCGGGCATCGCGCGGGGGGTCCATGGCGTGTTGTTCCGGGATACTCCGGGGTGGGACGTCGTTCAGGGATTGGCGATGGGGGTGTCCGGAAGGTTCCCCCATTCGGCCCACGAGCCGTCATAAACCGCCACCTGATCGTGCCCAAGAAGATATAAGGCAAAAGCGTTGACCGCGGCGGTAACGCCGGAGCCGCAGGTGCTGACGATCGGTTTGCCGAGGTCGAGTCCGATCTCGTCGCAGGCGGCCTTGATCTCATCGGCGCTGCGGAAGGTGAAGTTTTGCCGGGGGTCCATTAGCCTCGTGAACGGCAGATTGATACTGCCCGGAATGTGCCCGCGCCGTTCGGTCGGTCGCGGTTCGTGGTCGATGCCGGCGAAACGTTTTTCGTTGCGCGCGTCGATGACTTGAGTCTTTTTTCTTTCGACGTTGGCGAGCATCTGATCGAGCGTGCGCACCAAGGTGTTGTTCATGCGCGCGGTGAAGTGCCGTTCCGTGATGGCGGGGGGGGCGTCCTGTTCCAAGGGGCCGCGTTCCTTCCCCCATTGCGGCAGCCCGCCGTCGAGCACGCAAACGTCCTCATGGCCGAAAACCCGGAACATCCACCACACTCGGCACGCCGCCATGAACCCGCCCGAACCGTCGTAAACGACGATCTTATTGCCGTCGCCCAGGCCCAGCTTGCGCACCTTTGCCGAGAACTTTTCGGGGCTGGGCAACATATGGGGCAGGTCGGTATCGGTATCGGCGATTTCGTCGATGTCGAAGTGTACGGCCCCCGGAATATGGCGGAATCCATATTCTTCGCGGGCGTCCCGGTCATCATGGGGCAGATGAAACGTCGCATCGACGATGCGCACGTCCGGGGCGTCGAGATGATCGCGCAACCACGCGCAATCGACCAAGGCTTCTGGATTGGCGAACTCCATGAATAGCAGGCTCCCTGTTGATTTTATGGCGGAATTCCCCCAAGGGATTAGACCATCCACGGGGGAACCGGCAACCCTTTTTCACGAAGAAATGCGGGGTTGAACAATTTACTCTGATAGCGTGATCCGTAATCGCACAGGATTGTGACGATGGTGTGACCAGGTCCCATTTGGCGGGCGAGACGCACCGCGCCGGCAAGATTGACGCCACTGGATCCACCGAGCACCAGCCCCTCATACTGGATAAGGTCGAAAATAATTTCAAGGGCTTCGCTATCGGGGATTTGGAACGCCTCGTCGATCGGCGCGCCCTCTAGGTTGGCGGTGATGCGCCCTTGTCCGATGCCTTCGGTGATCGAGGAACCCTCCGCTTTTAAGGAGCCGAATTTGTAGTAGTGGTACAACGCCGCGCCCATCGGATCGGCCAGGGCCGTAATGATGGTCGAATCGCGCTCTTTCAGCGCCATCGCCACCCCGGCTAGGGTGCCGCCGGTGCCCGCGGCGGCGGCGAAGCCGTCTATTTTACCGTCGCACTGATCCCAAATTTCGGGGCCGGTGCCCTCGATGTGGGCCTGGCGGTTGGCGACGTTGTCGAACTGGTTGGCCCAGAACGCGCCGTGAGGTTCGCTCTCGTTAAGCTCCTCGGCGAGGCGTCGGGAAACATGGACATAATTGTTGGGGTCGCGATACGGCGCGGCGGGAACTTCGCGCAGGTCGGCCCCGCACAGGCGCAGGGCGTCCTTTTTTTCCTGGCTTTGGGTATCGGGGATGACGATCACGGATTTATAGCCCAGGGCGTTTCCCACCAAGGCCAGACCAATTCCGGTGTTGCCCGCGGTGCCCTCGACAATGGTTCCTCCCGGTTTCAGGTGACCTCGCCGTTCGCCGTCGCGGATGATGTACAGCGCGGCGCGATCCTTCACCGAGCCGCCGGGATTGAGAAACTCCGCCTTGCCGAGAATGGTGCATCCGGTGTCCTCGGAGAGTTTTTTCAGATGAATGAGGGGGGTGTTTCCAATGGTTCCGATGAACCCTTTGCGGATTTTCATGTTTCCTCTATGTAAAACAAACAAAAATAACCATATAAATTAGTATTACATTTATAAAATATATACGCGATAGGAAATATGCAAGAAAAAGCCCGGACGCCGGGGCGTTAATCTAGGGTCCGAACCCTAGGGTCGGGAGTGGGTCACGATCCGTTTTTTCGTAAGGATACCCGGTTCAGGGCGAACCACTGCATGGCGATCAGGGTGAGCGCGTTGCTAAATCCCCCCTGTTCGAGCCGGGATACCGCCGCCGAGGCGTCCAGGCAGAGGACGCGAATATCCTCGTGCTCCTCGGCCAGCCCGTGCAGGGAGCCGTTCTCGGGGGCTTGCGTGAGGCCGCAATACAGGGCGACGGTTTCGGATCCGCCGCCGGGACTGACGAAATAGCGGGAAATCGGAATCAGGTCGTCGATTTCGCAATGGGCCTCCTCGAACGCTTCGCGGCGGGCGACGTCCTCGGGGCTTTCTCCCTTTTCGACGATGCCGGCGACGCATTCGATCAGCCAGGGCGCGCCACCCGCCAAGCTTTCCCCCGCACGCAGGGCGGCGAAGGCGCCGGGGCGGAATTGTTCGACGAAAACCAGAACGTCTCGCGCCGGGTCGAACAACAGCACGGCCACGGCGTGCCCGCGTTCGAAGACCTCACGGTGGATCGGTTCCGACCAGCCGCCATCGAACAACCGATGGCGCAGGTGGTACCGATCGACGGCGAAATAGCCTTGAAAGGCGCGCGTCTTGTCGATGATTTCGACGTCGTCGATGGTAAAATCGTCCCCCGGCTGCGGATCGCGCCGCCGATCGGCGCAGCACAGGCGTGCGCCGTGATCGTGCTCGACCGCCGCCATGGCGTCCGCGCGGTCTTCAAAGGCGCCGATCGCGCCGCCGTCCCCGCCGTCGGGTAGGGCCAACCAACCGTCGTCTTCCTTGACGACGACGCCTCCGGTCTCGCAAATGCTCATAAACGGGGCATGGGTCCATTTCATATCGTTACCGTTGTGCCCGAGGTGGCTGCTGTGTTCAACTCCTATCGTGACTCGGCGACATTTGTTAAGCCGGTCGTGGTTTTTTTGTGGTGGAGGATCGGATGACGGCGGCGCGAAGCGAAAAAGTAACCTTCCAGGGCGGAAACGGCGAAATGTTGGCGGCGCGGCTGGATTTTCCCGAAGGCGCGCCCAAGGCCTATGCCCTGTTCGCCCATTGCTTTACCTGCTCGAAGGATGTTTTCGCCGCCGCGCGCGTCGCCGGCGGACTGACCGCCCACGGTATCGCGGTGCTGCGCTTCGATTTCACCGGGTTGGGGGCGAGCGAGGGCGAATTCGCCAATACGAACTTCACCTCGAATGTCGCGGACCTCGTCGCCGCGGCGACGTTTCTAAGCGAAAACCACGGCGCGGCGCAAATCTTGATCGGGCACAGCCTGGGCGGGGCCGCCGCGTTGGCGGCGGCGGCGCGCATTCCTCAGGCGGCGGCGGTGGTGACGATCAACGCGCCCCACGATCCCTCCCACGTCGCCGGTCATTTTCATGCGGCGATGGACGAAATTAACGCCGAGGGCGAGGCCGAGGTTTCCTTAGGCGGGCGTCCGTTTACGATCAAGAAGCATTTTCTCGACGATATCTCGGCGCAAAACCTGAATGGGGCGATCGCCGGTCTCGGCAAGGCGCTTTTGGTTTTTCACGGTCCCCGCGATGAGATCGTCGGCATCGACAATGCGCAGCGGATTTTTCAGGCGGCGAAACATCCGAAAAGTTTTATCTCGCTGGATGACGCCGATCACTTGCTGCACCGCAAGGAAGACGCCTTCTATGTCGCCGACGTCATCGCGGCATGGTCCAACCGTTATATCAGCGCCGACAGGGGCGATGAAAGCGTCCAGGATTTTGCGCGGTTCCCGTCGGCGGGTGTCGGCGAAGTGGTGGTCACGGAAAGCGGCCAGGGTATATACGCTCAGGCGGTTTCAATCGGGGGTGCGCACTGGATCACCGCCGACGAGCCCGAGGACGCCGGGGGCGACGATCTTGGGCCGTCGCCCTACGACCTTCTTCTCGCGGCCCTCGGCGCATGCACGGCGATGACGTTGCGGATGTACGCGGCGCGCAAGAAATGGCCGCTGGCGCGGGTATCGGTACGCCTGTCCCATAAGAAAATCCATGCCGAGGATTGCGCCGAATGTGAGACGCGCAGCGGCAAGATCGACACCATCGACCGCGAAATCGAGATCATCGGCGATCTCGATCGGCAAAGCCGGGAACGGTTGCTGGAAATCGCCGATAAGTGCCCCGTGCACAGGACCTTGCATTCGGAAATTCGCGAGGTCACCCACGAAAAAGCGTGAGAACGGCGCGCTTAGCCCCAAAAACGACCCGACACCGCGACGACGATCGTAATCAGGCCCAAGACCAGATTCGTACCGACGATGCGGCGAATAATGGGCAGAATTTTGCCCGCGCGAGGCCAATCCTCGGCCTTTACGGCTTGTCGGTACTGACCGTAAGGAACGACGTACAAGTACAGATACAGGGCGATCATGACCCAGCCGATGGCGTGCATCACGGTGACATGCATGCCGGCGTTTTCGAAACTGCCGAAATCGCCATAGACCATGGCGTACCCGGTGATGGGAAGAATAATCACGGCAAGCCATACCCAAACGAAAAAGCGTGCGAATACCCGCCCCCAAATGCCCAGGCGGACGGGGGGCTCGTTGGCGCCCAAAGCGGGGCGTAGGACCTGATGGGCGAAAAACATGCCGCCGACCCAGATAACGGCGGCCAGGGCGTGAAGCGTGTTGGCGAGGGGAAAGATGTAATCCATGGCGCTATGGTGTCGAAACCAATTCGAAAAGCAAGTTTTTTTCTTGCGCCGGGGGTTCAGAAGCGGTCGATCCCCAACCCCGTTAGGTCGATTTCGGGGCGGCGCCCACCGATCAAATCGGCGATTACGCGCCCCGATCCCGCCGCCATGGTCCAACCCAGGGTCCCGTGTCCGGTATTGAGGTACAAGTTTTCGATCGGGCTGCGCCCCAGAAGCGGCACGCTGTCGGGCGTCACCGGGCGCAATCCGGTCCAATACTCGCCCCGATCGCGCGATCCGGCGCGGGGGAACAGGTGTAGTCCGGCGTCCAGGGTCTGGCGTGCTCGGACAGGGTCGATGGTGGTGTCATAGCCCGCGAATTCGGCGGTTCCGGCAATCCGGAAAATGCCGCCCAGGCGACTTAGGACCAACTTGTGCGCGTCATCGGTGATCGACACCATCGGTGCGCCTTCATCGTTTTCGATGGGGATCGATACGGAATATCCCTTGGCGGGATAAATCGGCAGGTTCAGGCCCATGTCTTGGGCGATCTTTCGGCTGTAGCTGCCCAGCGACAGGACATAGGCGTCCGCCGTTTCGACCCCGGTCGCGGTCTCGACGCCGCCGACCCGATTGCCTTTCGCCAAGAGACGCGTAACGGTGGTTCCGAAGTGAAAACGGGCGCCCTCCTTTTGCGCCATCTCGCCGATACGCTGGGTGAACAAAAAGCAATCTCCGCTTTCGTCGTGGGGGCTCCAGGTTCCGCCGACGAAGGGGGCGTCGGAAAAACGCAACGCCGGTTCGAGATCGAGGCAGGCGCCGCGATCCAGGGTCCGTCGTTCGCAACCCAGTTCGCTCATCACGTCGGCGGCGCGCGCGCCGGCGGAGAAACTTTTCGGGGTGTGGAAAATATTCAAGATGCCCCGCGCCAGATGGTCATACTCGATCGCGGTTTCCCGGCGCAGGCGCTGTAAAATGGTGCGGCTGTATAGGGCGATGCGCAGCGTGCGCACGGTGTTTCGCCGTTCGCGCCCCGGGGTGCAGTTGGCGAGGAATTTCAATGTCCATGCCCAAAGCGAGGGATCCAGGCGCAGGTGATAGAGCAGGGGTGCGTCGGTGCGGCCCAGCCACTTCAAGGCCTTGGGCAAAACGCTGGGCGCGGCCCACGGTTCGGCGTGGTTGGCGGCGATTTGACCGCCGTTGGCGAAACTGGTTTCCCGAGCGACGCCTTCCTGGCGGTCGATGACATGGACGTCCATTCCCGCCTTGGCGAGAAAATAGGCCGTGCTCGTTCCCACGACCCCGGCACCGAGGACAATGACTTTCATCGCGCAAAAACACTCCGTACAGGCAAAGGGAAGGCCCCGCGAACTTGAGGAGACTCGTTTATACGCCCGGAGGCTCTCGTGATCCAGGGCGATGGAGCGACGTGAGTTTAGCGGGAGACGTGAGTTTAGCGGGAATTGTGCGTGAAACCGTTCTCCGCGACGATGGGCTTTCAAGCCGCCGCCGCCATGGAGTACCATCGTGAAATCAATAGCCGGGCGTGAAATCAATAGCCGGGCGTGAAATCAATAGACGGGAAAACACCATGGCGTGGCGACAGACCGAAAATCTTGAGGATATTACGTCGGGTTTTGGGCGGGAAGAGCTGTTGACGGTCGCCGAAATGGCGATGGCCGACCGGTTGACGATCGCGGGGGACGTCGCGGGACGCGATTTGATGGCGGCGGCGGGACGAACGGTGGCCGATGAAATTTTGAAAAAATGGTCCCGCCGTTCGGTGGTGGTGCTGTGCGGGCCGGGCAACAACGGCGGCGACGGCTTCGTCGTCGCCCGCGCTCTCGCCGAAGCGGGGTGGCCGGTGCGCGTCGCCTCGTTGGCGAATCCGGACGCTCTTTCCGGCGACGCCGCCCATCATTTTCACGAGTGGCGCGGCGAAACGGCGGCGCTGAGTCCCGATTCGTTGGATTTTGGCGACGCCCCCGTCCTGGTGGTCGATGCCCTGTTCGGCGCCGGTCTCGACCGCCCCCTGGCGGGGGTGGCGTGCGCGGTTATCGAGGCCATCGGCGCGCGCGGCCTGGATTGCGTCGCCGTCGATATGCCCAGTGGCGTTCACGGCGACAGTGGTGAAATTTTAGGCGCGGCGGCGCGCGCCGTTTTAACCGTGACGTTTTTCAGGGGGAAACCCGGTCATTATCTGTTTCCCGGACGCGCGTTACGCGGCGAGCTATGCGTCAGGGATATCGGCATCGCGGATGCGGCGCTGGGCGAAATTCGGCCGATGACGACATTGAATACTCCGGATACCTGGTTGTCGTCGTTTCCCATCCCCGCGCTCGACGGGCATAAATACCTACGTGGCCATGGCGTGATCGCGGGCGGGGCGGAGATGACCGGGGCCGCCCGCCTGGCCGCCCGCGCCGCGCGCCGGGCGGGCGCCGGGCTGGTGACGATCGCCGCGCCTCCCGCCGCGCTCGGCGTCTACGCCGCCGGCGATCCGGGCAATATCGTAATACCCGTGGACGGCGTCGCCGCCTTTGAAAAAGCGATGACGGATCGCCGTGTCGGCGCCGTTCTGGTTGGTCCGGGCGCGGGACGAGAGGGGGACGCGGCGGAACGAACCCGCGCCTTGACGCGTGCCGCGCTGGCGACGGCGAAACCGGTCGTGCTTGATGCCGACGCCCTCACCGTCCACGCCGAATCTCCCGGCGATTTATTCCCCACGTTCGATGGGCCGGTGGTGTTGACGCCGCACGCCGGGGAGTTCGCCCGTTTGTTTGCGGACCTTGAAGACGTATCGAAGTTGACGCGCGCCCGCGCCGCGGCCCGCAGAAGCGGCGCCGTCGTCGTCTTGAAAGGCGCCGACACCGTCATCGCCGCCCCCGACGGGCGCGCCGCGATTAACGCCAATGCCCCGCCGACACTGGCGACGGCCGGCTCCGGAGACGTCCTGGCGGGCGTTCTTATTGGATTGCTCGCACAAGGAATGCCGCCCTACGCCGCGGCGCGGGCGGCGGTGTGGCTCCATGGCCGCGCCGCCCAGCATGGGGGATGGGGGCTCATCGCCGAAGATATCGGAGATTTGTTGCCCCAGGCGCTTGCGGATGTCGATGCATTGATGAACACTCGGTTTCGCGAGGGGCGCCAGTAGCCCTCTCCGACACAAAATTGAAGGTTGCGATAGATGATCATGCTTGGTGAAAATAAATTCGGTTTTTTTGATAGCGCGTTGAAAAATATGCGCGGGTTATGGAAGTCCATAGCCAGTTCGGAGTATGACGCCGAGCGTGCGCTGTCGCGCCCCGATCTTCCCGAGGACGACGCCGTCCGGTTGCGTCAACAAATGCAGGCTTGCCTCGAATCCCGAGGGACGGAGGTCAAGGCCCGCGCCCGCGCCGCGGCGCTTGGCCGGGCTTATCTCGCCCTTGACGGTAAGGGGCGGGAACGTTTTTTAAGGGTGCTGGCCGATGAGTTCGATATCGATTCAGACGCCTTGCTGGTGGCCGTCGAGGCTTTCCGCGCCGCCCGGAACGCCGAGGACCGTTGGCAGGCCGAATACCAATTGCGTCGGACTTTGAAGGCGCCCAGGGTGAGACTTCTCACCCTTTTCAATGCGTTACCGGAGGGGGTTAAGTTTTTAGTCGATATGAGGGCCGAGTTAATCGTCCTCGCGCGCCACGATCCGTCCTTGCGGGCGTTGGAACACGATCTGCGCGATTTGTTGATCAGTTGGTTCGATATCGATTTTCTCGAACTGCGGCGCATCACCTGGGATGGTTCGCCCGCCGCCGTACTTGAAAAACTGATGGTTTATGAGGCGGTGCACGCCATCGAGAGTTGGGACGACCTGAAAAACAGGCTCGATTCCGATCGGCGTTGTTTCGCCTATTTCCATCCCCGGATGCCCGCGGAGCCGTTGATTTTCGTCGAGGTCGCCCTGATGAACGGGCTTGCCGGAAATATCCAGGATCTGCTCGACGAAAATGCCCCCGTGATGGACCCGGAAAAGGCGGATACGGCGATATTTTACTCCATATCCAACGCGCAGAAAGGACTGGCTGGGATCAGTTTCGGAAATTTCCTGATCAAGCGAGTCGCCGAGACTTTGAGCGGAGAATTGAAGGGGCTTAAAAATTTTGCAACCCTGTCGCCACTCCCCGGGTTTCGCGCCTGGCTCGATTTGGTGATTGAGGAAGAGGGCGCGGTCTTGCTTAGCGCGAACGAAAAAACCGCCCTCGAAAAAATAGGGGGGGACGACATGTCCACGGACGGTGACGCCGGGATGCATCCTCTCGGCCGGATCCTGGCGCGTGCGGATTGGGCGGAAAGGCCCGCCGCGTGCGATGCCTTGAAAACACCGCTTCTTCGTCTTGCCGCCCGCTATTTGATTGAGGAAAAAGGAAAAAACGGCCGCGCCCTGGACCCCGTCGCGCATTTTCATCTGTCCAACGGCGCCCGGATGGAACGCCTGAATTGGCTTGGCGACCGTTCGCAAAAAGGGTTGGAGCAGTCGGCCGGAATCATGATCAACTACGCCTACCGCCTGAGCGATGTCGAGAGCAACCACGACGCTTATTCTCGCGACGACCGTGTCGCCGCCGCCGGCGCGGTGCGTGCTTTATTGAAAACCTGATTTGAAAAAAATATGCGATGTCGCTATGCGTTGACAGGAAAATACATTCGTTTAAAGTGCGCCGCGCCTGGGCGAGCAGGTATTCGCGGGCGTGGTGAAATTGGTAGACACGCCAGGTTTAGGTCCTGGTGGCGGTGACGCCGTGGGGGTTCAAGTCCCTCCGCCCGCACCATGGGGCGCTTCCTTAATCAATTTGGGAGCAGCCCATTTATGAATTTGGATTGCCGTCCTCTTCGATCATGAAGTTTTGCGATCATGAAGTTTTGCGCGGCGGTCCGTCATTTTGAACACTCCGATTGGGATTCCAATGCAGGTCACTGAAACGAAAAACGAAGGGTTAAGCAGGGAATTCGCCGTAGTGATTCCCGCCTCAGATGTCGAGATCAAGGTCACGGAACGCTTGAAAGAGCTGTCGGCCACAATCAAGTTGCCTGGGTTTCGTCCCGGCAAGGTGCCGATGTCCCTGGTTCGTAAGCGCTATGGCGCCAATGTCATGGGCGAGGTGCTCGAACGCGCGGTAAATGAAACATCGACCCAGGTTTTAACCGATCACGCCCTGCGTCCGGCCCAGCAGCCCAAGATTGAAGTCACCAAATTCGATGAGGGCGGAGACCTAGAATACACCATCGCCCTGGAGGTTTTGCCCGCCATAGAGCTAACGGATTTTTCGAAAATTTCCTTGGAACGCTTGATCGCCAAACCGGACGAGGCCGAGCTTCAAAAATCGCTCGATCGCATGGCCGAGGCTTATAAAACCGCCGAGCCGATTAAAGGCGCGCGTAAAAGCAAAACCGGCGACGTCGTCGTGATCGACTTCGTCGGCAAGGTGGATGGCGTCGAGTTTCCCGGCGGCAAGGCCGAGGATTATTCCCTCGAATTGGGTTCGGGCAGCTTCATCCCCGGCTTCGAGGAGCAACTGATCGGCGTCAAGGCCGGCGACGACATTGAAGTGAAGGTATCCTTTCCCAAGGAATACGGCGCCGAGGATCTGGCCGGCAAGGATGCGGTGTTTGACGTCAAGGTTAAGGAGTTGCGCGAAACCGCGCCCGCGCAGATCGACGACGAATTGGCCAAAAAGGCCGGCATGGATACTCTGGACGACCTGAAAAAAGCGATCAACGAAGAGCACGAGCGCGGGTTCAAGGATGTCTCTCGCCAGAAGTTGAAGCGCGCCTTGTTGGACGCCTTGGCCGTGACCTACGATTTCGAATTGCCGCAGAGCCTAGTCGATGGCGAACTGGAGTCCATTGAAAAGCAGTTCGAGGAAAGCAAAAAAGCGGGCCACGAGGAAGACGACGGAAAGTCCGACGACGAGCGCAAGGCCGAGTTCGAGGAAATCGCCGAACGGCGCGTGCGTTTGGGTCTGGTTCTCGCCGAAGTGGGGCGGACCAACGAGATCAAGGTGTCTCAGGAAGACCTCAACAAGGCGATGTTCCAAGAAGCGAAGCGTTATCCTGGGCAAGAACAGGCCGTTATCGATTATTTCCGCCAAAATCCCGATGCGATGCAGCAGCTCAGTTCGCCGATTTTCGAGGACAAGGTAATCGACTTTATCCTTGAGATGGCCAAGGTGACGGACAAAGTCGTCGATGTTGAAACGCTGCTCGCCCCCGAGGACGAGGACGTTTCCCCGAAGGCTTCGGCGAAGAAGGCCGCCGCCAAGAAGGCCCCCGCTAAAAAAGCGGCGGCCAAGAAACCCGCCGCCGCCAAGAAGCCCGCCGCCAAGAAAACCTCGGCCAAGGCGAAGGACGAAAGCGCTGGGAAAGCCGAATAAAGACGCGTAGAGCCATAAATCGAGAGACGGACGACGACACAAACGACCCGGTCGGCTTTCGCCGCGCGCACGGCGCCTTGGGGCAATGCCGGTCGGGTTTGTGTTGTGGGTCTGGACTTTCCTCCGCGACACCCCCACATTGGTTGAGGCCTTTTCTCAACCTTTTGGACTTTAAAGGATGTGCGTACCAATGAGCGATCCGGTTGAAACATATATGAGTTCTCTCGTGCCCATGGTGGTCGAAACGACCAACCGCGGCGAGCGCGCATATGATATTTTTTCCCGCCTTTTGAAGGAGCGAATCATCTTTCTGACCGGACAGGTTGACGACGGCGTATCCAGTTTGATTTGCGCCCAGTTGCTTTTCCTGGAGTCGGAAAATCCGAAGAAAGATATTTTCTTCTACATCAACTCGCCGGGCGGGGTCGTGACTTCGGGATTGGCGATTTACGACACCATGCAATACATCAAACCCGACGTTTCGACGGTGTGCATCGGTCAGGCGGCGTCGATGGGGTCGTTGTTGTTGACCGCGGGGGCGGCGGGCAAGCGCTATTCGTTGCCCAACTCCCGCGTCATGGTGCATCAGCCTTCCGGCGGCGCGCAGGGGCAGGCCTCCGACATCGAAATTCAGGCCAAGGAAATCCTTAAATTGCGCCATCGCCTGAATGAAATCTATGTGCATCACACGGGGCAACCCTTGAGCACCATCGAAGACGCACTCGAACGCGATCGCTTTATGTCGCCCGAGGAGGCGCGTGAATTCGGCTTGATCGACGAGGTCGTTTCCCAGCGCCCGAAGAGCGAGGACGGTGAAGACGAGCAGGCCGACAAGGTCGATTAAAGCCCCTTGTCCGGTTTTGTGAAAACAAACCTTATTCCCGATTGTGATGATGCCTATATCAAGTAAATCGGGGAAAGGTTTCCTGGGTATTTTTCGTTTTTGTTCCGGCTTGCAGCCGCGGTGGACATGACGAAAAATGACTTTATAGATTTTAGAGATTGTGCCTCCCTTCGCCAAACGGCTAATATAGCCCTTGGGGAGTGTGGCGTTCGAACGGAGCATTTATGAGCAAGTCCAGCGGCGGCGAATCGAAAAATACGCTTTATTGTTCTTTTTGCGGTAAAAGTCAGCACGAGGTCCGCAAGCTAATTGCCGGCCCGACGGTTTTCATTTGCGATGAATGCGTCGAGTTGTGCATGGATATTATCCGCGAGGAACACAAGAGCGCGTTGGTGAAGTCCGGCGACGGTGTGCCGACCCCCGCGGAAATCAAGACCGTTCTCGATGATTATGTAATCGGGCAACCGTACGCCAAACGAGTTTTATCCGTGGCCGTGCACAATCATTACAAGCGTCTCGGACACAGCTCCAAAAGCGATGACGTCGAATTGGCGAAGTCCAACATTCTGTTGATCGGGCCGACCGGTTGCGGCAAGACGTTGTTGGCGCAAACGCTGGCGCGTATTTTGGATGTGCCCTTCACGATGGCCGACGCGACGACCCTGACCGAGGCGGGGTATGTCGGCGAGGATGTCGAGAATATTATTCTGAAACTCCTGCAATCGGCCGACTACAATGTCGAACGGGCGCAGCGCGGTATCGTCTATATCGACGAGGTTGACAAGGTTTCGCGCAAATCCGACAACCCGTCGATTACCCGTGACGTCTCGGGCGAAGGCGTCCAACAGGCGTTGTTGAAAATCATGGAGGGGACCGTCGCCTCCGTACCACCGCAAGGTGGGCGCAAGCACCCTCAGCAAGAATTCCTCCAGGTGGACACCACCAATATCCTGTTCGTTTGCGGCGGTGCTTTTTCCGGGTTGGACAAAATCATTTCCAACCGCGGCAAGGGGACCTCGATCGGTTTCGGCGCCGATGTGCGCGAGCCTGACGCCCGGCGTACCGGCGAGGTCCTCCGCGACGTCGAGCCCGAGGATTTGCTGAAATTCGGCCTGATTCCCGAATTCGTCGGCCGGTTGCCGGTGCTGGCGACCCTGGAAGACCTCGACGAAGCGGCCCTGATCCAGATATTGACCGAACCGAAAAACGCCCTGGTGAAGCAATACCAGCGCCTGTTCGAAATGGAAGACGTTCAACTGAGCTTTACCGAGGGGGCCTTAAAGGCCATCGCCAAAAAAGCCGTTGAACGCAAGACCGGCGCACGTGGATTGCGTTCGATCATGGAGGGTATCTTGCTCGATACGATGTTCGAATTGCCGGGCTTGGATAGTGTCGAGGAGGTGGTCGTCAATCGCGAGGTCGTCGATGATGGCGCCAAACCTCTTTACATCTATGCCGAACGCACCGGCGAGGTTGAATCCAGCGCTTGAATGCGCCGTGTTTCCCTCGTCGTTGAGGGCGAAATATGTCCGCCCCGGAGATATAAGCGTGTCTCCGGGGCTTTTTCTTGGCCGACACCCCCTCCTTTAACGGGTCTTCACGGCAATTTTACCGATAAAATCGGGGAAGATGACGCACAAAAACAAGAAAATCCTGTTTGGGGGACAAAATAGGCTCTATCATTACATTTCTATCCCATTGACCCTTGAATGCGTCTTGCGAGGGGGCCATCTCTATCGGGAAACAGGCTCATGATCCGCCTGCCGATATTCGGGGGCGGATGTCATCACAATACGTCAAATGATCGAGGCCGCTATGACCGTACCCGCCGTAGGTAATTTCCATCCCGTTTTGCCGTTACGCGACATCGTCGTTTTTCCCCATATGATCGTTCCATTGTTTGTCGGGCGGGAGAAGTCCGTGCGCGCGCTTGAGGACGTCATGCGCGACGACAAACAAATCCTGCTGGTGGCGCAAAAAAACGCCGCCCAGGACGACCCCGAATCGGATGACATCTACATGGTGGGAACGATTTCGACGGTCCTGCAGTTGCTCAAACTCCCCGACGGAACGGTCAAGGTCTTGGTCGAAGGCGGTCAGCGGGCGCGCATCAAACGCTTTGCCGATAATCCCGATTTCTTTCAGGTCGAAGCCGAGGTGATCGTCGAACCCGAGGCCGACCCCTCGGAACTCGAAGCATTATCGCGTTCGGTCGTCGGCCAGTTTGAACAATACATAAAGCTGAATAAGAAAATTCCGCCCGAGGCGCTGGTTTCGATCAACCAGATCGAGGACCCCTCGAAGTTGGCGGACACCGTAGCTTCGCATTTGGCGTTGAAAATTTCGGAAAAGCAGGAACTGTTGGAGATCGACGGCGCCGCCGAACGCCTGGAGCGCGTCTACGGCTATATGGAAGCCGAGATCGGCGTCTTGCAGGTGGAAAAGAAAATTCGCAACCGCGTCAAGCGCCAGATGGAAAAGACCCAACGTGAGTACTATCTGAACGAGCAGTTGAAGGCCATTCAGAAGGAACTGGGTGAAACCGAAGATGGCCGCGACGAGGCCGGCGAGCTTGAAGAGAGCATTAAGAAAACGCGCCTGTCCAAGGAAGCACGCGACAAGTGTCTGGGTGAGTTGAAAAAACTTAAGTCGATGAGCCCGATGTCCGCCGAAGCCACCGTCGTGCGTAATTACCTGGATTGGATGCTAGGCATTCCCTGGAAAAAACGGACCAAGGTCAACAATGACCTGAAAAAGGCGGAAACGGTCCTCGACGCCGACCATTACGGCCTGGAGAAGGTCAAGGAACGCATTCTCGAATATCTTGCCGTACAGGGCCGAACCAAGAAAATCAAGGGTCCGATTTTGTGCCTTGTCGGCCCTCCGGGCGTCGGCAAAACGTCGCTGGGCAAGTCGATCGCCAAGGCGACCGGGCGCAAATTCGTGCGCATGAGTCTCGGCGGCGTGCGCGACGAGTCGGAAATTCGCGGGCATCGGCGCACCTATATCGGCTCGATGCCGGGCAAGGTTGTCCAGGGCATGAAGAAGGCCAAGGTCTCCAACCCGATGTTCTTGCTCGACGAGATCGATAAAATGGGCCAGGACTGGCGCGGCGATCCCGCTTCGGCGCTTCTCGAAGTGCTCGATCCGGAGCAGAACAACACCTTCAACGATCACTACCTGGAAGTCGATTATGACTTGTCCGATGTGATGTTCGTGACCACCGCCAACACCATGAACATGCCGGGGCCGCTGCTCGACCGGATGGAGATTATCCGCCTGTCCGGCTATACAGAGGACGAAAAGGTGGAGATCGCCAAGCGTCATCTGATTGAAAAACAGATGAGCGCCCACGGCCTGAAGGCCGAGGAATGGTCGATTTCCGACACCGCCCTTCGCGACTTGGTCCGCTATTACACCCGCGAGGCCGGGGTGCGTAACTTGGAACGCGAACTGGCGAACCTGACGCGTAAGGCGATCAAGGAAATTCTGATGGATGAAAACCTTCAGAAGATCGCCGTCACCACCCGTAATTTGGAAAAATACGCGGGCGTGCGCCGTTATCGCTTCGGCGAGATCGAAGAGACCGATCTGGTCGGCATCACGACCGGCTTGGCCTGGACCGAGGTCGGCGGCGAATTGCTGGCGATCGAGGCGATCATGGTGCCCGGCAAGGGTAAGATGACGATCACCGGGAAACTCGGCGACGTCATGCAGGAATCGATCCAGGCGGCGCGCTCCTACGTGCAGTCGCGGGCGCCGGCATTCGGCATCCACCCCAACGTCTTCACCAAGAAGGACATTCACGTCCATGTCCCCGAAGGGGCGACTCCGAAGGACGGTCCGTCGGCCGGCGTCGGCATGGTGACGTCGATCGTTTCCGTGCTCAGTGGCAATCCGGTGCGCCGCGATGTCGCCATGACCGGCGAGATCACGTTGCGCGGCAGGGTTTTCCCGATCGGCGGCCTGAAGGAGAAACTCCTGGCCGCCCTGCGCGGCGGAATCAAGACCGTCCTGATCCCAAAGGACAATGAAAAGGATCTCGCGGAAATTCCGGATAACGTCAAAAAGGGGATGAAAATCATTCCGGTCAACACCGTGGACGACGTCCTCAAGGTGGCCCTGGCCAACCCGATTACGCCGGTCGAATGGAACGAGGACTCGGACGCCGTCGCCGCAGCGGCCAAGGCCGCCGAGGCCGAAGACGGTAAGGAAGTGCTCACCCACTGAATCTTGGGGTAAAAATAAATCATCTATGAAAGAGTAAAGTGAATCCCGGTGAACTATTTGTTTCACCGGGGTTCTTCTCGTTTTGAATAATTGTATTTTCCTAAAATGCGCTGTAACCCGCAAAAAACCTGGGGAAAAGTGCAGTTCAACGATTGACGGCGGTGTTTCCGGCGATCTAAAGTGCGCCATCACACATCGCCACGGAACAACCCCCGTGGTCCTTTCCAAAAATGTCTAATTTCACATAGACGATAAAGGGGGCCTTACATTGAATAAGAATGATCTCGTTGCTGCCGTCGCCGAAAGCACCGGCCTTTCCAAGGCTGATGCCGCCAAAGCCGTCGACGCTGTTTTCTCGTCGATCACGTCCTCCTTGAAAGATAAAAAGGAAGTGCGTCTGGTTGGTTTTGGCACCTTCAGCGTCGCCAAGCGCGCGGCGTCTCAGGGACGCAATCCCCGGACCGGCGAGCCCATCAGCATTCCGGCGTCCAATCAGCCGAAATTCAAGGCCGGCAAGGGTCTGAAAGACGCCGTTAACTAAACGACGCATTTCGACGCATGCTTTAAAACCGGCTGTCTTTTGGGGCGGCCGGTTTTTTTTGTTTCGACCCTCCATAGAGCTTGAGTTTACGGCCCGTCAAAGATACTCTGCGCCCCACGGCGAGGTTGTGAGGCTTAGAGGCGTCCTATCGCTCTTGAGGGCCGAAATTGGGGCGGACGCCAGTGGGAGGGAACGTCCGCTAAAAGATATCGTAAGATATCGTAAGGTATCGGGCGATTTTCACCCGGCGGACATATCCCGACATGCCGGGCGCCCGGATATGGGACGCATTGCATTTTAAGGGCGGTTAGCTCAGTTGGAAGAGCATCTCGTTTACACCGAGAATGTCGGCGGTTCGAGCCCGTCACCGCCCACCATTCCCACCCACCAATATTTGCCACCGAGTCTCGGGGTTTCATCCGGTTTCGTCGTAAAGGGCGTCCCCTATCAGGCCGTGGGGGATGTCCGCCAGTTCGTCGCTGACGCTGCCCAAGGTCGTTCGATAGGCGGGAGACCCGTCCCGGTCGGGTAAGGTTAGCGCTTGTAAGTCAGGACCCTTTTGACTACCCCTCCCGACTGTTTGAGCAATTCGACGCGCGTCGTTTCAATGATCCGGGGGCGTTTTCCACCTTGCGGAGGGCATCGATGCGATTCTTGACCTCATCGCGGCGTTGATCGACGGCGGGATTGATATTCCCGGCACGGCGATCGACGTTCTGATGATCTCCGGTCTTTACAAAAAATAACCGGTAACGATATGAGCCTGTCGGATGCCCTTTGTTTTGTTTCCAGCTTGGTCTTGTTTCCAGCCTGGCGGCGTACGTCGGCATGAACATCTTCTTTATGTCCTTTGTTAATGCCGTAGGAAACGAGGCAAAGAAGCACGGGGTTGAACCGGCGGTTTGCTGATTTGCGGGGGGGGGCTTGCCGGCGGAAGGGTTGAAGAGCGAGCGGGTTCTCCCATTGTGAGTACGCCGTCCCATCTTTCGGTGGGGCGGCGTACTCGAAAAGCCAAAATGGGTAAACAAACGTGAAAGCCCGCGGTTACGCCGCGTTTGTAAACGGTTTATTGGGTGGCGTCTGGTCCGGTGCGGGTGGGGGCGCGGCGTTCTCGGACAGGGCGGCGAGGATGGTCTTGCGGGGCAATATGCCGCGAATACGGCCATCGTCGCCGATGATGGCGATCGGGACGTCCGATTGCAGGGTGTCGGACAGCAGATCGGCGAGCATGGTGTCGGGCGTTGCCGAGGGGATCGGCTGGACCAGCGATTTCAGATCGTCTTCGCCTTGCCGGGACGCCGCGCGTACCGTCTCGCCGGTGACCGCGCCTTGAAGGATGTTTTGCGAACACTGAACGTAGGCATAGCTGGCGCTGGAGGCGGCGATTTTTTCAATGACCTCGCTCAACGAGGCGTCCTCGCTGACGACGACCGGCGGTTTTTTCATCAACGAGCGCGCGGAGAGGACCCGCGAACGATCGACATCGCGGACGAACGCATTGACGTAATCGTCGGCCGGATGCATCAAAATTTCCTCCGGCTCGCCGATCTGACGAATCTCGCCGTCCTTCAAGATGGCGATACGGTCACCGATGCGCAGGGCTTCGTGCAGGTCGTGGGTGATGAACACGATGGTTTTGTGCAACTTTTTCTGTAGTTCGACCAACTGGTCCTGCATGTCGCTGCGAATCAAGGGATCCAATGCCGAAAACGCCTCGTCCATGAGCAAGATGTCGGGATCCGTGCACAAGGCGCGGGCGAGCCCGACGCGCTGCTGCATGCCGCCCGAGAGCTGACTTGGGTAGGCGTTTTCGTACCCCGAAAGGCCGACCGTTTCGATCCATTCGCGGGCCCGTTCGTTACGCTGGGCGCGGGGGATTTTTTGCACCTCAAGGCCGTAGGCGACGTTTTTCAATACCGTTCTGTGCGGGAACAGTCCGAAGCGCTGGAAGACCATGCTCATCTTGTGGCGGCGGAAATCGACCAACGCTTTCATGTCCATCTTGATGACGTCCTGTCCGTCAACGATGATTTCCCCCGACGTGGGGTCGATCAGGCGGTTGAAATGACGGATTAGGGTCGATTTTCCCGAGCCGGACAGACCCATGATGACGAAGGTCTCCCCTTCCTTGATCGACAGGGTGACGTTGTTGAGGCCGATGGTATGACCGGTTTTTTCCAGCACTTCGTCCTTGCCCGCGCCGTTTTCGACCATCGGCAAAATGGCCTTTGGCGTTTTACCAAAGACCTTAAAGACGTTACGGACTTCGATTTTATTTTTTGCTTCGGGCATTATCCATGTCCCTTTTGTTTGTATGCCTGAGCGCGCTTTCCATAAGCTTGGGTGATGCGGTCGAGCACGACGGCCAGCGCGACAATGGCGATGCCCGCCGATGCGCCGCGTCCGACATCCAGGCGTTGAATACCCAAAAGGACTTCCTGACCTAACCCGCGCACGCCGATCATCGAGGCGATGACGACCATCGACAGGGCCATCATGGTGGTTTGATTAACGCCGGCCATGATGTTGGGAATCGCAAGGGGCAGTTGTACGCCGAATAAAATTTGACGCCGATTGGCGCCGAAGGCGCGGGCGGCCTCGACCGTTTCATGATCGACGAGGCGAATTCCCAAGTCGGTTAGGCGAATCACCGGCGGGACGGCGTAAATGAACGTCGCCAGAATGGCGGGCACGATGCCCAGGCCAAACAGCATCAGCGCCGGGATCAGGTAGACGAAACTGGGCATGGTCTGCATCATGTCTAAAATGGGCAAAACAGCCGCGCGCAGGCGGTCATGCGCCGCCATGGCGATTCCGATGGGAATGCCGATTGTAACCGAAATGACGGTCGAAACCAACATCAGGGCGAGGCTCTGCATCGCCATGTCCCACAGCCCCAAGACGCCGATCAACATCATCAACGCGCCGAGCATTGCGCTCAGGCGCCAGTTACGGCTGGCGTGGTACGAAAGACCCAAAACCAGCAGGACGATGATCCACCACGGGGTGTGTCGTAAAGCCTGCTCGATGGGAACAAAGACGGCGAGGACGTTGTGGACGACGGCATCGAAGGTATCGCCAAAATTGGTAATCAACCAATCGATCGCCGTGTTGATTGGATTTCGAATCGAAAACGTGAAGTTTTCCGGAAACACTATATTTTTCTCATTGCTGTTGCTGGAAGTTATTGGAAGCAAATCCCCGACCCCGTCTTGGATGGGGTCGGGGATTTGGTCCGAAGAAAATTTTAGTTAAGGGCGCTTTCCACCCGTTTCGCGACATCGGCGGGGACCCATTTCGTCCACACTTTTTGTTGCGTTTTCAGGAAGTGTAGGGCGGCGTCCTTCGCCGAGACGTTGTTTTCCTGCATGTACGTCAAAGCCCGAGAAACCATCGCATTATTGGTGTGATAGTGGGATAGGAAATTGATGATCTTCGGCGCCTTGTCCGCGAACGGCTTGCTGACCGCCACCTCGACGGCGACGACCGGGTAGGCGCAGGCTTGTTTCGCGTTGTCGTTTTTCAGCAAGTTGTCCCAGACCTTGGGATCGTATTTCGGTTCCTGCAACTGCACCATGTCGTATTTGCCCATGATCCAGGTCGGTCCCCAATAATAGAACAAGATCGGTTTTTTACGTTTGTAGGCGCCGGCGATCGCCGCATCCAGCGCGGCGCCCGTGCCGACACGGAAATTGGTGTAATCCTTCAGCAGGCCGTAGGCCTTGAGCTTTTTCGAGTTGACGTCCTCGCACCCCCAACCGGCGGGGCAGTTGGTGAAACGCCCCTTGCTGGGCTCCTCGGGGTCCTGGAAAAGATCTTTATATTTGGGGAGGTCGGCGACGCTTTTCAGGCCCTTGGCCTTGCCTTCGGCGAGGTATTTGGGGATGAACCATCCTTGAACCGCGTCGGGAAAGTTAACGCCGACCTTCTCGACCTTGCCCTGCTTCTCGGCTTTTTGCCAGACATCCTTAACGTTTTCTTCCCACAGCTCCATCATGACGTCGTTGTCGCCACGAATCAGCGCCATGATCAGTGGCATGGTGTCGCCGGGGGTTGCGTCGGTTTTACACCCATAACCTTTTTCGACGATGAAGCGGGCGAGGGCGGTATGGAATCGGTTGGAGTCCCAATTGAGATCCGAAAATACAATAGGACGGTTGATTTCGCACTGGGGCGCGGCGGTGGACGCCGCGCGCGCCGTGCTCATGGTGAGGTTCATGGACAACACGCCGCCAAACGCAACGACGCAGGCGCCAACCACTGCTTTCCTGATCATAATAAATCCTTATGGCTTGTAAGTATCTTTGGTGAATGAGGTGCGCATATTCGTTGATTGTTTATGAAATGTCAAATTTCATGACAAATATAGAACACCAGCAATTCCTACTATGGCTGTGTATAGTTATAGTATGTAAATAAAAATAGTATTCATATTCTCTTAAATAATTTTTATTAAGGTGTCTCATTATTCTTTATGTTTACATGTTTATGTTTATAATTTTTAGTTTGTGTTCTTTGTTCTGTTGGAGCTATCGGTTCCCTTCCGTCGCCCTAGGGTTATCCCAAGAAAAAAGTGAAAACCTCGACTTGCGTGCTTGACACTCATGGGGGGGTGTTTTACTAAACCGCCGTCCCTAACGACACGACGCTTTCCTCCATGGAAGGTGTCCTCTTCTCTAAGGGGGTGTAGCTCAGTTGGTTAGAGCGCTGGCCTGTCACGCCAGAGGTCGCGGGTTCGAGTCCCGTCACTCCCGCCATATTAGCAATTCCATAACTATTTGTAATCGTGGAATTGTTCTTTTACATTTCTAGATCTTAGCTATCTGCACGCGGCTTTTGCATGTGTACGATTGATCTTGGCCTCGGCGTTGTTCGGGGAAGAGTTCGCTGCACCTCTGCCGGAGGGAGCTCGGTGTTTGATTTTCACAATCCAAAACGGTTCACGCTGCTGAATGGAAAAGTATCCTGGGTTGTCTTTTAGGATGTCTTTAAAATTTGGCATAGGAATAGGTTTTTAAAAACCTTATAAAGAATGTGGTTCGCCGCAGTCTGGTTTTTAGGGCTGACTAGAGCAAGGCCGAAGTGTCGGTTTTCGTGCGTGTTGGTGTGTGGCGATAACGACCGAAGGGGTCGGTTGACATGACGGAACTTTCCCTAATGCGCGCCATGACGTTCGTACGGCGCGTCGGTTTTGATGTGGCCGTTTTTTTGCGGTGTGCCGGGGGATCGGCATTAGATCATCTTCTTAGGCAGAGGGATTCGCGGATATGAACGCTGTCGTCGGCCAATATTTTCCCATCTTGGTTTTTTTAGGGGTCGCCTTCGCGATCGCGTTTTTCATGCTGGCGGCCTCTTGGCTGATCGGGCATCAAAAACCCGATCCGGAAAAGAATTCCGCGTATGAATGCGGTTTCGAGGCGTTCGAGGACGCGCGCCGTCCCTTCGATGTCCGGTTTTACCTCGTCTCGATCCTTTTTATTATTTTCGATTTGGAAATAGCCTTCCTATTCCCCTGGGCGGTCAGTCTGGGGAAAATCGGGTTGTTTGGGTTTTGGTCGATGATGATCTTTCTCGCGATCTTGACGATCGGTTTTGTATACGAATGGAAGAAAGGGGCGTTGGAATGGGAATAGAGCAACCCTTGGCGCCGTTGCCGCCGGGCGCGCAGCAGGATGTCGTGCTTGGTCAGGTCACCGATACGTTGAAAGAGCGCGGCTTCGTCGTCGCCAACCTCGACAAAGTGGTCAATTGGGCGCGCACCGGTTCGCTGTGGCCGATGACTTTCGGCTTGGCGTGTTGCGCAGTGGAAATGATCCACGCCTATATGAGCCGCTACGATCTCGACCGTTTCGGCGTCGTGCCGCGCCCCAGTCCACGCCAGTCCGATGTGATCATCGTCGCGGGGACGCTCACCAACAAAATGGCGCCGGCCTTTCGCAAGGTTTACGACCAAATGGCCGAACCGCGGTACGTGATCTCGATGGGATCGTGCGCCAATGGCGGAGGATACTATCATTATTCCTATTCCGTCGTGCGCGGTTGTGATCGCGTCGTTCCGGTGGACATCTACGTTCCCGGTTGCCCGCCGACCGCCGAGGCGCTGATTTACGGCGTGTTGCAGTTGCAGAAAAAGATCCGCCGGACCGGAACTATTCTCCGTTAAAGGTGGCGGGGTAACGAGCAAGGATACGGGACAGACCATGACAGCGGCACTCAAGGAACTTGGAGACATGATCGGTGAAGCCCTAGGGGATGCGGTCCTGGCGACCGCCGTGACCCAGGGTGAGCTTGTCGTTCATGCGCGCACCGACGATATCGTGAGGGTTTTGACCTTTCTGCGCGACGACGTGAACTGTCGGTTCAAGCAAGTGATGGACATTTGCGGCGTCGATTATCCGCAGCGGGAAAAACGTTTCGATGTCGTCTACAACCTATTGAGTTTGACGCATAACACGCGGGTCCGGGTCAAGGTTCAGACCGACGGCGAAACCCCGGTGCCCAGCGTGACCGGCGTGTTCAGCACCGCCGGCTGGTTCGAGCGGGAAGTCTGGGACCTTTATGGGGTGTTGTTTTCCGGTCATCCCGATTTGCGCCGGCTACTTACCGATTATGGTTTCCAGGGTCATCCGTTGCGTAAGGATTTTCCGCTTACGGGCTATGTCGAGATGCGCTACGACGACGAGAAAAAGCGCGTCGTCTACGAGCCGGTCGCCTTGACCCAGGAATTTAGAAGTTTCGATTACCTCAGCCCCTGGGAAGGGCCCGAGCGCGTTCTTCCGGGGGATGAAAAAGCCGCCGCAGGCGAGGGGGACGCATAACGTCATGTCCGTCAATCATATCAAGAATCTGACCCTGAATTTCGGCCCTCAGCATCCCGCCGCCCACGGCGTCTTGCGCATGGTCCTGGAAATGGACGGCGAGGTGATCGACCGCGCCGACCCCCATATCGGCCTGCTGCATCGGGGCACCGAAAAGCTGATCGAGCACAAGACCTACACCCAGGCGGTGCCGTATTTCGATCGCCTGGACTATGTCTCGCCGCAAAACCAAGAGCACGCCTTCGCCCTGGCGACGGAAAAACTGCTGGGGATCGAGGTCCCCAAACGCGGCCAATACATTCGCATCCTGTATGCCGAAATCGGCCGCATCCTGAGCCACATCCTGAACGTCACGTCCTACGCCATCGACGTTGGCGCGATGACGCCGATGCTGTGGGCCTTTGAAGACCGCGAACGGTTGATGGAATTTTGCGAGCGCGTTTGCGGCGCGCGCATGCATATGAATTACTTCCGTCCTGGCGGCGTTTCCCAAGACGTGCCCGAAGGTTTGATCGAGGATATCCTGGCGTGGACCGAAGCCTATCCGCAGATGATCGACGACTTGGAAACCCTGCTGACCGAAAACCGAATTTTCAAGCAGCGCACCGTGGATATCGGCGTCGTCAGCGCCGAACAGGCCTTCGATTGGGGCTTTTCCGGCCCCAACCTCAGGGCCTCGGGCGTCGCGTGGGATCTGCGTAAATCGCAGCCCTACGACAGCTATGACGAGATGGAGTTCGACATTCCGGTGGGCAAGAACGGCGACTGCTACGATCGTTATTTGCTGCGCATGTATGAAATGCGCGAAAGCGTCAAGATCATGCGCCAGTGCCTGGAAAATATGCCGGACGGCCCCGTGATGTGCGAGGACGGCAAGGTTTCGCCGCCGCCCCGGGCCGATATGAAGACCTCTATGGAGGCGCTGATCCACCACTTTAAACTGTATACCGAGGGCTATCACGTGCCCGCCGGCGAGACCTATAGCGTCGTCGAGGCGCCGAAGGGCGAGTTCGGCGTCTTTCTGGTTTCCGACGGCACCAACAAACCTTATCGGTGCAAGATTCGCGCGCCGGGATACGCCCATTTGCAAGCCATGAACATGCTGACCAAGGGCCATATGCTGGCCGACGCGGTGGCGGTGATCGGCTCGCTCGACGTCGTTTTCGGTGAAATTGACCGATGAGTAGTGATATGACTTTTGAACAGCCCGAAACTTTCGCCTTTACCCCGGAAAGTTTGGAAAAGGCGCAGGCCTTTATCGCCAAGTATCCCGAGGGACGCCAGCAAAGCGCGGTGATGCCCTTGCTGGCCCTGGCGCAGCGCCAACACGACAATTGGCTGCCCCGCGCGGCGATGGACGTCGTCGCCGAGATGCTG